>NZ_CP147505.1:2700000-3000000 GCF_037201915.1 Haloplanus sp. CK5-1 | reverse complement strand
CGAGCAGAGGAAGTACCAGACGATCCACACCTGGATGGGGCCGACGACGCCGTCGGTCCACGCTCGCTCGCCGACGAGCGGCAAGATCAGGGGTTGGAGGTCGAACACCGCGTCCGCCCCTCTGATGCCGACGCCCCAGTACATCCACAGGAAGACGGGGATGGTGAGGAACATGATCCACACCATGGGCCGGAACTGCTCTTTGAACATGCCCAACTGGTCGCCCATGGCGTCCATCTGTTCGTCCTGGATTCGTTCCAGGGCCTCGTCGTCGCCGCGCTCCTTCGCCTCCTTGCGTTTCTCCTGGATCTTCTTCATCTGCTCTTGGTACTCCCCCATCTTCTCCGAATCCATCAGGTTCGCCTGCAGGATCGTCGAGTACAGCCCCGTCACGACGGCGAGGATCATGACGACGGCGTAGAAGGGAAGCGTCGATTCGAGGGGGCCGAGGACGACGTTCATCGCCGATCCGATGACGTTGCGCATCGGCGCCCACGAGTAGCCGGCGAAGAGGGCGATGCTGAACACCGCCGCGCCCTTGTCCCACATCGACCACGAACTCTCGTCGTCGGAGTCGGTGCCGGTGTCGATGTCGGCCACCGCTCCACTCTCGGTGTCGAGCGCGTCGCGGGTCGCCTCGGCGTCGGCCAGACGGAACCCGGCGTCGCCGTCGATCAGGACACCCTTCTCGATGAGGCGGCCCCACTGCCCGCTCGATAAGTCGTCGCGGACGTCGACCCACTTGACCTCGCCGTCTTCTGCCCGGTCCAGCACCGTCTGGATGACCCCTTCCATCTCGGCGTCGGCCGCGACGAGGTCTCGCACCTTCTGCTCGATCCGTGCCATTGAGGAGGGGTAACCACCCGCCGGTTATGAACCTTTTACTCTTCGAGCGGCCGCTGGTAGACGTGTTCGCCGGCGAACAGAGCGAGGTCGACCCCGACGCCGACGAGCGCGAGGCCGCCGACGGCCGTGACCACGAGGAGCACGGTCCCGCCGGTTCCCGTGCCCGTCCAGCCGAGGAGGCCGACCGGGAGCGCGAGGCCGAGTGCGACGTTCGCTACCCCGCTCAGCCGGTACCACGCGACCCGTTCGGTGATCGGCGTCTCGACGGCAGCGAGGAGGTCGAACGCTCCCGAGAGCCCGAGTAGCGAGACCTGTGTGGCCACGACCGGCGCTCGAAGTGGGGCGATCCCGACGGCCGCGACGACGCCGACGACCAGCGCTACGAGGAGGCCACCGAGAACGCCACACAGCCGCCGGTGGGTGGTCGATCGCACGCTCGTCGCTCGTCGGCCCATCGAAATATAGCTTCGCCCCCGTCGCTAGTTCGCCGCGTCGTCGACGACGTCGCTGATCGCCTCGAACACCTCGTCCGGGGTCCCTTCGCCGTCGACTTCGACGAGGACGCCCGCCTCGCGGTAGTGGTCGACGACCGGTTCGGTGTTCTCCTCGTACACCTCGAGACGGTCGCGGACGGTGTCCTCGGTGTCGTCGTCGCGTTGGATCAACTCGCCGCCGCAGTCGTCACAGACGCCCTCGGTCTCGGGGGGGTTGAACTCGACGTGGTAGTTGGCCCCGCAGTCGTCACACACCCGCCGTCCGGTGAGCCGATCCACGAGTTCCCCCTGACTCACGTCGAGGAAGACGACGGCGTCGAGGTCGGTGATCTCCGAGAGGTACTCGGCCTGATCGAGGTTTCGGGGGTAGCCGTCGAGGACGTAGCCGTCGGCGGACTGCAGGGCCGTCTTGACGATCTCGTTGACGACCGCGTCGGGGACGAGGTCGCCGGCCTCCATGTAGGCCCGTGGCGTGTCGTACTCGGTGTCCATGTGCCCGATGTCCATGTCCTTGTTCGACCGGAGCGCGTCGCCCGTCGTGACGTGTTCGATACCGAACTCCTCCGCGAGGCGCTTGCTCTGCGTTCCTTTGCCCGCTCCCGGTGCGCCGAGCAACAGCACGCGTGGCTCGCTCATACCTACATCTCCCCCTCCGGATATAAATGCGTGAAGAAACGGGGGCGATATTGACGGCATCCGAACCGTCGTCGGTCCCCTCGATGGCCGGAACGCCGGCTATCGGGCGGGGGTCGCCGCTCAGGAGAGCTTCTCGATATTCTCGACGACCACGTCGGCGTACTCGCTGGTGGCGAGTTTCGTCCCGCCCTCGATCTGTCGGTGGAGGTCGTAGGTGACCTTCCCCGAGGAGATGGTCTCCTCGACGGCGTCGCGGACGAGGTCAGCCGCGTCGTCCCAGCCGAGCTGTTCGAGCATGATCCGGCCCGAGAGGATCATCGCGGTGGGGTTGACCTTGTCCTCGCCGGCGTACTTCGGCGCGGAGCCGTGGACGGGTTCGGCCAGACAGCGCCCGCCGCCCAGGTTCGCGCCGGGGGCGATGCCCAGGCCGCCGATCTGTGCGCCCGCGGCGTCCGAGAGGTAGTCGCCGTTGAGGTTCGGCATCGCCAACACGTCGTACTGCTCGGTGCGGGTCAGCAGTTGCTGGAGCATGTTGTCGGCGATGCGGTCCTTGACGACGACGGTTCCCTCGGGCGCCTCGCCCTCGTACTCGTCCCAGAGGGTGTCCTCGGTGATGACGTCCTCGCCGTACTCCTCCTCGGCGAGTTCGTAGCCCCAGTCGCGGAACGCCGCCTCGGTGAACTTCATGATGTTGCCCTTGTGGACGAGCGTCACCGAGTCGCGGCCGTTCTCGAGGGCGTAGTCGATGGCCTCCCGGATCAGGCGCTTGCTCCCGAACTCCGAGATGGGTTTGAGACCGATGCCGACCGGCCCGTCGTGGATGGTCGAGTCGAAGCCCATCTCCTCCTCGACGAACTCGCGGACCGTCTCCACCTCGTCGGTGCCGGCCTCCCACTCGATGCCGGCGTACACGTCCTCGGTGTTCTCCCGGAAGTTGACCATGTCCATCTTTTCGGGGCTCTTGACCGGCGAGGGGACCCCGTCGAGGTGGTAGGTCGGGCGGACGTTCGCGTAGAGGTCGAGTTTCTTCCGCAGCGCGACGTTGAGCGAGCGGAAGCCGGAGCCGACGGGCGTCGTGAGCGGCCCCTTGATCGCGACGCGGAACTCGCGGATCGCCTCGACGGTGTCCTCGGGCAGGTTCTCGCCGTAGCGCTCCCGGGCGGACTCGCCGGCGTAGAGGCGCATCCAACTGATCGACCGGCCGGTCGCCTCGGCGGCGGCGTCGAGTACCTGCTGGGCGGCCGGGCCGACGTCTTTGCCGATCCCGTCCCCGTAGATGACGGGGATGATCGGGGTCGAGGGAACGTCGAGTTCGTCGGTTTCCTCGTCGAAGGTGATCGCGTCACCCTCGTCGGGAACTTCGATCTTGTCGTAGCTCATATCGTCGGCGCCTTCATCGACCAGCGTGAAAGACCTGCCGTTATCGCCGTCGTTCGATCGGCTCCCGTGGCTCCTGGGGCGAGCGACGGCGCGCGACCCGTCCGTGTTCCGTCGCCGAACCCCGTCTTTTTGATCGCGGCACGCCGACGGTGGGCCATGGCCGTCCAACCACACCTGCGAGTCGACGAGGGCGACGTCCGAGACGTAGCACTGCTGCCGGGCGATCCGGACCGCGTCGAGCGCATCGCCGCGGCCTGTGACGCCGCGACCGACCTCGCACGCAACCGGGAGTATCGCCTCGTTGACGCCGAGTACGACGGCGTCCCCCTGACGATCTGTTCGACCGGCGTCGGGTCGCCCTCGGCGGCCATCGCGCTCGAGGAACTCGCAGCGGTCGGCGTCGAGACGGTGATCCGTCCGGGGACCATCGGCGCGCTCCAGTCGGGTATCGAGATCGGCGACATGGTCGTCGCGACGGCCGCCGCCAAGGAGGAGGGAACGACCAAGCGCTACGAGCGGGTCGAGTATCCGGCGGTCCCCGACTTCGAGGTGACGCGTGCGCTGATCGACGCCGCCGAAGCCGAAGGCGAGTCGGTCCACGTCGGCCCCGTCGTCACCGACGACGCGTTCTACGCCGAGACCGACGACTACGTCGACGACTGGGAGGCCGCCGGCCTCCTCGCCGTCGAGATGGAGGCCGCCGCACTGTTCACCCTCGCCCGCCGGAAGGGGTTGCGTTCGGGCGCCGTCTGTACCGTCGACGGCAACCTCGTCGAGGGGACCCAGAAGGGGAGTGGCGACACGGCCGCGGACGAACTCCCGCCGAAGGCCCGGAACAACGTCGAGCGGATGATCGGACTGGCCCTCGACGCCGCCGCGACGCTCGGGTAGGGGGATGCTCGATCGGATCCTCGCCCGCGTCGCCGCCATCGTCCGACGCCTCCGGCGGATCGAGCGGCGCGAACTCGCGGCGCTGGGTCGCTGGATCCAACACACCGGAAATCTGCTCCACCTGACGGTGCTGGTGGCGGTCCCCCTGCTCATCGCCCTCGTCACCGTCGTCTCGAACGTACTGACCGAGCTCTCCTTCCTGCTCTTTCCGCCCCTCGCCGCCGGCGCGTACACCCTCTTTTCGGATCCCGAGGGCCGGTACGCCTCCCCACGGAAGTTCGTCGTCGGCCTCGTCGCCGGCGCGTGCTGTGGCTGGGTAGCGCTCGCGCTCCCGGTCGCCCCCGCGGAGCCGGTCGTCTCACCGCTTAGCGCCGCGCTCTCCATCTTCCTGACCGGCGTCGTGACGTGGTTTCTGGACGTCGAGGAGCCAGCCGCCTTCTCGACGGCGCTGCTCGTCCTCGTGACCGACGACGCCTCGCCGGAAGCGTACGTCGCGAGCGTCGCCGTCTTCGGGACGCTCGTCGCCGTCGTCTTCGGCCTCTGGCGGTCGCGGTTCTACGAGCGCCGCGCCCGGTATCTCTACGACACGGCCGGGAGCGCCGATCACGTCCTCGTGCCGATGCGGGGTGACCCCGCTATCGCCGAGACGACGGCCGTCTTCGGTGCGACGCTCGCGGCCGCCCACGACGCGGGGAAGGTCGTGTTGCTGGCCGTCCTCGACGGTGGAGACGGGGGCGGCGACGACGCTGCGACGCCGGCCATCGATGCCGACGCCGACACCCGTGCGACCCGGACGGCCGAGCGACTGGAGTCGGTCGCGAAGACGGTCCGGACGCGGGCGGGTGTCCCCTGTGAGGTGGTCGTCGCTCGCGGCTCGCCCGTGTCGACGACCGTCGAGACGGCGTCGAACACGAACTGTGACCTCGTGGTCACGCCGTACGAGGAGGACCGCGGCCTGCTCTCGCCGTACGTGCACGGCGTGTTCGACAGCCGCTACGACACCGTCGCCGTCCGGACGACGGCCGGCCGTCGCCGCTGGCGGCGCGTCCTCGTGATGGTCGCACGGCCGGGCGACAGCGCCCACGCGATGCTCGATTTCGGCACCCGACTGACCGGACCGAACGGGAGTCTAAGCGTCTGTACCTGTATCGAAGCGGAGATGGAGCGCCGCGGCGCAGAGAAGCGCCTCGCCGACCTCGCGGAGACGGTCGACGCCGAAGTCGAGACCCGCGTCGCCCGGAGCGAGGTCACCGAGTTCATCGGGGCGAACGCGAGCACCTACGACCTCCTCGTCGTCGGATCGTCCGGCGACCGGTCCCGTGCCTCCCGGCTCCTCTCGCCCCCGACGTTCGAGCGCCTGCGCGACATCGACTGCGACGTCGCGGTCGTCGACCGCGGGAACGTGTAGGGTCGCCACCGCGTCCGACGACAATCCGTATCGTCCTCCGCGCCGAGACGTGATCATGGCCTCGGTCCCCGTCGAACTCCTACTCGGCGTCTACCTCGGCGTGTTGACGGGTATCATTCCGGCGCTCGTCTCCTACGGCTTGGGCTTCCTGTTCAAGTACGTCACCGGCGTCACCGTCCCCGCGTTCGGTGTCGTCGTCCTCGCGGTGGCCATCGCCGGCGTCAACGGTGGCCTGATGGCGCTGAACGATCCGACGTTCACCCGGTCGTCGAATCAGATCCGGCTGAGCGTCGCCCTCATCGTCGTGTTGATGCTCTCGCTGTACGCCCACAGCGTCGGAGACAAGATGGTCGCCGACTTCCCGCGCAAACTCTCGCTCCGCAAACTCACCGACCGCACCCTCTCGACGGACGTGGTGGAACTGGTCGGCGGCCGCGGACAGGCCCGTGTCACCGTCGCCGGCGACGTCGGCGACATGGAGGGGCACCCGCCCGTCCCCGCGGACGTGCCGGTAGTCGAACTGGAGTCACGGGTTGCCGACCGCCTCCGCACCGAGTTCGACTTGACGGACGTGTCCGTCTCGCTCGACGAACGCGCGCGGGCGACGGTGAGTGCCGCGCCGCCGCCCGGCGGTCTCTCGAAGCGCATCCCAGCCGGCAAGCGCGGCGTCTCGGTCCGTGCCCTCCTCCCCACCGGAACCGCCCGCGGCGACGAGGTGACCCTCTCGACCGGGGCGGGGAGCTATCGCGGGCACGTCGTGAGCCTCCGCAGCGACCGGGCGCGGGACGCCGACGCCACCGTCGTCGCCGTCGAGGGCGAGGACGGATCTGTCGACACGCTCCCCCACGACCGGACGCTCGTCGCCGGCGACGAGGTGTACGTCGTCTGTCGCGCCGAGGCGTACCGTCGACTCGGCGCCCGGAGTCGGCCGTCCGAGACGCAACCCATTTGACCGACGGGCCGGGAGAGTACCCTATGGAGTGGAAGTTGTTCGCTGACCTCGCGGAGGTGGCCGGCGACCGGGAGATATCGGTCGACGTCGACGACGGAGCGACGGTCGGCGACGCACTCGACGCGCTGTTCGAGGCACAGCCGTCGCTCCGGGAACGCGTCCTCGACGACTCGGGAGCGGTCGCGGACCACATCAACGTCCTCCGGAACGGCGAGAACGTCCACGCGGCCGACGGACTGGAGACGACGGTTGCGGCGAGCGACGAACTCGCGCTGTTCCCGCCGGTGAGCGGCGGGCGTGGCGCGACCGAGTGAGGGAAGCGGGTAGTGGGTGCCGGCTCGATCAGTCCGGCCGTGGGCGGGCGGTGAACAGCGTCTGGACGACCGAGAAGGGATCGTACACCGACTGGTGGCACTGGCAGTAGACCCCGTTGGGGTCGCCGAAGCGAGCCACGTCCTCCGTCTGTTTGTAGCCGGGGACACAGCAGAAGTGCGTACACTTGTTGAGCCACGCGATGAACCCCTGGTCGGTGCTCGCCTGCAACCACTCGTCGTTCTGGGCGGCCTGTTCGACGCGCTTGCTCCGGATCACCTGGATCGGGATCACGTCGTCGGCGTCCTGTGACCGCCACGTGCCCGTGGCTGGTTTCCCGGCGCCGGCGTCGCCGATGCCGTTGCCCCACTCGGTGTAGTCGCTGAAGTCGTCGACGTGGAAGCGATCGCCCTGTTCCTTGCTCGACGACTGCCAGTCGTAGGGAGGTGCCGAGTCCGATCTGAAGTAGTTGTCACTCTCGTACCCCGGCTGGATGCCTTGGTACCCTTCGACGCCACAGTACTGGAACCACTCCGAGGAGTAGGTCGTCCCGCCGAGGTCCATCTCGGCGATCCGGATCTCGACCCCGCCTTGGAGCGTGGTCTCGACGTCCGGCCAGATTCCCCTGATGTAGCCCTCGTCGTCGACTTCGAGCGGGATCTGTGGCATCCCGCGTGGCGCAGGGCCGGCCGTGTTCTCGATGGCCCACGCCTGCGTCGCCCCCCCACCGGCACCCGGCGAGGCAGTCGCGCTGTTGACGGTGACCGTCCCGAGTGCGCCGACGCCGGCGAGCGCCGACCCGCCCACGACGCCCTTGACGAACCGCCGTCGCCCGCTCTCTTCGGGGTATTTGTCGTCCGCGCTCATGCCAGAACCTTGGCGCGGGCAGTGAAAAGTATGACGAAGTGACCGGCCGCTCGCGGCGTCGTCGGCCCGAACGGGGTCGGACCGGTCAGCGGTTCCACGGTGCGTCCCCCGGATCGACGACCCGTTCCTCCCGTGTGATCCCGTCGATGCGTGCCACGTCCTCGTCGTCCAGATCCAGCTCCATGGCCCGGTAGTTCTCGCGGATGTGTTCGGGCGTCCCGGACTTGGGGATGACCGCCACGGATTCCTTGTTGAGCGCCCACGCCAACGACACCTGTGCGGGCGTGGCGTCGTGTTTCTCGGCGACCTCGCGGATCTCGGGCACGTCTGCGACGGCGTTGCGCGCGATGGGGGCGTACGCCACCAGCGGGTAGTCGTGGCGGCGGGCGTGTGCCCGGAGGTCGTCCTGCTGGCAAAGGGGGTGCATCTCGACTTGGTGGGCGGCCGGCGGTTCGCCGAGTCGGTCGATGGCCTCGTCCAAGAGGGGCGGCGTGAAGTTGCTGAGACCCACGTGTCGGGTCAGCCCTCGCTCGCGCGCCTCCAGCAGGGCCGGGAGCGTCTCGTCGGGGTCGTAGGTCCCCAGCGGCCAGTGGACGTACAGCAGGTCGACGGCGTCGACGCCGAGAGCGTCGACCCGCTCGCGTGCGCTCTCCGGGAACGCGTCGCGACCGAGACGGTCCCGCCACACCTTCGTCGCGAGGAACACGTCGTCGCGGTCGACGGGACTCGACGCGATGCCCTCGCCCACCGCCGCCTCGTTCCCGTAGTACTCGGCGGTGTCGACGTGACGGTAGCCCGTCCCGAGGGCCGTCTCGACGGCGGTCGCGCAGTCGTCGGGGTCGGTCAGTCGGTACGTCCCGAGACCGAGTTCGGGCAGATCCATACGGGGCCGACGGTCGCTGCCGACTCGAATCCTGCGATGTGGCCCCGTGTGACCGGCAGCCACGCGACCGGCCAGGCGAAACGATTTTCATGTGGCCTCGCGCATGGTCGTTATGCCGACGGAATCCGACACCGGATACGACCCGGAATTGGGTCGGAAGTTCGTTTTCGTGACCGGCGGGGTGATGTCCGGTCTCGGCAAGGGTATCACGGCCGCGAGCACCGGCCGTCTCCTGGCGAACGCGGGCTTCGACGTGACAGCCGTAAAGATCGACCCGTACCTCAACGTGGACGCGGGGACCATGAACCCCTACCAGCACGGCGAGGTGTACGTCCTCAAGGACGGGGGCGAGGTCGACCTCGATCTCGGGAACTACGAGCGCTTCCTCGGGACGGACATGACGTTCGACCACAACGTCACCACGGGGAAGACCTACCAACACGTCATCGAGAAGGAGCGGGCGGGCGACTACCTGGGGAACACGGTCCAGATCATTCCACACATCACCGACGACATCAAGCGGCGCATCCGCGAGGCCGCCGAGGGGACCGACGTCTGTCTGGTCGAGGTCGGTGGGACCGTCGGCGACATCGAGGGGATGCCCTATCTCGAAGCGCTCCGGCAGTTCTCCCACGAGGAGGACGACGAGGACGTCCTCTTCGCCCACGTCACGCTCGTCCCCTACTCCCAGAACGGCGAACAGAAGACCAAACCCACCCAACACAGCGTGAAGGAACTGCGCTCGATCGGCCTGCAACCGGACGTGCTCGTCGGTCGCTGTGAGGACCACCTCGACGCCGAGACGCGGGAGAAGATCGCGCTGTTCTGTGACGTCCCGACCGACGCGGTGTTCTCGAACCCGGACGTCGAGGATATCTACCACGTTCCCCTGATGGTCGAGGAGGAAGGGTTGGACGAGTACGTGATGGAACGACTGAACATCGCCGACGAGGCGCTCCCCCACGAGGAGCGAGACAGCCGGTGGCGCGACCTCGTCACCCGCGAGCGGACCGGCGAGATCGACGTCGCACTCGTCGGCAAGTACGCCCTCGAAGACGCCTACATGTCGATCCACGAGGCGCTGAAACACGCGGGCATCCACGAGGAGGTCGACGTCAACACGCTGTGGGTCGACGCCGACGAGATGCGCGACCACCACACCGAACGCCTCCGCGAGGCCGACGCAGTCGTCGTCCCCGGTGGCTTCGGATCCCGCGGGTCCGAGGGGAAGATCGAAGCGATCCGCTACGCCCGCGAGAACGACGTTCCCTTCCTCGGTCTCTGTCTCGGTTTCCAGATGGCGGTCGTCGAGTACGCGCGGAGCGTCCTCGGTTTGGAGGGTGCCCACTCCGCCGAAATCGACGAGGAGACGCCGTACCCGGTGATCGACCTCCTTCCCGAACAGTACGACCTAGAGGATCTGGGCGGGACGATGCGACTCGGGGCACACACCACCGACATCGATCCCGGGACGCTCGCCCACGAGGTGTACGGCGCCGACAGTTGCACCGAGCGCCACCGCCACCGCTACGAGGTCAACCCCGAGTACATCGACGACCTCGAAGCGGGATCGCTCACTTTCTCCGGGCGCGCGAACAACCGGATGGAGATCGTCGAACTCGACGACCACCCCTTCTTCCTCGGGACGCAGTTCCACCCCGAGTTCCGGTCGCGTCCCGACCGAGCGAGTCCACCCTTCGTTGGCCTCGTCGAGTCGGTGCTCGATCGTACCGACGTGACCGAACGGGAGGTGGAGGCCTGATGGTCGACGCCGACGAATTCATCGCGGAGGCGACCGAGGAGATCGCCGACGCTGTCGGCGACGAGAACGCCATCATCGCGCTCTCCGGCGGCGTCGACTCGTCGGTCGCGGCCGCACTCGCGTACCGCGCGATCGGCGACCGCCTCACCCCCGTCTACGTCGACACCGGGCTGATGCGGAAAGGCGAGACGGAGGGCATCCGCGAGACGTTCGCGTTCATGGACAGCCTACGAGTCGTCGACGCGCAGGACCGATTCCTCGACGCCCTCGAGGGCGTCACCGACCCCGAGGAGAAGCGCCACGTCATCGGCGAGGGGTTCATCCGGGAGTTCGAACGCGAGGCCCGCGAGGCCGACGCCGACTACCTCGTGCAAGGAACGATCTACCCCGACCGCATCGAGAGCGAGGGCAACATCAAATCCCACCACAACGTCGGTGGCCTCCCCGAGGTGATCGACTTCGAGGGCATCGTCGAACCCGTCCGCGATCTCTACAAGGACGAGGTTCGGGAGGTGGCTCGGGCGCTGGATCTGGAGGAGGTGGTCTCCGAGCGGATGCCGTTCCCCGGTCCCGGTCTCGCCGTCCGCATCATCGGCGAGGTGACCGAAGAGAAGTTGGCGGTGGCCCGCGAGGCGTGTCACGTCGTCGAGGAGGAGGTCGAGGAGCACGATCCGTGGCAGGCGTTCGCGGCCGTCATCGGCAAGGCGACGGGTGTCAAAGGCGACAACCGTGTCCACGGCTGGGTCGTCTCCGTCCGGTCGGTCGAGAGCCGGGACGGGATGACCGCGCGTGCACAGGAACTCCCGTGGGAGACGCTCCAGCGCATCCAGAGCCGCATCACCGGCGAGAACGAGAACGTCGCGCGGGTCGTCTACGACGTCACCCACAAACCGCCCGCGACCATCGAGTACGAATGACGACCCGAGCGATCCTCGCCGGCCCGGACCACGAGGGACTGGGGGCGGCGCTGGAGGCCGAGGGCATCGACGTCGAACGCGTCGACGGGATTCTCACCGCTTCGGTCCTCGACGACGCGGACGTCGCCGAGGCCGACCTGTTCGTCCTCACGGATCTGGACGAGGCGACTGCCATCTCGGTGGTCAAAGAGCGCAACTCCGACGTCCAGATCGTCGTCTACAGCCACGACTCCCTCCCCGAGTTCGCGCGCGGGCAGACCGACCTCGCGATGGATCCCGACCTGTTCGGCGTCGACATGGTCGCCGAGGAACTCGCCTGATTCGATCGGTTAATCCCGGTTAATTCGGGTTTATAGGCTTCGAAACTCCGAAATTCGACTTCACCGTCTCCCCGGTTGAAGTGGCTCCCGTTCCAGCCGTCGAGTGCAATGTCCGTCACGAAACCGCTCGCGATCCTGCTGGCCGTGCTGGTGGCCGCCACCGGCGTCGGCGCGGCGGTCGGGAGCACGCACGACGCAGGCGACGGCGCGTACGCCATGGACGCACAGTTGAACGACGGTGTCGTCACGGTCACCGTGACCGAGGACGACGACGGCGTCGAGAACGCGACCGTCGAGGTCGACGGTGAGGCGGTCGGCGAGACCGACGCGGACGGGACCGTCGCCTTCGAGCGCCCCGACGACGAGTTCGAGGTGAGCACCGAGACGGCGAGCGTCGAACTCGAAAGCGAGTACGCGGTCGACGACGGCTCGCTCGTCCTCGAAGGGAGCGAGTTCGAGATGGAGGACGAAGACGAACGTGACGAGGAGGCCGAGGACGAACGTGACGAGGAGGCCGAGGACGAACGTGACGAGGAGGCCGAGGACGAACGTGACGAGGAGGCCGAGGACGAACGTGACGAGGAGGCCGAAGAAATCGAGGACGACGAACGTGACGAGAACGCCGCCGACGGCAGCGCGTCCGCCGACGCGGGTGCGGCCGACGCGGCAGAGACGGCGGACCGACAGGGTCCCCCGTCCTCGCTCCCCGCCGTCGTTCCCGACCGCGTCTCGACCCTCCTCGGCTCCATCTTCGGTGACGGCGGGCCGGCCGGTCGATAACCCCTGACTCCCCCACGCGACGGCCCTCCGATCGACGACCGCTCGTTCCTCCGTTTTCTCCCGGAAGCGCACCGATTAAGACGCAGGCGGTCGACTAGCCGCCATGACGCTCGACCGACTGGAGACGCTCGATCCGGCCCCCGAGGAAGTGGTGACGGCCGAACTCGCCGTCGGCGACGACGTACTGGTGAAGGCCTTCGCCTTGGGGCCGGGTGCTCGATTGGAACCACACGAACACGCCGACAGCACGAACGTCTTTCACGTCCTCCGCGGGACGGTGACCGTGATCCAGGGCGACGACGAGGAGGCGGTCGACGCCCCCGGCGTCGTCTACCACGACCGCGGCGTGGTCCACGGGGCGCGCAACGACACCGACGACGTCGCCGTCTTCACCGCCAGTCTCTGTCCGCTCCCGGGGTCGGGCTGAGCGGCGTCGCCACCGATCCATGTCCCGCGACCGCGCCGTCGTCACCACGTACGCCCGCCTCCACTTCGGCTTCTGTAACCTGAGCCTGGCCCGCGAACGCCTCTACGGGAGTCTGGGCGTTGGTCTCGACCGCCCGCGGGTCAGCGTCGCCGCGACCCCCGACGGGGGCGTGACCTGTGACAATCCGACCGTCCGCGACTACGCGCAACGGGCAGTCGACCACCTCGACGTCGACGGCGCGGACGTGACCGTCGACGGCTCCTTCCCCCGGCACGTCGGCCTCGGGAGCGGGACGCAGTTGGCACTCGCGACGCTCGTCGCCGTCGCGCGCGCCCACGACCGCTCGGTCGACGTCCGACGCCTCGCACCGGAGTTGGGTCGGGGCGGCCGCTCCGGTGTCGGCGTCGCCACCTTCGAGGACGGCGGATTCGTCCTCGATGCCGGCCACCCGACCGCGCGGTTCACGACCGATCGGCCCGCGCTCGGTCGGTGGTCGGTGCCGCCGGTCGCCGCGCGTCACCCCATCCCCGAGGACTGGCGCTTTCTCGTCGTCGTGCCCGACTCCCCCACGGGACCGAGCGGCGACGCCGAGGACCGAAGCATGCGCTCGGTTGTCGAAACCGCGTCCCCGTCACCCAGTGACCGTCTCGCCGGCGTCATCGCCCGGCGTGTCCTCCCGGCGATCACCGAGGGATCGGCCGAACGCTTCGGGGCGGCCGTCGCGGAGGTCGGCCGCCTCAACGGGACGTGGTACGCCGACGAACAGGGTGGGGTCTACCGCCCGCCGGCCGGCGAACTCGTCGCCGCCCTCGACGAGGACCCGGCCGTCTACGGCGCGGGGCAGTCCTCCTGGGGGCCGTCGGTGTACGGCGTCACCGATGCCTCGCGGTCGGCGGCGGCACGGGAGGCGGGACGCGACGCCTTGGACGCCGCGGGCGTCGACGGCCGGGTCCTAGTCGCCGAGGGTCACAACCGCGGTGCGACGGTCGACGGCGACCCGCGCCGCAACGACTAACTCGCCGACGGTCCTACGCCGCCCATGGCACGCATCCCCTTCGGTATCGCCCGCCTCGATTCCATCGTCGGCGGCGGTGCGCCACCGGGGAGCGTCGTCCTGCTGGTCGGCGAGGCCGGTGCGGGCGCCCGCGAGTTCGCCTACACGAGCGCCGCGATGAACGGCCTGTACTACGGCGACCGCGACGCGTTCGACCTCCACTACGGCGATGTGGAGTCGTCTGCGACGCCGCCCGAGGAGATACACTACGTCTCTTTCACGACCGGCCGTGACCACCTCGAACGCGAGATGTCGTACACGATGGACGAGGATCTGGCGAACACGGCCGTCGACCACGTCCAGTTTCGCGATCTCTCGGCCGAGTACTTCCAACTGAGCCCGATCCCGCGGGAGTGGTACGCTGGGGCGACCCGGACGGTCGAGGATCTAGCGACGCGCGAGCGCCGGGAGAGCGCACTGAGCGCCCTCGGCGACTACCTCGGCGAGAACGCGCCGGGGAACCTCGTCATCGTCGACTCGGTGACCGACCTCGTCGCCGCCGTCAGCGACGACATGACGTGGAGTGACATCGCCCTCGTCATGAAGGGCATCCAGAAGGTCGCCTACCAGTGGGGTGGACTCATCCTCCTGTTGGCCCAGGAGGAGACACTGGAGGCGACGTCGCTTGGCCACCTGATGGACGCCACCTCGGGGACCCTCCAGTTCGAGTGGGAGAGCGGCGGTTCCAAGCGCGCTCGCACCATGTTCGTCAAGGAGTTCCGGGGGGTCCTCTCGCGGCTCGAAGCGGAGAACATCATCCGGTTCGAGACGGAGATTCACGAGGGCGGGTTCGACGTCAGCGGTGTCCGGAAGATCCGGTAGGGCAGGCCGACCGATACTTATGCTGCGGCGAAAAAGGGATACGGGATGGCAGGCGAACAGTCCGACGCCTTCCCGGATGAGTTACGGGAGTGGGTCGAACGGCGGGCCGCCGAGCACGACGCGGATCCAGGAACACTCCTCGCGCGAGCTGTCTCGGTGTACCGCTATCTCGACGCCGAGGCGGACCCCGACGCCGACGGTGCTCCGATCGACGTCGACCTGGAGCGTCTCGACGGGATGGAAGAGCGCATCGAGGTGCTGTCCGACCGCGTCGGCGACGTCGAGGACGACCTCGACACGAAGATCGACGACGTCCGCGACCGGGTGATCCAGGTCAAACGCGAGGCCGACGCCAAGGCACCCCGCGACCACGACCACCCCGAACTGGCCGACCGCGTCGACGCCGCCGCCCACGCCGCCGAGGACGCCGCGGCGCAGGTCGACGCGCTCTCCGACCGTCTGGACCGCGGGTTCGAGAACTACGAGGAGATCCTGGAGTACCTGACCGACACGACCGGCGACCTCGAGGACACCGTTGCCGACCTCCGCACGGAACTCAGGCATCTCAGCGCTGCCGAGACGGATCGACGGGCGGTCGACGAGCTGCGGACGACGGCGAACCGCCACGGCGACCGCACCGCGGCGTGTGGCGACTGTGGCTCGACGGTCGACGTCGGACTGCTCTCTCGACCCCGGTGTCCACACTGCGAAGCCACCTACGTCGACTTCGAGCCCTCGTCCGGGTTCTTCGGAAGTGCGACGCTCGCAACCGGGGAACACCCGGCGCTGACCGACGGCGAGGACGGCGGCGACGAGACCGAGTTTGGAGGGACGACCGATGGTTGAGGGCGGCGACGAGGACGACGCCGACGATCCGTTCGCCGCGATCGACGACCTCGACATGGACGACGACCTCGACGTGGACGACGACCTCGACATGGACGACGACCTCGACGTGGACGACGACCTCGACGCGGACGACGACATCCCCCTCGCCGACCTCGCTCGCGAGGTGCGGGAACGGAGCGCGTCCGCGGAGGCAGAGGCCGGAGCCGACACTGATGCCGGTCGCGACGATCCCTTCGAACCGGTCGACGTCGCCGAGGTCGACGACGAGGCCGTCTGGGAGTCCTTCGTCGAGGGTGAGGACGGACCGGA
Source organism: Haloplanus sp. CK5-1 (assembly GCF_037201915.1). NCBI lineage: Archaea > Methanobacteriati > Methanobacteriota > Halobacteria > Halobacteriales > Haloferacaceae > Haloplanus > Haloplanus salilacus. Next base: position 2,984,091 of record NZ_CP147505.1, on the reverse strand, counting down.
GGCTGGCGTGGGACTCGGGGCCGAGGTCCACGAGGCGTCCGCGGCCGACGACCACGTCGTCTCGAAGCGGGAGTTCTGCCAGCAGTGCCCACACTTCTCCGACCCGCCGGCGGTGACCTGCACCCACGAGGGGACGACCATCGTCGAGGTGGTCGACGCCGACGACTTCCGCGTGCGCAACTGCCCTATCGTCGCCGAGCGTCGCGAGTCACGCATCGACTGACTCGACGTGTCGAGGCACCTTTGTGTCTCGGCGCGCTACGGCCGCCGTATGCAGTTCTGTGACGACTGTGGGTCGATGATGGTCGCCCGCGACGGCGAGATGGCGTGTACGTCCTGTGGCGCGACCGACGCCCGCGACGAGGAACGCGCCGCCGAGTTCGTCTCCACCGAGAGCCAGAGCGACGACGAACTCGTCGAAACCGAGGAGGGTGCGAACTTCGAGGGGAAACCCACGGCGACCGACGTGACCTGCGACGACTGTGGGGGTGGCGAGGCGTGGTACACGATCAAACAGACCGGTGCGGCCGACGAACCGCCGACGCGATTCTTCAAATGCGAGAAACGTAATAGCGTAGCATATTCGTAATCAAAAGTCGGCACTTCCATCGCTATTTGAGAAATTGAATCGGAATTTGAGACGGTCGAGTTTGAGGAGAGACTTCAGTTATAGTCTCGCCAGCGATTACCGCACTCAGTACATTTAAAAAATCGAGTTGGGGGCTCATCAGCAGACCCTGTTTGTTTGATTGTGTACCACGCCTTCCCGTTTCCACACTCATCGCAATGAACACTCTCATCAGTGGGCTTGCCTTCGAAATTCGCCCCTTCCTCCGTCTCAATTAATTCATCACCCGTTTGCTTGGTCGTGGTAATGAAGTCTTCTGCGTCTCTTTGCTGCTCTTCCCTATGTCCACAACTATCGCAGACCATCACTCCATCCTGTTTTTTCATCATCGAACCGCACTCGTCACAGAATTCCATCTTAGGTGAGGATATACGCCTGTCGGATAAAGGTGTTAAGTTCGGTAACGTTCTGGTAGGTCCAGCAAGCGTCGGCAGGAAATCGACGAGCTGTAGCGGTTAATTTGAGCTCTTGGCGACTGTCGAGAGCAAACATTTCACAAGAGTCGTTAATACCTAACATACGCACCCAGCATTGGTAATGATGTAGGTAAGAAATTAATCAATATGGACGCAGAAAGCTACGTAAATGAGCTTATTGAGGCAGAACGAGACGGGATGAATGAAAGAGCTGAGTGGATTTCTAAACACCGACCGCAATACTCACACGGAATGTCGATGTTCGGTGGTGAGAAAGCACTAACACTCTATGAAGATTCACAACTCTCCTATATTTACGGGATATTCTCTGGATCCATATTGCTCGGTCAATCATTCATAGAACAGTCTGTCTGTGCTATGGCATATGACGCAGGTGAGTTTACAGAAAATGATATGCTTGGGTACCACGATGCTGTGGACTTCCTCGCTGAGAAGGACATCGTGGAACCAGATGGAGTAAATGGGGTCGCACTGGATGAGCTTCACAACCTGAGGAATCCAGTTGCCCATTTCCGAGATCCCACAGACGAAGACAGTCTTTCACGGAGAAGGCATGCGTTCTAGTTTAGCGAAGAATCCAACCGCCGTCTGTTGATTGGATATCGTTGCAACTACCCGGTTGAGGAATCCGGTGGGAAGTGTGACCTATACCCCACCGGATTCGGTGATTGTTGACCGGATTCAAAGAGCGTTTCCCTCCGACGAGTTGCGCGAGCGCGCTCGCGCAACATCACTTGTCGAACGAGAGCGGAAGTTCGACATCGTTGCGCTATTCTACACGCTCTCGTTCGGTTTCGCCGCTGGATCAGACCGCTCTCTCCAGGCATTTCTCGAACGCTACGTCGAGATGGCTGACTGCGAGGAACTCTCTTACGCGGCGTTCCACGACTGGTTCGAACCGGGTTTCGTTGCACTCCTTCGAGAGATTCTCGATGACGCCATCGAAAATCTCGATACCGGACGAGCCGAGTTGAACGGACGTCTCGAACGCTTTCGAGACGTCCTCATTGCCGACGCAACTATCGTTTCGCTGTACCAGGACGCCGCTGATATCTACGCAGCAACTGGCGAAGACCAGGCTGAACTGAAGCTCCACCTCACAGAGTCACTCTCCACCGGCCTTCCAACCCGGTTCCGTACAACCGACGGAACTACTCACGACCGGAGTCAGCTACCCACCGGAGAGTGGGTAGCTGACGCCCTCATACTGCTCGATTTGGGCTTCTACGACTTCTGGCTGTTCGACCGCATCGACCAGAACGGCGGCTGGTTCGTCTCCCGCGTCAAGGAAAACGCGAACTTCGAGATCGTCGAAGAACTGCGGACGTGGCGGGGCAACAGTATCCCACTCGAAGGGGAGTCGCTGCAGGCCGTCCTCGACGACCTGCAGCGACAGGAGATCGACGTCCGCATCACGCTCTCATTCGAGCGCAAGGGAGGGTCGGGCGCCAGCGCGACCCGGACGTTTCGACTGGTCGGCCTGCGCAACGAGGAGACCGAAGAGTACCACCTCTACCTGACGAATCTCGGCAAAGACGACTATAGCGCGCCCGATATTGCGCAGCTCTATCGGGCGCGCTGGGAGGTCGAACTGCTGTTCAAGGAGCTGAAGTCGCGGTTCGGCTTGGATGAGATCAACACGACCGACGCCTACATCATCGAGGCGCTGATCATCATGGCGGCAATTTCGCTGCTGATGAGTCGTGTAATCGTGGATGAGTTACGGTCGCTTGAGGCAAGACAACGAGAGGCCGAAGCCGCCGAAGACGCCGACTCGTCGGCGTCGCGGCTCCCCCGCCGTCGCTGTTCGCTAGCCGTCGAACGCCACGCTCATCTGATCCAGCTGTACCTCATGGTCGAGTTGGGCTACGAACTGCCAGATCTGGACGAGCTGTTGTTATGGGTGGCACGAAATCCAAATCCACACAGAGATCGGTTACGTGAGCAGGTTGAACGAGGTGAGTTCGGCTTTGACCGCCACTAAACTAGAACAGATGCGAAATCACCTTGTATTCGGTGACTCTGCTTCTGTGGTTGGATAACAAATTCTCGGTTCGGACTCAAAGTTGGGTCTTGTGGCGATACGATGTCTCTGTTTCTGTTCCAACGGTTGTCATACATACGTGTTAGATCGAATTATAACCCTAAATAATCACACCCTCCTGTTAGTGTATCACCAGCCCGTTTCTACATCAGTCTCAATAGCCAGATTGTCGTCAAGCTGTGAGATGATCTCTGAGATAAACGAGGATACTCTATATTCCCACAAGTAATTGTTGAGGAGATTGCTCGATTCTTCCGTCAACGCAGATTCAATAGTAGAGAGGACGCAGTTATGAGAACGCCTCGAACAGTTAGAGGCTGAGACCGTATCTGTCACGAGTCTCACGGTCTACATCATCGCTCAAGTACTGTTTAGCCGTCTCCAGATTTTCCCACCCTTGGTGGTTCTTAAGCGACATCAAGTCTCCACCGTTATCGATCCAATGCTGAGAGAAGGAACGACGCAGAATATGCGTTCCAATCGTGCTACGCTCCCTGCCGTCTTCCATTTCCTCTTTCTCAACCTTATCCTGAATCTTCTCACAGTTCTCGACAGCTGTGAGAAAGTCATCACGGAGACGGTCTGTACTGACGTGCGGATGCTCCTTGTGCTGGTTCTTGTTATAGCTCAGGAAGATGTACTCGTCATTTGTTGAAGCGTACTTCTCACGGTATCCATTCTCAATATATTTTTTCAGAATACGCTTCGTTCGAAGATCGAAGTACACGGGTCTCTCGCCGTAATCTGTTTTAACCGTGTCAATCATTAAGCTCCGCTCGTCCAAGTCCAAGTTGTCCATCTCAGCCTGACAGCACTCTTTAGCACGAATCCCAGTACTTGCCATCAAGCTAATCATCGCTTTCGCCCTCATCGACGGAGCTGACTCGATCAATGCTCTCATCTCCTCAACTGTTAGATTTGGCTTCGAGTGCTGGTCGCGTTAACTTTGGCGTGAGTTGTGCCGGACGGCGAGGGCTTGGAGCCACGATTCTGCTGTCTGCGGTTCGACATGGCTGAAACTAGTTGCGAACGATGAGGTTCGTTGTTCTATCTCCCAAAAGACACGTTCGATGGCATTCCGATTCCCGTGTGAAATCATCTGGAATCGGTACCCGTCTTCGTCGAGGACGTTCACTAGATAATCGGCGTCATCGACGAGAAATTCGACGCCATCTAGCCGATATTGCCGATGCAGCTCGGTCAGAAACCATCGCGTCGTCTGTTTCGTCGTCGCTGGAAACAGCCTGAACTGCAGGATTTCGTCGTTTGGGGATCGACGGCACCGTACAGCCAGTAGTCGTCGCCGTTGATGCGGATCACTTTCTCGTCGACCGCAAGTTGATCCGCACTCACCGTCGACATCGGCTGTAGATCGGCCTTGTGCACCCAGTTGTGAACCGCGACGTGACTACGTTTGACTCCCAACTCATCGAGAAACTGACTGGCATCCCTTGTTGACATACCTGCGAGATGACACCGGATGCCCACTTGAATCGCCCACTCGGGAGTCCGCTTTCGCTCCACAAACGACAAGTCGATCCACTCGATACATCCGTTGAGGCGGTCGAATTCTGGCATAAGCACTCAGAACTCGTCCGCCTCATCCTCTAACTTAACGCGACCCGAGTGCTTCGGCTCGTCTTTATCAATCCAATCCGTGTCAACATTCCTCGCAGGATTCACGGTGAAATCGGACCGTTTCTCGTACCAATCAAAGAACAGACGAACCGCCGTCATATACTCGTAAGCAGTGCGATTAGACACGTCTCCGTTAGCCATCCAAGTCAAGAAGCTCTCCAGTGTCACAGCATCCAAATCTTCCAACTCGTAGTCTTTCTCGTCCATCCACTCATTCAATTTCTTCAAACCACTCTGTCGATTAAGCCACGTACTCTTCGACTTACGGGCTTTGAGATAGTCAACAAAACTTTCGAACTCTGTTCTCATTCCAGATCACCCTCGAATTCCTCAAGCCGATAAATCACCTCCTCTGCCACCTGTGTAGCACCATCCACTTTCTCAGGGACTTCCTCAACAGCTTCACGCGTACGGCGGTTCTCTTGTCTCAGCATTTCCAGTTCATCCCTCAGCATATCCAACTGTTCGTCCAAATCGTCCTCTTCATCGTTGATTACGGATTCAACCCCTACCCTCAGGACCTGAGCAAGCGAGCCAAATTCATCAGACTCTTCGACAAACTCAGTCCATCGCTCGTGTCTCTTTGGTTCAACTCTGACGCCAACGAGTTTCTTATCTGGTTTTTCCTCGTCATTTTTTTCTGACATAGCAAATAAAACGTATAACTATACAATAATAAATGCTACGATTTGCTTACGCTAACGAGATAAAAGACCTGAGTTTGAGGATTTTCTTGTTAGTTTGAGTACATATGGGCTATAAATTTGATTTTTGTATACGCTGTTACCACGCATCAAATGCAAGGAGTGTGGCTACCGCTGGCGGGAGTACAACTGACCCGTCGACGAACGGCTTTTCCTGTCACACGGACGAAAGAGATACCCGTCTGGGGACCAACCGATAGAGGTGAGCGACACAACAAACGACGAACCGACGGACGAACTGGCAGACGACCTCGAATCGACCGGCCTCGGCCCGGCGGGACTGGCCGCCGTCGGCTCCGTCGCGCTGGCGCTGTACTACTACTACGTGCGCGGCGACAAGCAGAAAGGGCAGTTCGTCGGTCTCTGGCCGGCGACCATCCTCGGCCTCGCCACGTATCTCAAGCTCTCTCGGCGGGCACAGCGAGACGAGTAGCGGGAGCACGCGTTCGTTGGGACCACGGCTATCGACACTCGCGGTCGGCGACCGACTCCCGCTCCGACCCTTGGTAGACGGCGGTACCGTCGCCGGTTTCGACGTTCACGAGCATCGCCCGTCCACCGCAGCCGTGGGTCCGATCGTGCCCACGAACGACGACGCAGGTCGTCCCGACCGGCACCGAAACCGTCCTCGACCGCGTGAACTCGCGGGTTCCGTGGGGGTGGGCCAGGTCACGTCGACCCAGTCGTTCCCCCGCGAGCGTCTCGACCTGCCACCAGTCGGCGTAGCCGTCCTCGCCGTCGTCGTCGTGCAGGAGCGTCACGTCGAACCGGTAGTCGCCACCGCCCTCACTCTCGACGGTCACGCCGACGACGTTCGCCTCGCGGCGGTCGAGGTCGTTGGATCGCGCGTCGTCGGTATCGGTGGCCGGATCGGTCCCCGATCCCCCATCGCCACCCGCGCACCCGGTGAGACTCGTCGCGATCGCGGCCCCGAGGCCGACCACCCCGCGTCGGGTGTAGCTGGTCGATGACACGCCGTCCCGTACGGCGGCGAGTAGCAAAAATCGCTCGCGTGCGGTGGCTGCCCTCCGGATCACAGCACGTCCTCGAAGAAGGCCGCCACCGCGCTCCCCACCCGCGCCTCCCGGCCGACGAAGACGTGGTCGGCCGGGAACGTCTCGACCGTCCCACCCCGGCCGCCGACCGCCTCGCCGACCCGTTCGGCGTCGACGGTGTCGTCGCGGATCCCGTAGCCGACCCACAGCGGGTCGTCGACCCGGTCGACGGCGGCGACCACGTCGCTCCCGTCGTCGAGGCGGGCGACGGGCGAGAGCGCGGCGACTGGGCCGCTCACGGCGGCGGCTGTCAGGAGCGCGACGCCACCGCCGAAACTGTAGCCGAAGAGGGCCACGCGGTCGTAGCGGTCGGCCGCCCACTCCCGGGCGGCGCGGGCGTCGGCGCGTTCGCCCCGCCCCTCGTCCCAGGGACCGTAATCGAAACGCAGACAGTCGATCCCCTCGGGGAGGGCCGCGCTCACCGCACGCAGGCGGCCGTCGTGTCGGTCGCCGCCACACTGGGGGTGTGGGGGGGCCGCGACGACGACGGCCCGGGCGTCGCCGTCGTCGCTGTCGAGACTCCCCCGAACTGGACGTGTCCCCGGAATCCGGACGCGTTCGGTCGTCACACCGTTGGCTACGATTCCCTCCCTTACGATCCTGTCGCCGGGTGAGATTTTAAGGCCCGCGTCCCCAAGGAGGGGTATGGGAATACTCTCGCGGGCCTCCTACGTCGTTCGGTCGAAGCTCAACGCCCTCCTGAACCGGGCGGAGGACCCAACCGAGACGCTCGACTACTCCTACGAGCGGATGCGCGACGAACTCCAGCAGGTCAAACAGGGTATCGCCGATCTGACGACACAGAAGAAGCGCCTCGAGATCCAGAAGCGTCGCCTCGAGGACAACGTCGAGAAACACAACGAACAGGCCCGCGAAGCCGTACGCCAGGACCGTGAGGACCTCGCGCGGCGGGCACTGGAGAAAAAGAAGGAGAAGATGACCCAGATCGAGGAGTTGGAGGGTCAGATCGCCGACCTCCAGTCGACACAGGACGACCTCGTCGAGAAGAAGAACACCCTCCAGAGCCGGATCGAGGAGTTCCGCACGAAAAAGGAGACGATGAAGGCGCGCTACGAGGCCGCGGAGGCGTCGAACCGCGTCTCGGAGGCGATCAGCGGCGTCGGCGACGAGATGGGCGACGTGGGTCGGGCGCTCGAACGCGCCGAGGAGCGGACCGACGAGATGGAGGCTCGGTCGGCCGCGATGGACGAACTCCAGGAGTCGGGTGCCTTCGAGGACGCCCTCTCGGACAAAGACGAGATCGACCGCCAGCTGGAGTCCGGGCGGACGTCGACCGAGGTGGACGCCGAACTGGAGACGCTCAAGGCGGAGTTGGGGGAGTCGGGTGGTTCCGAGGCCGACGCCGACGAATCGACGGCTCCCGTCGACGACGACGTCGAGGCGGAACTCGACGAACTGCGGGAGAGCGAACGCGAGAGTGAGGGCGAGACCGACAACGACCGCGAGGAGTCGGCTTGATGGGCGACGAACCGGACCTCGTCGCCGCAGTCGAGCGATCGACCGACCCCGAGATCCGCGAGGAGTTCGACCGTCGGGCCCGCGACCAGGCCGTCCGGATCCGCGACGACATCGTCAGTGGCCGTCTCGACACCGACGACTTTGCCGTCGGAATGGAACTGGAGGCCTACGCCGTCGACGACGACGGTCGCCTCGCGTCCATCCCGGAGGCGGCCTTCGACCGCGGCGGGTTCGCGAAGGAACTCGGCGTCCACAACCTCGAGGTCAACTCCGAGGCGACACCCTTCGACGCCGACGGCCTCGCGAAACAGGCCGACCGCATCGCCGAGAACGTGGCGGATGCGCGGACGGTCCTCGGCGACGAGGGTCTCGTCCCGGTCCTCGACGCCATGTGGACCATCCCCCCAGCCGGTGGGACCGACACCTACCTCGGCGCCGTCGAGGAGCGGTCGGGGGTCGTCGTCGCGCGGAACATGCGCCAGCACCCCCGCTACGTCGCACTAGACAACGAGATCCTCGACCGGAGTGGAGGGACGATCACCGTCGACGCGCCCGGTGCTCGCCTCTCCTATCCGACGATCCTCGCCGAGTCGCTCGCCACCTCGATCCAGCCACACCTCCAGATCCCCGAGGTCGACGACTTCCCCGACTACTTCAACGCCGCGCTGCGGACGACCGGTCCGGTCCTCTCGCTGTCGAGTAACTCCCCGTTTCTCCCCGCGGACTGTTACGACGCGGCCGCCGATCCCGACGTGATCGAGGCAACCCTCCACGAACACCGGATCCGGGTGTTCGAGGAAAGCATCAACGCCGGCGCACCCCGCGGCGAGGGGAAGGTCCGGTTCCCGCGGGACCTCGCGGCGGCGACCGACGTGGTGGATCGGGTCGTCGCGGACGAGACGTACGCGCCCGTCCTCGCCGACGGGGACGCCCCGGACGCCAGTCCGTACCGGTCGACGATCCGCGAGTACGACCACAAGCGTGGTGTCCACTGGCGGTGGGTCCGTGGCGTCGTCGGCGGCCAACCGGTCGGCACCGAACGGGAGGGGGCCTCCCTGCGCATCGAGTACCGCCCGCTCCCGACCCAGCCGACCGTCCGGGACACCGTCTCCATCCAGGCGCTCGTCGTCGGGCTGCTCCGGGGACTCGTCGCTGCCGACCACCCGGTCCTCGACCTGCCGTGGACGGCCGCCCGGGACTGTTTCTACGACGCCGTCGCCCACGGGCCGGACGCCGAGTTGGCGTGGATCACCGCCGACGGCGACCGGACGACCGACCCCGACGCCGTCTACGACGACCTGTTCGCACACGCCCGTCGCGGCCTCCGGGAGGCCGGCCTCGGCGTCGACGCGATCGACGACTATCTCGCACCCGTCGAGCGCCGACGCGACGGGACCGTCCCGAGCGCGTGGAAGAAGGATCGGGTCAGGGAGGCGGCCGACGACGGCGCGACCCTCCCCGAGGCGATCGAGGTGATGCAACGCACCTACCTCGATCGTGCGGGCGGCCAGACGCCGTTCGTCGACTGGTAAATCCCCTCCGGCGATTGGTGTCGGCCGTGTGACGATAGTATTAAAAAATAGTGAACGTAGAGTGATATCGTGTCACAGATCACGGTCCCACTCGTCGTCTGTCCCCTTCTCGACGCCGCATTGCCGACGAACGCTCGCACCGACTCGGGAGCGTGCCGTCGAGCGTGAACCACTCTCGCTGGATCGCGATCGTCTTCGCGATACTCCTTTTGGCCTCGCTGCCTGCGACGGTCGCGGCCGTCGACCGAACGAGTATCGACGACCCGTTCTCGGAGCGAAGCCTCTCGAAGGTCTATCCGGGTGCCGACTCCTTCTCGGAGCCGTCGGGGGAGTACCGAACGGTCGAAGCCTACCGCCAGGTCGACGGCGAGCGCCAACTCGCCGGCTACGTCTTCCTCACGAGCAACGTCGTCGACGTCGAGGGCTACGGCAAGGAACCGATCGAATTCCTCGTGGCCATGGACACCGACGGCACCATCCGCGGGGTCGAACTCGTCGAACAGCACGAACCCTTCTTTGACCGCGTCTCCGCCATCCAGCGCTTGCGCCAGTTCGGCCACCAGATGGTCGGAATGTCCGTCACCGAGGAGGTTACGCTCCGCGAAGCCGGATCGGACGAGTATCACGTCGACGCGCTCACCGGCGCGTCCGTGACCACGCGGGCGTCCATCGAGACGGTGACACGCTCCGCCCGCATCGTGGCCCGGGAGAAGGGCATCATCTCGGAATCGGACGTCGACGGGGCCGCGAACGAAACGGCCGTGTCGAACCGGTCGTCCGCGGAGCGACGGATGACGCTCGGCGACCTGGGTCGGGGAACCGAACTGGCTCGCTGGGACGCTGGGACGCCCGCCGGACCCAACGCCTCCGCGCCGATCCAGCTCTACGCGGCCCCCATCGAAGCGGCCCCCGTCAGAGAGAGCCTCCTCGGTGACGCCAACGCCACCGACGCCAACGCGACGGTCCTCTGGGTCGGTCTCGCCGCTCCCGGCTCCCCGGATCCGGAGCGCCTTCGCCTCCACCAGTGGACCCGCTCGTCCGCGCCGCCGGTTCGGGAGACGCAGGTCGAGGGCGTCGACTGGAGCGCGGCGCTCGTGGTTCCGACGCTCGACACGACCCGACCGTTCGTCCTCGACCTGACGGTCGACGGGGAGCGGATTCGGCGGACCTACGGGCCGGGCGGTCTCGCGGTCCGGCGTCCCGTCGACGCCGCCGCCGCGCAGGTGCTACCGGCGTGGGTCGGCACCGTCGAGTCGGCGTGGGAGGACAACTGGAGTACCGCCCTGGCGCTCGTTCTCTTCCTCGGTGGGATCCTCGGCGTGTTCACCTTCCGCTCGCGCCTCTGTCGGCGTGCGGGCGTGACGGTCAACCGCCTGCGGATCGGGACGCTCGGGGCGACGCTCGTCTTCCTCGGCTGGTACCACCCGACCCAGCCGACCACCCAGCAAATCGCCATCTTGGTCCGAGAGCTCATCTCGTGGGCCACGACCGGCGGCTTCCGGTGGGCGCTGTTTTTCTCCGCACCGCTGGTCGCGATCACGTTCATCTACGTCGCCCTCGTCATCCCGAAGTGGGGTCGAGGGGTCTTCTGCGGGTGGATCTGTCCGTTCGGTGCGCTCTCAGAACTGCTCTACAAGGCGACGCCGTGGGAGTACGAACTCCCCCGTGAGTACCACGTCAAACTGGAGAAGATCCGATATCCGCTCTTCGTCGCCATCGTGGTTGGCTTCGTCGTCTCGACGGACTTCGGGGCGACGCTGGCGAAGGTCGAACCGTTCAAAGCGGCCTTCTACAGTTCGCTCGTAACCGACCCGGTCTACATCGCGTGGTCGGCGCTGCTCGTCGTCTCGGGCGCGTTCATGTTCCGGCCCTACTGCCGGTACGTCTGTCCCCTCGGGGCTGGCTTGGCCCTCGGCAACATCCTCCAGCGGGAGCCGATCCAGCGGTACGACCTCTGTGGCGACTGCGTGAAGTGCCAGACCGACTGTGACTTCCAGGCCATCGAGGACGACGGCTCAATCGACCAGTTCCAGTGTTTCCAGTGTTCGGTCTGTGTCGACAACTACCACGATCCCGAGGGGTGTCCGGTGGTCCTCCAGTACGACAACGAACACGGCTTCACGGTCGATGCCTGGCGGGACCCCGCGCTCATCGAGCGCATCCGCCCCGAGGACCGGACGACGGACTAACAGCGAATTCTCGCGAACCGTGCCATGACCGACAGCGGTGAGACCGACCTGTATCCGGGGAGCGAGGAACTGGTTCCCGAGGGGACCGTCGTCAGCATGGTCCGCCGATCGACGGCCGGGGACGACGCGTCGCCCGAGGAGTCGCCGGGATCGGACGCCGCCGGTCGGCCCGACACCACGGGTGGTGAGGACGATGCGTGAACTCGACCGCCGGTCGTTCCTGTCGACGGCCGTCGGGGGAGCCGCCGGTGCCGGGGTTCTCGGGCGGACGCTGCTCGTCCGTGGGGAGGTCACCGAGGTCCGAAGCACTCGCCTCATGATGGGGTCGCTCGTGACCGTCACTGCGGTGACGCGGGACCCCGATCGAGCCGAACTCGGCGTCGAACGCGCGTTCGCGGAGATGTCCCGTCTGGAGTCGGTGTTCACGCGCCACGACGCCGACGGGGAGGTGGCGCGCCTGAACGAGGCTGGCGTTCTCGCCGACCCGTCGCCCGAACTGGTCGCGCTCCTCCGTCGGTGTCGGCGGATCTACGACCGTACCGACGGCGCGTTCGACCCGACGGTCCTCCCCGTACTGTCGGCCTACGAATCCGGAGACGATACCCCACGGGACGCCCGTCGGCGCGTCGAGGACGCGTCCTTCGACGTGATCGACATATCCGAATCGACGCTCCGGGCACCGACGCCCGTCACCCTCGACGGTGTCGCGAAGGGTGCCGTGGTCGACGCCGGCGTCGCCGTCCTCCGTGATTGGGTCGACGCCGGCCTCGTCGAGGCCGGCGGCGACGTTCGGGCCTTCGGCGGGTCCGACTCGGCGTCGCGCTGGCGCGTCGGCGTCGAGGACCCCCACGGCGACGGTCTCGCCGCGACCCTCCGTCTCGACGGCGGCGGCGTCGCCACCTCCGGCAGCTACCGGATCTACTACGACGAGGACCGCACCCACCACCACATCCTCACGCCCGGGACCGGGCGGTCGCCCACCGAGGACGCGAGCGTCACGGTCGTCGCGCCGGACGCGGAGACGGCCGACGCCTACTCCACGGCCGCGTTCGTGATGGACGACGACCGAGCGTCGTCGTTCGTCGCCGCCCGCGACGGACTCTCGGCGCTGTTCCTGACGCGCGACGGTGGCCGACGCGCCACGGACGGCTGGGTCGACCTCCGGGCGACGGACTGAGCGGTGCCGGTCAGCGCGACCGGACGCCCGTCCCCGGACGATCCGGAATCGTCGCGCGCCCGCCGTCGTAGGTCGGCCCCTCGTAGGCGTCCTCGGCGAGGAGCAGTGCGCCGTCGAGGTCGACGTAGTCGACCAGCGGCGCGAGGTGGATCGACGCCGCGATGGAGGCGGTCGACTCGACCATACAGCCGAGCATCACCTCCAGCCCGTGTGCGCGGGCGGCGTGGACCATCCGGATCGCCTCGCGGACGCCGCCACACTTCATCAGTTTCAGGTTCGCGATGTCGACCCGGTCGGCCACCGCGGGGACGTCCGCGAGGACGCGGCAGGATTCGTCGGCGGCGACCGGGAGGGCGCTGCGTTCGTGGACCCGCTTCAACCCTGCGGGATGCTCCGCCGGGACGGGTTGCTCGACGAACTCGACGCCGAGGTCGGCCAGCCACTCGCTCTTCTCGACGGCCTCGTGGGGCGTCCACGCCTCGTTGGCGTCGACGCGAATCGTCGCGTCGGGGGCGGCCCCCCGGATCGCCTCGACCAGTTCCCGGTCGCGGTCGGTGCCGAGTTTCACCTTCAGGATCGAGTAGCCCGCGTCGACGGCGTCCGCGGCGTGGTCCGCCATCGTCTCGGGGTCGTCGATGGCGACCGTGTAGGAGGTGGGTGGCGCGCGGTCGGGGTCGAGGCCGAAGTGACGGTAGAGTGGGACGCCGAGACGACGGGTCGCCAGGTCGTGGACCGCGACGCTTACGGCGGCACGGGCGGCCGGGTTCTCACGGACGACGGCGCGGAGTCGGCGCTCGACCTCGCCGAGTGCGAGGGGGTCGTCCACCGCCTCGACCGCGTCGAGGAGGTCGGGAAGCACCGCACACACGGTGTCGGCCGTCTCGCCGTAGTGTGTGTCGGGCGCGGCGGCACCCACACCCGTTCGTCCCGCCTCGTCGCTGACGCGGACGACCACCGTCTCCACCTCCGTCATCGACCCGCGCGAGATGGTGAACGCGCCGTCGATGGGGAGGGTCAGACGCTCGAATTCGGCCTTCATAGCAGGCCGTCCAAGATCTCGTCGGCGTCGAATCGGATCGGGTCGGTCGCCGGTGCGCCGACGGCGTCGGCGTACGACTCGACCGCATCCCGCGCCGCGTCGTCGCCGTCGACCGACCGTGTGTCGAGAGCACCGGCGGCCACCTCCGCGGAGGCGACCGGCGCTGCGAGGTCCTCGTAGAGATCGACGTAGGTTCCGATCGGCTGGATTGCGAACTCCTCGTAGCCGTGGATCGTCTCCCGTCCGGCGCTGTGGGTCAACACCAGCGAGTCGGGTATCGCGCCGTGGAGCAGGCTACAGGTGACCCCGGAGTAGGCTGGGTGGACTATCGTCCCCTGTCCCTCGACGAAGAGGACGTCGTGGTCGGGGGCGGCGTTAAGGATCATCCGCTCGACGGCCCCCGCCGCGAAGTCGGAGATCACCCGATCGACGGGGATCCCCCACCCGGCGATCATGATCCCCGTCTGCCCGGTGGGGACGAACCCGGCGTCGATCCCTCGCTCGCGGGCCGCGGCGACGAGTTCGAGCGTCGTCGTCATCTTGCCCGTCGAGCAGTCGGTGCCGACGGTCAGTATCACCTCGCTGTCCACGTCACCCGCCCGCCCCTCGCTCACCGTGAGGTCCTCGGGCGGGCGTCGTACGTCGACCAGGTCGACGCCGTGGTCGGCCGCGAGCGCCGCGAACTCGTCGTCGTCGGCGAGGAAGTAGTGCAGACCGCCGACCACGTCACACCCTGCCTCGATGGCGGCCCGCACGTCGGGTCGCCAGGAGTCGTCGAAACCGCCGCCGATGGGTGCGATACCGATCAGTAGGGCGTCCACGTCCGGGGCGTCGGCCATGCTCCCGACGATCGGGGCGTCCGGGGCGTCCGGGAGGTGGTCGGCGACCGACTCGCCGGCGTGGGCACGGTCGATCACCGCAGTCACGTCGTAGTCGGCGTACCGGATGACGCCGACCGCAGTCTTCGCGCGATCGGGGAATCGGTCGTGGGCGAGGACGGCGACCGTGTCGTCGGGGTCGAGCGTCGTCGTCATACCCTCGGAAGGTGGCCACAGGACGATGAATCCCCCGGTCCTTCGGGCGCTACTCTGCGTCGATATCGAGGACGACCTTCCCACGGGAGCCACTCGACAGCACGTGGCGCTGTGCCTCGGCCGCCTCCGCCAGCGGGTACGCGGCCTCGATTTCGACCGTGAACGTGCCGTCGGCCAGCAAGGGACCGACGCGTTCGAGGATCGGCACTTGATCGTCGCGCGAGGCCATGATCGACATGAACCGCAGGTCGGCGTCGGCGATCTTGCCTGTCATCGACGCCCCGGGGTCGATCCGGATCGGCTCCTCCTCGCCGAGGATGACCACGCTCCCGCCGCGAGCCAGGAGATCGAGGTCCGTCTCGACGTTGGCCGCGGCGTGGGTCTCGAGTACCACATCCACCTCCCCGCCGGCGGCCTCGCGGACCCGGTCGGCGGCGTCGTCGGCCGCGTAGTCGACGACCGCGTCCGCACCGAGGTCCCGGAGGAACGAGTGGTCGGTGCTCGCCGTCGCGACCACCCGTGCCCCCGCGTGGGCCGCGATCTGGACCGCCGCGTGGCCGACGCCCCCGCGGCCACCCTGCACCAGGCAGGCGTCGCCCACCGAGAGGTCGCCCCGGTAGACGAGGCCCCGCCACGCCGTCGCGAAGGCCATGGCGGCGGCGGCCCCCTCGTCGAACGACACCGACTCCGGGAGCGGTGCCAGCGACTCGGCCGGCGCGACGACGTACTCGGCGTACGTCCCGTCCTCGAACAGGCCGAGACCGGTGGCGAACACCCGGTCCCCGACCGCCATCCCGTCGACGCCGTCGCCGGCGGCTTCGACGACGCCGGCCATATCCGACCCCCCGACGTGTGGGAGGCCGTCTGCGGGGCTCACCGCGCCGTCCCGCACGTAGGTGTCGATCGGGTTGACGCTCGCCGCGCGGACCCGGACGAGGAGTTCGCCCGGTCCCGGTTCCGGCGTCGGGACGTCGTCGACCGTCAGTACGTCTGTGTCACCGTGTTCGTGGTATCGAATTGCTTTCATGATAGTGTTCCCGTCGCTTCGGTCACGACCCACCGTGTGGACCGTCCCGTGACGTTCGCCGAGAGACGCGCCCCCCGTGTAGCGCTGTCGGTGGGGCCGGCACGTCCCGGCGGCCGACTCAGTCGTCGGTCGCTGCCTGTCCGGAGACGCCGGCCGACCCGGACGGCGTCGACCCGGTCCGCGCGATGGTCGACCCGGTGTCCATGTCGAAGACGTACCCTTCGTGGCTGTCGAGGTCGACGCCGACGACCGAGCCCTCGGACAGGCCGGCGGTCGAGTCTTCGACGATGCGGATCTCGCCGATGGGCGACTCGACATAACAGAGGCTGTGTTCGCCCATCGGTTCGACGAGGTCGAGTTCGGCGTCGAAGTCACCCTCGCCTTCGGAAACGACGCTGAGTGCCTGGGGTCGGAACCCGATCTCGACGTCGTCGGAACTCCGTTCCCCGATGTTGGATTTCTCCTTGCGCTCGGCGTCGTCCGCGGTGTCGCGGACGTCGAGTTCGACCGTCTGGTCGCCCAGGTCGACGGTGACGGTCGAGCCGTCGGTCTCCCCCTGCCACATGTTCATCTCGGGCATCCCGACGAAGGAGGCGACGAACCGGTTGTTCGGTTCCTGGTACACCTCGTTCGGCGTGCCGTACTGTTCGATCTCGCCGTCGCTCATCACCGCGATCCAGTCGGAGAGCATCATCGCCTCCTCCTGGCTGTGGGTGACGTAGATGACCGTCTGTTCTGTCTCGTCGACGACGCGCTTGAGTTCCTTGCGCATCCGCACCTTCAGTTTCTCGTCGAGACCGGTCATCGGCTCGTCCATCAGGAACGCGCGCGGTTCCCGGACGATGGCGCGGGCGATGGCGATCCGCTGGCGCTGGCCACCGGAGAGTTCGGCGGGGTACTTCTCGACGAGTCCTTCGACTTCCAGCGTCCCGGCCACTTCGCGAGCGCGCTCGTAGCGCTCCTCCTTGGGCACGCCCCGCACCTTCAGCGGATAGGCGATGTTGTCGATGCACTTCATGTGCGGGTAGAGCGCGATCGACTGGAACACCATGCTGATGTCGCGCTCCTGGGCCAGTCGGTCGGAGACCTCGTCCTCGTCGTAGTAGATCTCTCCGTCGGTCTGGTTCTCGAGGCCGGCGATGCAGCGAAGCGTCGTGCTCTTCCCGCACCCGGAGGGGCCGAGCAGGGTCAGGAAGTCACCGTCCGGCACCGTTAGTGTCGACCCTTCCACTGCGACCTCTTCGCCGCCCGGTACGTCGTAGACTTTCCGAAGGTTCTCGATTCGTATCTCAGACACGGTATCTCACCTCGTGGATCGGTCGTCGAGCGGTGCGACGTGGGTCGGTCATCCGAGACCACCCACGCTGAACCCGCGAAGCAGGTAACTCTGCAGGAAGTACACCAGCAGGAAGGCGGGCAACGCCATCATCACCGAGGCGCTCATGATGAGCCCCCAGTTGACCGCCTGCTGTTCGATGAACCCCAGCATCCCGATGGGGAGTGTCTTCATCGACTCCTGTGTGAGCAGGAGGTTCGCGAACGTGAAGTCGCTCCACGAGATGGCAAAGGAGAAGATGGACACCGCGATGATGCCGGGCAGCGCCATCGGGATGGCTACGTCGCGCATCGCACGCAGGCGACTCGCGCCGTAGATCCACGCGCTCTCCTCGTAACTGATCGGCACCGTCTGGAAGAACTTCCACATCAGCCAGATGTCGAAGGGAAGCGCGTGGGCGCTGTGTGCCAGGATGATGCCGGGGTAGCTGTTCAGTAGGTTCAGATCCCGCCAGATCATGAACATCGGCAACGCGAGCAGGAGCGGCGGGAACATGTAGGAGAACAGCACCGACTGCGCGAGGCGTTTCTTGCCGGGGAACGTAAACCGGGTCAGCGAGTAGCCCGCGAGCGTCGCGGAGACGACGCTGATCACCATCGTTCCCAGTGCGGCGATGATGCTGTTCAGGTAGAAGCGGGCAAAGGCCGTCTCGGTGAACAGCCCCGCGAAGTTCTCCAGTGTCGGGTTCCGCGGCACGAACAGGAACGTGTTCGAGAACAGTTCGAGTTCGGGCTGGATCGACGACTTCAGCATGACGTACGTCGGGAAGCCGATGACGATGACCGTCGCCCCGACGAGGAACCGGAACACCCACGTGCTCAGTCGGCGCTGCGTGGCGTGGGGGACGTTCCGGACGTAGTAGTCGATGATGCGCTCGATCGGTGATTTGGATGTGCTGTAGCTCATTCGACACGAACCTCCTGTTCGGGGTTGAACTTACCGAAGTAGATGGCTGCCCCGACGACGAGCGTCAGGAACAGCGTCGACGCGATGGCCAGCGACTCCCCGAGTTGCCACTGGTTGAACGCCACCCGGTACGCGTACACCGGAAGCGTCGTCGTCGCTTGACTCGGCCCACCTCGCGTCATGATCCAGATGATGTCGAACTTGTTGAACATCCAGATCCCGCGGAGCAACACCACGAGGACGATCATGCCCTTGAGGTTCGGGAGCGTGATGTCACGGAAGCGCTGCCACGCGTTGGCCCCGTTGACCCGCGCGGCGTCGTAGTAGCCCGAGGGAATCGCTTCCAGACGCGCGAGCGACATCATCACGACGAAGATGGACCACTTCCAACTCGCCGCGACGATGAGCGCGTACATCGCGATGTCCTGGTTGCCGAGGAAGTTGATCGCCTCGTTGATGATCCCGAAGCGGATTCCGAGCAGGTTGATGACGCCGTAGTTCGGGTTCATCATCCACTGGAACACGAGGCCGACGACGATAACCGGGACGAGGTAGGGGAGCAACACGACGGCCCTCGCGAGGGCGTTCCCCCGGAACGACCGCTGGAGGATGAGCGCGAAGATGATGCCGAGGATGACCTGTACGGCCACCGAGCCGAAGCCGAAGATGACCGACTTGACCACCGCGGTCCAGTAGAAGCCGTCCTCGAAGAAGAGGTGTTCGTAGTTCGAGAGGCCGGTCCACTCCCACACCGGATTGAACGCGTTGATGGCGAAGAAACTCCCCGCGAGCGCCCACACGATGGGGAAGACGGCGATGAACAGGAACAGGAGCATGACCGGCGAGAGGCTCCCGTAGCCGAGGACCGTCTCGTTTTCCAGCAGGTCACCGATCCGGTCGCGGATCGACGGCTCCTCGACGGACGCTTCGACCCCGCTCGTCGGGGTCGCTTCGCCCATCTACGTCCACCTCCCGCCGTCGCTCTGGTGGATCACTGTTCGAAGTTCGCCATGATCTCCCGCGAGCGGGACCCCGCTTCGTCGATGGCTTCGTCGATGCTCATGTCGCCGTGGAGGTAGTTGAACAGCATGTTCCCGAACGTCGACTCCGAGAACACGGGCGACGCCAGCGCGTTGTTGGGGTCGGTCTCCCCGACCAGCGTCTTCGCCGTCTCGACCATCTTCACCACGTCCTCGATGCGGATGTGGTCGTTCGGCCGCACCCACGTGTCGATGAACTCGTTGTCGAGGAACTCCTCGTCGTCGACGGCCGCCGGGAACGGCGGCAGGTTGTGTAGCGGTGCGATGTGGAGGAGTTCGTACAGCGGTTCGGGTCGGGACATGAACTCGACGAACCTCCGGGCTCCCTCCTTGTTGTCGGAGGCCTCGAACATAACCCACCCCTCGGAGAAGGCTTGGTGGGTCTGCTCCGCCTGCGACGGCGGGTGCATGAGGCCGGTGTCCTCGGCGACGGCCTCGTTGTTCGCCACCGCCTGTTGGAGCGGTCGCGCCCCGAAGTACTTCACCGTGTTCGACTGCTCGGACCAGTACGACTCGATCTGTGGCCCGTAGCCGTAGCCCGACCCGTCGACGGAGACGTCGTTGAGTTGGTCGATGTACTCCAGGACCTCCCGGGTGCGTTCGCGGTTCTCACCTTGGTCCATGACGATTTCGACGGTGTCCCCGTTTCGCTCGAAGATCTGCCCGCCGTTCTGGAACATGTGGTCGATGTAGTACTCCGTGGCCATCAGGGTCTGTCCGGCCGGAACGGTGGTTCCGCTGCGTTCACCAACCCCATCGACCGCCTGCACGCCTTCGAGGTACTCGTCCCACGTGGGTTCCCGTGGCGTCATCCCGGCTTCCTCGTCCCACGTACTCACTCGGTACCAGTCCATCGTCATGTTGACCCAGATGGGGACGACGTACTGGTTCCCCTGCAGCGAGAAGAGGAAGTCTTCGTTGAAGTCGTAGCCGTAGAGGTCCTCCATCCAGTTCGCCTGCTCGCTCAGGTCCGCGAGGACGCCCTGTAGCGCGAGCCCGCCCCCTTTCTCCGGGGCGGTCGTCGTCAGTTCCGGCGGGTTGCCCGCCTGCAGGAGCCGGGAGATCCGAGCCGACTGGCTCGACCCGACGCCGACGAACTCCAGTCTGACGCCGTAGCCCGTCTCCTCGCTGAACCGCTCGGCCCACTTCTGGTAGTACTGCTTGAAAGCCGAACTGTTCTCGGCCGAGAGGAAGTGCACTTCGCCCTTGTCGCCCTCGATCGTCCGCTGTTCGCCCGCTGGCGTCCCGCCGCCGCCACCGCCGCCGCCACCGCCGCCGCCGCCACCGCCGGAACAACCCGCCAGTGTCGTTGCTGCTATCGTCGCTACGCCTGATCGCTTGAGGAATCGGCGCCTAGTTTCGTCCATAGTAGTCCACTACAGTCCCATGTTAGAACATGACACATAAATTCTTTCGTCGCAACAAGCATATCGAACCGCGACACGACCGCGGGTCCGGATCGGCCGCGCCCGTCGTGCTTATCCGCCGTTCGTCCGTAGGTGAGGTATGGCTGTGTACCAGCGCCGAACGCGCGTCGACGCGTCGCTCGATGCCGTCTGGGACTTCCACTCCCGTGCGAGCGGACTGGAGGCCCTGACACCCGGGTGGATGAACCTCGAAGTCGAGTCGGTCACCGGCCCCGACGGCGAACCGGACCCGGAGATACTGGAGACCGGGTCGCGCATCGAGGCGTCGCTCCGGCCACTCGGCGTCGGCCCGCGACAGCGCTGGACCTCCGTCATCACCGACCGTGGCCGGGACGACGGGTCGGCCTTTTTCCGCGACGAGATGGAGGGCGGCCTCTTCCCGCAGTGGGAACACACGCATCGCTTTTTCGCCGACGGCTCCGCGACCGTCGTCGACGACCGGGTCGTCTACGACCTGCCGCTCGGCCCCCTCGGCGACGCCGCCGGACCGCTCGCTCGCGTCGGCTTCGAACCGATGTTTCGGTTCCGTCACCGGCGGACGCGGGAACTGCTCGCCGGCGAGTCGTAACGGGTCGTCGGGACGGCCGTACGGTTTTGAGCCTCCGACCCCAAGGCGCCGGCATGGACGTCGTCGACATCGACCACGTCGCCCTGCGGGTCACCGACCTCGACCGGTCGCTCGCGTTCTATCGGGACCTGCTCGGGATGGAAGCCCGGGACCGCGACCGCTACGAGGCGGGCGAGGTCCCGTACGTCGCGGTCGTGGCGGGCGGTCGCCACCTCCACCTCGTCCCGACCGACGGACCGATCGACGTCGGGGGCGAACACGTCTGCCTCCTCGTTCGCTCCTCGGGCACCGGCACGCGGGCGGAACTCGACGCCCTCGTGGCCGACCTCCGGGAGGCCGGCGTCGAGGTCGAGGCCGACGAACCCCATGAGCGCTACGGGGCGTACGGCCGTGACTGGGCGGCGTACGTGCGCGACCCGGACGGTCGCCGGGTCGAACTCAAACTTCACTGAGCGGGCCGTCCCGACGCCGTGAGATAGATCCCCGCGAGGACGACCGCTCCGCCGAGTAGCGTCCCGACCGTCGGCACCTCCGCGAGGAGGACGGCCGCGAGCGCCGCGCTCCCCAGAGGTTCGCCGAGGAGGGTGACGCTGACGACGTGGGACTCCAAGTGGCCGAGCGCCCAGTTGATGACGGTGTGGCCGAGGACGCCGGGCCCGACCGCCATCGCGACGAACAGGACCCACTCGTGGGGGGCGTACGAAAAGAGGGCGTAGCCTTGGCCGACGGCCACCACAAGCAGGACGACGGCACAGGCGGCGTAGACGACGGTCACGTACGGCACCACCGGTAGCCGCCGCCGGAGCGACCGGCCGGCGAGGTAGTAGGCCGCGACGGCGACGGCACCGAGAAGCGCGAGCGCGTTCCCGTACCCGGTCCCGGCGTCGACACCCGCGTCGCCGACCGTCGGATCGACCGCCGCGAGCAGCGACGTGCCGAAGAACAGGGTCGCCGTGCCGACGACGGCGACGGCCACGCCCGCGGCGCTCCGGCGGGCGACTCGCTCGCCGAGGAGGAGCCACGCCCCGACGACGACGAAGACCGGTTGGGCTTGGACGAGCGTGACACTCGCCGCGACGGTCGTGTGATCGAGGCTCTCGAACCACACCGCGAAGTGTGCGGCGAGTGCTGCCCCCGCGGCGACGGCGACCACTCCGTCCCGACGGCCGATCCGCGCCACCGCCGCCCGACTCCCGCGCCGGAGGACGACCGGGAGCAACACCCCGACGGTGAACGTCACGCGGTACAGCGCCTTGACGACGTTCGGGGCGTCGCTCCAGCGGACGAGGATGGCGCTCGTACTGATCGCCACCACCGCGACTGCGAGGGCGAGAAACGGCGGCACGACGGCGTCGCTCGTGGACACACGACGCCGGTCGGATGGGCCGTGCTTACCCCTGTCGATACGGATGAAATTCGATCACCGATCCGACGCCAACTCTGAAGAAGAAATTTCTTCGAAGTCTGTGATGGAGAATTATTCGGCATCATTTACGTAGTTGGAGAAAGTACGCGACTCCGATGACGCACTTCACACGAGATTGGCTCTGGATAGCGGTGTTCGCCGTCCTCGTCACGTTCTCGGTGCCGTGGTTCCTCTGGGGGACTGCGACGGTGGTCGCCGGTCTCCCCGTCTGGCTCTGGTGGCACGTCGGCTGGATGGGGGTGTCGGCGGTCGTCTTCGCGTTGTTCGCACGGACCGGCTGGGATCGGCTGATGGGTGTCGACGGCGACGTCGGGGTCGGGCGGGGTGAGCGGCCGTGACGCTCCAACCGCTCGGTATCGTCGTCGCGTACCTCCTGCTCGCGCTCGGCGTCGGGTTGGTCGCCTACCGCGTCGGTGGCGACGACGCCGAGGACTTCTATCTCGCTAGCCGGACGCTCGGCACCCTCGTTCTCCTCTTTACGACCTTCGCGACTCTCCTCTCGGCGTTTACCTTCTTCGGCGGGCCAAACCTCGCGTACAGCGCCGGCCCGGAGTGGATCCTCGTCATGGGTGTGATGGACGGTGTCCTCTTCGCCATCCTCTGGTACGTGATCGGCTACCGTCAGTGGCTCATCGGTCGCGCCCGCGACTACGTCACGCTGGGAGAGATGCTCGGTGATCGTTTCGCCTCGCCGGCGCTGCGGGGAGTGGTCGCGGGGGTCAGCCTGCTCTGGCTGTTCCCCTACGTCATGCTCCAGCAGATGGGTGCCGGCGAAGCGCTCCGCGGGCTGACCGGCGGAACCGTCCCCTACTGGGGTGGAGCCGCGCTCATCACGCTGTTCATGATCGTCTACGTGATGCTCGCGGGGCTTCGTGGCGTCGCGTGGACCGACACGCTCCAGGGACTGTTCATGCTCTCGGTGCTGTGGGTCGCGGTCGTGTGGATCGTCGGTGCGGTCGGCGGTGTCGGCGCTGCGACCCGCGGCATGATCGACGCCAACCCCGACTTCGCCGCCCTCGGCGGCGGGCTCTACACCCCACAGTTCATCATCTCCTCGGCGGTCACCATCGCCTTCGGCGTCACCATGTTCCCACAGATCAACCAGCGATTCTTCGTCGCCCGCTCCGCGACGGTGCTGAAACGCTCTTTCGCGCTCTGGCCGGTGCTCGTCCTCCTGCTTTTCGTCCCCGCGTTCATGCTCGGCGCGTGGGCGTCCGGCCTCCCCATCGAGGTACCCGAGGGGGCGAACGTCCTGTCGGTCCTGCTCGCCGAGTACACACCGGGGTGGTTCGCGGCCCTCGTCGTCGCCGGCGCGATGGCCGCCATGATGTCGTCCTCGGACTCGATGCTGCTGTCGGGGTCGTCCTATTTCACCCGGGACCTCTACCGCCCGTTCGTCAGCCCCGACGCGGGTGAGCGCCGCGAGGCGTGGATCGCCCGCGTCGGCGTCGCCGTCTTCGCCACGCTCGCCTTCGTCGCCAGCCTCTCCCGCCCCGGGACGCTCATCGAGGTCGGTGACACCGCTTTCTCCGGGTTCGCTCTGCTCGCACCCCCCGTGATGATCGCGCTCTACTGGGAGGCGACCACCGCCGACGGGATGCTCGTCGGCGTCGGCGTCCCTCAACTCCTGTATCTCGTCCACGTCCTCGTCCCCGCCGTCCCCGTCGACGTGGCCGGAACGACCATCTCCCTCCTCGCCAGAAGTTACGGTGGGTGGGACGTCGCTCTCGGCTTCATGCTTTTCGGGGCCGTCCTCACCGTCGGCGTCTCCCTCGTCTCGACGCCGACGGCCGGCGAGGACGCGACGGCCTTTGCCGTCGGCAGCGACTGACGGCATCCCGACGCCACCCGATTCCGGCGGATGGACTGGCTTCCGACGGCTTCGGGGGCCGTTTCGTCGAGTGGCCTCACGACCACCCACGCTCCGGAACACCTACCTGCCGAGGGCCCGCGACGGTATCGTATGGGCGAGATACTCGACACCGAAACCGCGGCGAAGATCATCAAACACATCCGAGAGGGCGATCAGGAGAGCCCGCACTTTCAGGCGACGATGATCAACTTCGTCTGGTCGCTCCACCGGAGCGACGGCGGCTTAGACGAGGTGGACCTCGACGACGGCGAGGTCGACGAGATTATGGCCGGGCTTCCGACCGATCCGGAGCAGGAACTGGCGTTTCTGGACTGACAGCCTCCCACGACTACAGCCGTGAGGGCGTCCACTGGAGGTGACCGGGACGGCCACCGCGCCCGCCGCGAACGGCGGTTCCACCGGTGGGGGGGCCCAGCCGTGGACAGACGGGATAGATGGTTTCGGGCCCCGGTCGGCATCCCGTACGCTAGGGACTAAAAGTTCATGGTCATTCACAATATTTCTGGTGGATCGTGACGGATGGGGGGCACTCCCGGACGGCGCCCCGATTCGTCTGCGTGCCATGGATCCGCGCCGTCGTGTGCGGGTCGGAGTCTCACGAGCCGAATCCGCTCGGCTCTCACTCTCCCGCGATACGGCTTGCTTCGCTCGTGGAAACGGATCGCATGGACGAAGATCAGTGGAGTGGGAACCGACCTTCGAGCGTGTAGCAAGTTTACACACCACGTATCGTCTCGTCGGTAATTAACCGAGGTACACGGGTGTCTTTCATGTGTGATCTCTCACACGAGTTTTAACTTTTCTTGCCATTTAGTGGCGATTATGCCTTGCCCCGACTGCGGCAATACTAATTACGAATATTATGACGAACTTTGTCCAATATGCGATTCCGAAAAGTTCGTTGCGTGCGACGCAAACAAATGCAACGGTGCCGGTTCATACGTCGAACCAGTGTACGGCCCAAATGGGGGACTCATTGACGAAATTGTATATACCTGTGAATTGTGCTATGGAGATGGAATAATTCCCGAACACTGGTCAAACTGATAACCCACCTGTCCTGTTCCTCCACACAATCCTATGACGATCGGGCAAGTTCCACAAGGTTTTGGTGATGCAGAAGTACCTCAAAACTAGACACTAGGTCAGCAGTATCTGTAGTCGTTTGGTGGAACTAGATTCTCATATCCAGTGGATCCTGAGCTAGTAAAATGGGTCTAGAAGGCCTGAAAATGCCCAAATCAGGAATTTTAGCAAAAAGCTTATACAGGTTTGGTGATACGGATTCGACGGGGGTACGAGTCACCTCACTCAACCATGACGGACATGCCAGATAAACTCAAAGAGTTGCAACGCCGCCTCGGGAACACCGACATGGCGTGTATTGAAGTCGGATCCCGTGATCTTTCAACCGAAGTCTATCCCGCCGTTCAAAAAAGTACAGTCCCTGTGCGATGACTCGATATCTTGTAGCCAGATTTGTAGTGGCGGGACCGGTTCTCCTGAGTGGCAACATAGAGTCAGGACCGTTCTACATCGGCTAGCGGACGATCCAGACAGTAGGGTGCAGAAGCTTGACCAACGTGGAAGGTGGTACTTCGAGTAACTATAGTAGCGTTTGTAACTGTCCGCACACCTGATCGAACGCAGTCATGCGATCAGGTGTGTGATGACTTACAAAGGCTACTATAGCGTTCGTTACCGATGAGAGGGAAAGACGAGGTGAATAAGCGATATCCGTCGTCCGAGAAGTGACCGAAAGTCGGCTACTACCGGTCCTGTGTCTCTCACTTCAAATCTGCGTGAGAAGAATATGAAATATTCTATGACTGATTAGTTTTAATTGGTGAGTGATCATTTACAGAACTAAATGGAGTGGTGGCACATAGCACTCGTACTGGCCGTCGTGTTGCTTGGAATACTAATTAAAACCACCTCCGATCCTCCAGAGGTCAAGAACGGGCCAATCGATTCTCCAGCAACCAAGGAGGAGTCAAAGGCATCGAAGTCTCAAAAAGAAGCCGATCAATATGTTGATGCACTCCTAGACCCCAACAAGTCGAAGCACTCGTCAGGTAGTGAGGAGTTATCTGATGAAGAATGGCGGCGTAAACAAGACCAAGGGACACTCGAAGATCGGCGTGGTCCCGGAAGATTTTGAGCAATCAGACTCACGACGGTTAGTGTGCAGTCCTTCTGAGGAACGTCCCACTCTTCTGTCCCAAAATGAGTGACCGAGAATCATCCAAACCCGGACACCATGAATCTCCGAGAACACGAGCAACGCGACGATATGATGGTATGGCTGAGTCAAGACGAAGTGTCGGCCCTGTTCGACGCCACCGACGGGACGCAGGAACACATCGCCCTCGCCCTCGGCGCGCGGTGCGGGCTCCGCTCGCACGAAGTCCTCGACGTCGCTCCCGAGCACGTCGTCGATACCGACGCGGGCACCATGCTCCGCGTTCACCACGGGAAGGGCGACAAGTACCGAGAGACGCCCGTCCCACGCGACCTCGCGACGACGATCCGGACCGTCGACGACGTCCGCGACGAGTCGTCGAGCGCGTCGCTCGTCGACATCACGAGCACGCGGACCCTCCGGCGGTGGGTCACCCACGCGGCCGAGCGCGTCGACGATGACGATACCGGGTGGCAGTACCTGACGTTCCACGATCTCCGGCGGACGTGGGCGACGGCGCTCGCAAGCGCGGACGTCGATCCGTTGCTGGTGTGTGACTGGGGCGGTTGGAATGACCTCGAAACCTTCCTCGACCACTACCGCGGGACGTTCTCACCGGCAGCGCAGAAGCGGGCGCGGGACGGTGTCGCGTGGCTGTAGTGGCGAAAGACCTTCCCGTCCTGTATACGTAGTGCATACATATGGGAACCTCGATCCGCGTTTCGGACGAGACAAAACGAAAGCTCGACCGAATCAAGCGCGACGACGAGACGTTCAACGAACTTCTTGATCGCCTTGCCGACCTTGAAGATACCATGCAGTCCTCGGCTGGTTCGTGGGACGGCACCGACAAAGCAGAGAACGCGCTCCAAGAGCGTGAGCGGATGAAGGGAAGCTTCCGCACCCGATGACGTTTCTCGACAGTTCCGTCATCATCCACTACCTCGACAACACCGACCATGTCGTCCGCTACGTCGACGACGAAACCACACCACCGTACTTCACGTCTGCCCTCTGCATCTACGAGGTGTTGATGGGTGCGGTTCACACTCCCGGCAACACCGATCTTCGCGGGGAGCGTTCACAGTTCGATTGGGTGAACTCACTGGAACTAAACGAAGGGATTGCCGTCGAGGGCGCTCGGATTCAGGATGAACTCAAAGAAGCCGGCGACCTGCTGAGTCCCCGCGATGCCCTCATCGCCGCGACCGCCCGCTCAACGGGCAACGAACTCGTTGTCGCCGACGGCGACTTCGATACAGACCGTCTCAGGAAGATACTCTCCGTGACGGCACTTGACGATCCCACCGAAGCCTAACCGAACCCCGCCCACCAACCCGGCCGCACCTTATCCGGCGGCCGCACCGCCGGCAACGGCCGCTGTAACTCTGCATCGACATCGCCGTCCAGATACAACTCGCCCCAACTGGTAATCTCGTACTCGTCGTCGAGGCCGACGTCCCGAAGGTAGACGTCGACGAATCCCCCGTTCGCCAGCACTCGACACCGGTTTTCGATCCGACGACGATCGCCTCTCGACGTCCTGCTCGTAGTCGATCTCCCACGCCGTCGCCGTCGATACCGACGACAGATACTTGAGTATCCGTTCGTCGGTGTACTGCATCCAGTGACCCCTTTTCCGGTACTTCATCTCTTATGCGCTTGCCGTCCCCTCCCCGTTGTCGCTCGCATCCTCCAACTCGTCGGCGTCGAGTTCTCCGTCGAGGTACTTCTTCCCCTCCTCGGTGATGACATAGACGCCATTTCCAAGATGGGTGAGTAGTTGGTGGTCTGCAAGTTTCTGAAGGCGACGAGAAACATGCTGTCGAGAGACTCGAATAACGTCTGTACTGGCTAATTCGGATGGCGATCCCGATCCCTCCTCCCGGATCACTTCCAAGATCCGATCATCCCAGATCGTCATCCACGTCCCGGATCGTCGCATTAAGCACCTATGTGAGCCGCTGTCACCTAATAAATAGTAAAATAACCGAATAGCACCAGATGTTTAGCTCAGTTTCTGAGTAAATTATATGTGACAACGGTGCGGATTAAATCATGCGGAACCACGCGAGACACTGTTGGCACTTCGAGATTGGTCGGTGACGCGGACGGCGCTAGGACGCCGCCCGCGTTACGGTTCCGAGCCTAAGACCATGCTGTCGGAACCTACGGGACGAATGTCCCGTACGACCCGAGAGGGACCGAGCGGAGAAAAACCTGACGACGGCGACTGTGTCGTCTGTGGTGACCCGGCCGACGGGGTCGACGCCGGGCGCGACGGTAACCCGCCCGTCTGTCGGCAGTGCGCGAAGATCCGCCTCGACGGTGGCCCCGAACTTGTGATGGGCCGGCGCTCTCGTGTCGAGGAGTGCAGTTGCGGCGCGACGATCATCGGCTACCTCGACGGTGACCCGTGCCCCGACTGCGGCGAGGTGATCTACGCGTGAGCGACGACCTCGAACCGCTCGGGCCGGAGAAGGGCGTCGAGATGTACCTCGATCACCGGCGCGGGAGCCTGCACCAGCGGACGATACAGGCCCACGGCTACCGACTCAAGCAGTTCACCGAGTGGCTTGACGACGAGGGCATCACGAACCTGAACGACCTGTCCGGGCGGACCATCGAGCGGTACTTCGCGGACCGCCGCCGCGACGGGGTGAAGGAGACGACGATCCGCGGGAACTCCTACACCTACCGTGCGTTCCTGCGGTACTGCGAGGCGATCGAGGCGGTCCCGAAGGACCTCCACGAGAAGGTGCTGATCCCGGAACTCGACAAGCACCAACTGGCCCGCGACCACGACCTGCGCCCGGAGCGCGTCGAGGACCTGCTCGACCACTACCGGCAGTTCGCGTACGCGAGTCGCGAGCACGTCATCCTCGAACTACTCTTCCACGTCGGGTGTCGCGTCGGCGCGCTCCACGCCGTCGACCTGTCGGACTACCACCCCGACGAACGGTACTTGGAGTTCGTCAACCGGGAACCGTCGACGCCGCTGAAGAACGACGTCCACGGCGAGCGTCCGGTCGCGCTGTCGGAGCGCGTCGTCGACGTCGTCGAGGACTACCGGCGCGTCAACCGGCCCGACGTCTCGGACGAGCAAGGTCGTCGCCCGCTTGTCGCCACGTCTCGGGGCCGGATGAGTATCTCGGCGATTCGGGATACCGTGTACCGGATGACTCGCCCCTGTGAGTACGGCGAGTGTCCACACGACCGTGATCCGGACGCCTGCGAAGCGATGAAGACCGGACGGGCGTCGAAGTGTCCGTCGAGTCGCGCGCCCCACGACGTCCGTGCGGCGGCGATCATGCGGATGCGCGGGCTCGACATCCCGGCGGAGGTGGTGTCGGCGCGGGTCAACGCGACGCAGGAAGTGATCGAGGACTACTACGACGAACGGACGCCCCGTGAACGGATGGAACAGCGACGCTCGAAGCTGGAGGTGTTGGACTGATGCGGGGGAAGTCGACTGGCCGACCGCGTCGGCCCCGACTTTATTTCGTATCCGCCCTCCCCGATTTGAACGGGGGGCAAGCCGATCTACAGTCGGCTGCTCTACCAGTCTGAGCTAAGGGCGGGCGAGTACAGATAACCGACAGACCGGACTTAAGGATTCTCATTTGGTGGTCGGAGACGGACCCGAACCCTTTCGTCGGCCGGTCGCCACCCACTCCGCATGGACGAGGAGCGACAGGCCACCTTCGGGCCGGACGGCGAACTGGAGACCGACGCGCCGGAGGCCACGGGGACCAACGACTTCGGCGAGGAGACGGGTGCCGACGAGACGGACGGCGGCTTCAACCGCTACGCGGTCGTCAGCCTCCTCCAGAAGGCGATCCGTCGGGGCGACGAGGAGGTGTCGGCGTGGACCGCTTGGGAACTCGCTCGCTCCGGCTTCGGGTGGAACCTCTGGGACCGTCTGAACACGTTCGTCGTCGAAGATCTGAAAGCCGACTCCCGCGCGCCACTGCTGGTCGGTCGGTACGAGGAGTTGGCCGACGAGTGGGGAATGGACTCCCGCCGCGGGCAGATGGCGGCGGTGCAGGCGGCGCTCGCCGTCGCGCGGGCGCGGTCGGCCCGCGAGGGAGCCAACGCGGTCAACGGTTTCCACGCCGTCGCCGAGAAGCGCGCAGAAGCACGAGCCGAGGGCGAGGAACCGACCCACACGTTCCCCGTCACCGAAGACGACCTTTCGGCGGACGGTCGGTACGACGTCGCGCTCGACGGCCACACCGGGGAAGGGGCGCGTCTCGACCGGAGTTCGCCGTTCTTCCGGGTCCACGGCGCGCGGGTCGGCCCAGAGGGAGAAACGGACGTGAGCGCCCGGTGGAAGCGACTCTTTCTCGCGCTCGACAGGTACGACTACACCGACGAACAGGTGGCTCACGCTCTCTCGGCGGTTGCTCCCGACGACCGCTGGTCAGAGCCGGAGTTCTAGTCCCAGAGAGCGTACATCCCGTCGCGGATCGGTTCGGTGTGCCGCTCGTAGTCGATCGCTACGGCCGGCTCGCCGCGCTCGACTCGACCGATTTCGACGGCGTCGATCCCCTCGTCGTCGAGTGTCTCCAGCATCCCCTCCGCGTCGTCGGCGTCGACGGTCGCCAGCAACGCGCCGGAGCCGAGGACGCGAAGCGGGTCGACGTCGACGGCGTCGCAGGCCGCCCGGGTCTCCGGTCGGACGTGGACCGCGTCGCGATCCACGGCCACGGTCACGTCGGCGGTCAGCGCCATCTCGACTAGGCCACCGAGCACGCCTCCCTCCGTGGGATCGTGCATGCCCGTCGCCACGGGTGCGAGGACGGCTGCCTCGGGCATCACACTGAGGTCGTCGAACGCGGTGACCGCGCGGTCGAGGTCGGTAGCCGAGAGGTCGAGTCGGTCCCGGAAGTCCGTGGCGAGGACGCCGGTCGCCTCGATACCGGCCCCTTTCGTGAGCAGGACACGGTCCCCTGGCCTCGCGCCGCCGGTCGACACGTAGCGGTCGGCGAGGCCGACGCAGGTGAGCGAACAGAGCGGGCGGTCGAGTCCGGCGACCACCTCCGTGTGGCCGCCCGCGACGGTCAGACCCAGGCGTTCGGATTCGGCGTCGAGTTGCGCGGTGATCGTGTCGAGGCGGTCTGGGTCGGCGTCGGGCAGGAGGACGGTACTGAGCAGGAACTCGGGACGGCCACCCGAGGCCGCCACGTCGTTGGAGGCGACGGCCACGGCCAACTGACCGATGCGCTCGGCCGCGAGCGAGATAGGATCGGTGCTGGCGATCAGCGTCTCGTCGCCGACCCGGATCGCGGCAGCGTCCTCCCCGAACGCGGGCCCCGCGAGGAGATCCGGGTTCGGCGCGCCGGTCCGCGAGAGGACGAGCGTGGACAGGGTCTCCCGGTCGAGTTTGCCGGTCATGGGTGTCCGGTACGACCGCGGCTCCCATGTGCCTTCCCGTCTCTGACGAGGCTGGCACCACGGGTTGGTGTCGTGCGACACCGGACCGTACGCTACAAGCCGCCGGGGACGATAGGGCTGGTATGCTCTTGACGCCCGGTCCGACCGCGCTCCCACCGTCGGTCAGGGAGGCGATGAGTCGCGAACTGGTCAACCCCGACGTCGACCCCGCGTTCGCGGAGCGGTACGACGCCCTGACGGAGAAACTGAAGGCCGTCTACGGCACCGACGACGAGGTGGTCGTCCTCGGCGGTGAGGGGCTTCTCGGCTTGGAGGCGGCGATCGCCTCGACCGTCGCCCCCGGTGACCACGTGCTCTGCCTCTCGAACGGACCGTACGGTGACGGCTTCGCCGACTTCGTGGCGGACTACGGCGGCGAGGCGACGGTCGTCGGTGCCGACTACGACGACCCCCTGCCGATCGACGCGTTGGACCGGACGCTCGCCGACGGCGAGTTCGACCTCGCGACGATAATACACTGCGAGACGCCGACGGGAACGCTCAACGACCTCGACCCCGCCCTCGACCTGTTCGAGGAACACGACGTGTTGACCGTCGTCGACGCCGTCTCGTCACTGGGTGGCGTCCCGGTGCCGACCGACAGGATCGACGTCTGTCTCGGCGCGTCCCAGAAGTGCTTCAGCGCACCCCCCGGGCTCGCGGTCTGTTCCGTCAGCGACGCCGCGTGGGAGCGCATCGAGGCGCGCGACCCCGACTCGCTGTACACCAACCTGCTCCCGTGGCGCGACGCCGAGCAACCGTACCCCTACACCCACCTGACGACGCTCGTCGTCGCCCTCGACGTGGCGCTCGACCGCCTGCTGGAGGAGGGGTTGGACACCGTCTACGATCGCCACCGGGAGGCGGCCGCGGTCTGTCGGGAGAGGGGACGCGAACTGGGCCTGGAATCGTACCCCGGCCCCGAGCGGAGTTCGTCGACCGTCACCGCCTTCGAGGTGCCCGGACGGGCGACCGACCTCCAGGAGCGACTCCGCGAGGCGGACGTGACACTCGCGACCGGGTTCGGTGACCTCGCGGACGACGTGCTCCGGGTCGGACACATGGGGTACAACGCCGATGTCGACCGTGTCGAGCGGGCGATGGACGCGTTGGCGTCGGTGCTCTAGTCGGTTCCCTGCTCGGTCACTCTGATACCCTTCTCCGCGAGGTGGCGCATCTGTCGCTGGGCGAACTCCTCCTCGCTGGTCCCGCGGGTCGCCAGCACGTACACCCTCGCGCTCCCCGCGGGGCGCATCGTCCGTCCGGCGCGCTGTGCGCCCTGCCGGCGCGACCCGCCCAGTCCGGAGGCGACGACGGCGAGTTCGGCGTCGGGCAGGTCGATCCCCTCGTCGCCGACCCGAGAGACGACGAGCGTCCGGCGCTCGCCGTCGCGGAACGCCGCGAACAGGCGGTCGCGCTCGCGGTGTGGCGTCTCCCCGCTCACGAACGGAGCGTCGATGGCCTCGGCGATGGCCCGTCCCTGATCCAGCCAGTCGACGAACACGAGCGCCTTGTCGGTCGGGTGTTCGGCCAGCAGGTGGCGCACCTCGTCGACCTTCGCGGGATTCTCGGCGGCGATCCGGTGTTTCGCCCGCGGTTCCGCGCTCGCGTACGCGTTACGCTCCTCGTCGTCCGCCCACGGCAGGTACCTGATCTCGACTTCGGGTTCCTGAACGTAGCCGGCGTCGAAGAGGGCGTCCCAGTCGGTGCCGATGGGTGGGCCGACCAGCGTGTAGATGTCCGTCTCGCGGTCGTCCTCTCGGACGGGCGTCGCCGAGAGCCCGAGGCGGTGTTTGCTCTGGAGGTCCGCGCTCCGGCGGTAGACGTCGCTGGGGATGTGGTGGACCTCGTCGTAGACGATCAGCCCCCACTCCCGGCGGTCGAACAGCGCGCGGTGGCGGTCCATGCCGGCCACCTGGTAGGTGGCTATCGTCACGGGTCGGATCTCCTTCTCGCCGCCGTGATACTCGCCGACCTTCTCGGGGTCGAGCGTGGTGTGTTCGAGCAGTTCCGACCGCCACTGCCCGGCGAGTTCCCGGCTCGGGACGAGGATCAGCGCCTCGCCGCCGATGGCTGCGAGTGCGCCGATGGCCGCGACGGTCTTCCCGCTCCCGGAGGGGCCGACGAACACGCCGGCTTGCTGGTCGAGAAAGCGCTCGACCCAGTCGCGCTGGTAGTCCCGAAGCGCCGTCCGCAGTTCGATGTCGAGTGGGTCGCCGGTTTCGAGTTCTCGGTCGTCGACGACGGGGTACCCCGCCTCGTAGAGGATCCGCTTGATCGACGCCTCGCTCCCCTCGACCACCCAGTTCTCGGTGTCAGAGATGGGGGCGTGGAGATGCTCCTCGCCCAGTTTCTGGCGCGCGACGTTACCCATGAGGCTCTCGCTCGCCGCTTCCAACACGGTGTAGCCGTCCTCGTGGGTGACGAGCGTGAACTGTCGTGCGCGCGTCCACTGGCGCTCGATCCACTCCTCTAGGTGTGGCGAGCGCCGTGGCAGGACGCTCCGGAGCGTCGTGAGGAGGGCGTCGCAGTCGTCGAATGGGGCCGCCCACACGTCCTCGCGGCGGACGCGGTAGAGATACCCCTTCGTTCCCGAGGTGTCGACGAGGTGGGCGATCCGGGAGAGCTGTGCCCGGGTGTACTGGCTGGGTTGGTCCACGACGAGTTCCCGTCGTTCTGGGAAGACGATCACGCGCTCGCGGTCGGCGAGACGGCCCCACTCGGTCGGGTACCAGACGACGGGATCGGACGCCACGTCGAGACGCTCGACCTCGCCGTCGGCGACCAGTCGGTCGAGCGCCTCGGCCGCTGCCGACTGCGAACAGCCGATTCGGCGCGCGATCTGTTGGGCGGTCGCGACGGGGCGACCCTCGTCCTGTAGGGCGTCGTGGAACGACGCCAGGCTGACGGTGTCGCCGCCGTCGGTGGACTCGTCGGTCATCACCGTCGGTACGGCCGCGACGGAGAAACGCGTTGTGACCCGTCGGGCACCGCCGCGTGCGGATCGACCTATCCGAGGAGGCCGAGTTCGTCGATCCGTTCGACGATCACGTCGACCGCCTCGGCTGCGTCCGCGGTCCGCTTCCCGCCCGTGATTACGATCTTGCCGCTACCAAAGAGCAGGATCACCACGTCGGGATCGTCCATGCGGTAGACGAGCCCGGGGAACTGTTCTGGTTCGTACTCCACGTCCTCCAGGCCCAGTCCGATCGCGAGGGCGTTCAGGTTGAGCGTGTGGCCGAGGTCCGCGCTCGAGACGATGTTCTGGACCGTGATCTCGGGGTCATCTTCGACCGGAATCTGCAGGTCTCGGAGCTTCCCGAAGATGATACCGAGGGCTTCGTGGACATCGTCGATGCTCTTTGCCCCCGTACAGACGATCTTTCCGGATCGGAAGATGAGGGCCGCTGCCTTCGGTTCCTGCGTCCGGTAGACCAATCCCGGAAAGTTGTCGGGGTTGAAGTCGGCTCCGGGAAGGTCCTCGGCGAGCGCTTCGAGATCGAGTTCCTGCCCGATGCCGGTCGACGCCACCACGTTCTGGATTTCTATCGAATCTGCCGGATTACTCATCGTATGCGCCTCATTGGTCTCCCCATCCTTATAAACCACCCCGACGCTCGTCCCGTCGTCCCGGTTCGTCCCCGACGCCCGGTCAGTCCCGGTGTGTGGTTGTCTCTCACGACAGGGATCACCACGCAAATATCAGTACGACAGTCGGTTTCGGCGGGAATCAACGGGGTTAAGTATTCACCCGACTTCGGTTGTGATGCGAAGCGCGGCGAGGGCACGAACGCCCTCGACCCGGACTGATACGCCGACCGGCCGACTCACCCCACGCCCGATCGACGGGCTTATGTGGGTCGCCCGACTCGATTCAAGTCCGGACGAAATATGAGGATTCCACCTCTGCGGTCCGCCGTAAGACGGAATCTGATGTGAGCCTTGGTGGTTCGGTGTCACCCGATCGACGCGGTGGCCCGAACCACGGACCTCAGTGGTCTATACACGACGCGGAAACATTACGTTTCCCGCCACCCCTCACTCCCTATGGAGTGAGACCATTCCGGTTGATCCTGCCGGAGGCCATTGCTATCGGGGTCCGATTTAGCCATGCTAGTTGTACGAGTTCAGACTCGTAGCAAATAGCTCCGTAACACGTGGCCAAACCACCCTCTAGAGGACCATACCCTCGGGAAACTGAGGCTAATAGTCCATACCCGTCTCACGCTGGAATGCCGAGACGCGAAAACGTTCCGACGCTGGAGGACGTGGCTGCGGCCGATTAGGTAGACGGTGGGGTAACGGCCCACCGTGCCGATAATCGGTACGGGTTGTGAGAGCAAGAACCCGGAGACGGAATCTGAGACAAGATTCCGGGCCCTACGGGGCGCAGCAGGCGCGAAACCTTTACACTGCACGCAAGTGCGATAAGGGGACCCCGAGTGCGAGGGCATACAGTCCTCGCTTTTCACTACCGTAAGGTGGTAGTGGAATAAGAGCTGGGCAAGACCGGTGCCAGCCGCCGCGGTAATACCGGCAGCTCGAGTGATGGCCGATTTTATTGGGCCTAAAGCGTCCGTAGCCGGCCGAGCAAGTTCATCGGGAAATCCGCCAGCCCAACTGGCGGGCGTCCGGTGAAAACTGCACGGCTCGGGACCGGAAGACCCGAAGGGTACGTCTTGGGTAGGAGTGAAATCCCGTAATCCTGGACGGACCACCGATGGCGAAAGCACTTCGGGAAGACGGATCCGACGGTGAGGGACGAAAGCCAGGGTCTCGAACCGGATTAGATACCCGGGTAGTCCTGGCCGTAAACGATGTCTGCTAGGTGCGGCTCCCACTACGAGTGGGTGCTGTGCCGTAGGGAAGCCGCTAAGCAGACCGCCTGGGAAGTACGTCCGCAAGGATGAAACTTAAAGGAATTGGCGGGGGAGCACTACAACCGGAGGAGCCTGCGGTTTAATTGGACTCAACGCCGGACATCTCACCAGCATCGACAGCAGTAATGACGGTCAGGTTGATGACCTTGCCAGAGTTGCTGAGAGGAGGTGCATGGCCGCCGTCAGCTCGTACCGTGAGGCGTCCTGTTAAGTCAGGCAACGAGCGAGACCCGCACTCCTAATTGCCAGCACCAAGTTCGCTTGGGTGGGTACATTAGGAGGACTGCCGTGGCCAACACGGAGGAAGGAACGGGCAACGGTAGGTCAGTATGCCCCGAATGTGCTGGGCTACACGCGGGCTACAATGGCCGAGACAATGGGTTCCAACCTCGAGAGAGGACGGTAATCTCCTAAACTCGGTCGTAGTTCGGATTGAGGGCTGAAACCCGCCCTCATGAAGCTGGATTCGGTAGTAATCGCGTGTCAGCAGCGCGCGGTGAATACGTCCCTGCTCCTTGCACACACCGCCCGTCAAAGCACCCGAGTGGGGTCCGGATGAGGCCTGGATACCCAAGTCGAATCTGGGCTCCGCAAGGGGGCTTAAGTCGTAACAAGGTAGCCGTAGGGGAATCTGCGGCTGGATCACCTCCTACAGACCGGGACTCTCCCACACGGGAGAGCCCACCGACGACCACTGCGGTCCACGGTTCGATCACCACGCCGATCGGGCACTTTAGAACCACCAAGGCTCACGCTTCACATCACGCTCCCGGGATCGCCCGGGAGTGGGCCCATAGCTCAGCGGTAGAGTGCCTCCTTTGCAAGGAGGATGCCCTGGGTTCGAATCCCAGTGGGTCCATGCCGGGATCGGAAAACCAAACCACGCCCCTTAAGTGGGCGAGGGCGGTACGACTGATCCCAGACCGATGCACCATCCCGCGCAAGCGCGGATGGGAAGGGTCGAACGCTCCCGCATCCACGGGAGGGTGATGAAACCGTATGTACGTGCGATCCAGGCGTCCACTGGACCCGACAGTCAAACCGGGTCACTAGTGTGACATCCATCAATCTGGCTACTGTGCCAGCTGGTGAATGGCTCGGCTCGAGAGCCGACGACGGACGTGCCAAGCTGCGATAAGCCTCAGGGACCTGCATGGAAGGGAAGAACTGAGGATCTCCGAATGGGAATCCCTACACAATTGCCTCGCGCAATGGGGAACGTTCCGAATTGAAACATCTCAGTAGGAACAGGAACAGAACGCAAACGCGATCCCGTCAGTAACCGCGAGTGAACGCGGGCCAGTCCAAACCGAATCTCTTACGAGACATGTGGTGTCGGACTGACCACCAACATCCGACCTCCTCCGAGAAATCTCCTGAAACGGAGTGCGATACAGGGTGACAGCCCCGTATCGGAGGACAGTACGATGGGAGTCAGTTCCAGAATAGCGGGGATTGGATATTCCTCGTGAACGTCCCGGGCATCAACCGGGAAGACTAAACACTCCTCGAGACCGATAGCGAACAAGTAGCGTGAGCGAACGCTGAAAAGTATCCCGAGAAGGGAACTGCAATAGAGCCTGAACTCAGCTGGCGATCGAGCGACGGGGCATACAAGGTCCCACGATAAACGACCGAGGGGCGACCCTCCAGTAGGACTCGTGGGAAGCCGATGTTCCGTCGTGCGTTTTGAAAAACGACCCAGGGAGTGCATTTGCTTGGCGAGCCTAACCCGACCATCGGGGAAGGCGCAGGGAAACCGATACGGCCGCAGTCTGACGACGAGGGCCACCGTGTTCAAGCGCGGGGAGTCAAGCGGATGCGACCCGAAACCGGGTGATCTACGCGTGGGCAGGGTGAAGCGTACCGAAAGGCACGTGGAGGCCCGTTAGGGGTGGTGTCCTACAATACCCTCCCGTGACCTATGCGTAGGGGTGAAAGGCCCATCGAACCCGGCAACAGCTGGTTCCAGTCGAAACATGTCGAAGCATGACCTCTTCCGAGGTAGTCCGCGAGGTAGAGCGACCGATTGGATGACCCGCCTCCGAGAGGAGTCGGCCATCCTGTCGAACTCCGAACTTGCGGACGCCACAGACGAAGGGAGTCCGGTGTGCGGGGTAAGCCTGTGCACCGTAAGGGAGACAACCCAGCGGTAGGTTAAGGTCCCCAAGTGTGGATTAAGTGCGATCGAAGGTAGTCCCGAGCCCTAGACAGCCGGGAGGTGAGCTTAGAAGCAGCTACCCTCCAAGAAAAGCGTAACAGCTTACCGGCCGAGGTTCGGGGCGCCCAAAATGATCGGGGCTCAAATCCACCACCGAGACCTACCCGCATCCGTGAAAGGATGACCGCGTAGACTGGCACACCGCTCGGACGGAAGCACGGGAGAGATTTCGTGTGGACCGAGTGGTGACGATAATCCTGGTCACAGTAGCAGCGAGAGTCGGGTGTGACCCCCGACGGCCTTACGAGCAAGGGTTCCTCGGCACTGCCAATCAGCCGAGGGTTAGCCGATCCTAAGTCTCGCCGTAATTCGACCGAGACAACAGGGAAGCTGGTTAATATTCCAGCGCCACCACACATTGAAAGTCGACGCTTTGGGAACAGCCGAGCCGGGCACTCGCCCGGTCGAACCGGACACCTCCGTGGAAGCCGTAATGGCAGGAAGCGGACGACTTCCGGGATAGGGCAACTCGGCCGTACCTAGAGCCCGTGAAAAGACGAGTGTGGTGTTCGTACCGAGATCCGACACAGGTGCTCTGCCGGCGAAAGGCAAGGCCCGTCGGGAGCAACCGACGTTAGGGAATTCGGCAAGTTAGTCCCGTACGTTCGCAATAAGGGATGCCTGCTCTGTGCAAGAGCAGGTCGCAGTGACTCGGGCGCTCCGACTGTCTAGTAACAACACAGGTGACCGCAAATCCGCAAGGACTCGTACGGTCACTGAATCCTGCCCAGTGCGGGTATCTGAACACCGAGTACAATCGGACGAAGGACCCGTCAACGGCGGGGGTAACTATGACCCTCTTAAGGTAGCGTAGTACCTTGCCGCTTCAGTAGCGGCTTGCATGAATGGATCAACGAGAGCGCCACTGTCCCAACGTTGGGCCCGGTGAACTGTACGTTCCAGTGCGGAGTCTGGAGACCCCCAAGGGGAAGCGAAGACCCTATAGAGCTTTACTGCAGGCTGTCGCTGAGACGTGGTCGCTACTGTGCAGCATAGGTAGGAGGCGGTACACAGGTACCCGCGCTAGCGGGCCACCGAGCCAGCATTGAAATACTACCCGGTAGTGACTGCGACTCTCACTCCTGGCGGAGGACACCGGTAGCCGGGCAGTTTGACTGGGGCGGTACGCGCTCGAAAAGATATCGAGCGCGCCCGATGGTTTCCTCATCCGGGTCGGGAACCCGGAAGAGAGCGCAAGAGCACAAGGAAGCCTGACAGTGATCTTCCCAACGAGGATCGCTGACGCGAAAGCGTGGTTTAGCGAACTTACGAGCCTGCTTGTTGCGGGCCGTAAATGACAGAAAAGCTACCTTAGGGATAACAGAGTCGTCACTCGCAAGAGCACATATCGACCGAGTGGCTTGCTACCTCGATGTCGGTTCCCTCCATCCTGCCCGTGCAGAAGCGGGCAAGGGTGAGGTTGTTCGCCTATTAAAGGAGGTCGTGAGCTGGGTTTAGACCGTCGTGAGACAGGTCGGCTGCTATCTATTGGGGGTGTGACGGTACTTGACGGGAACAAGCGTATAGTACGAGAGGAACTCCGCTTGGGTGCCACTGGTGTACCAGTTGTCCGAGAGGGCAGTTGCTGGGCAGCCACGCACCACGGGGTAAGAGCTGAACGCATCTAAGCTCGAAACCCACCTGGAAAAGAAGTACCACCGAGGACACTCGTAGAAGACGAGTTAGATAGACTCGGGGTGTACGCGCCGAGGCAACGAGGCGTTGAGCCCGCGAGCACTAACAGTCCAAGCCACATTCATCAGATGTCGCACTGTGACCCGATTTGAGTGTCGGGTCCAGGCGCTAGCTGGATCGCACGTACGTACGGTTGGAGACCCTACCGACAGTGGTTTGACGGCGGTTCGATTCCGTCGGTCGGCATGAAGGCGGCCAGAGCGGCGGGGAGACACCCGTACCCATCCCGAACACGGACGTTAAGCCCGCCTGCGTATCGAGCAGTACTGGAGTGGGCGACCCTCTGGGAGTTTCGATTCGCCGCCTCACCATTCATACTCAGCCTCGTCGAGCTGCGAGCTCGGCGGGGCTTTTTGCATATCGATCGTTGAGCCGCCGGTTTCGACGCCGACGGCCGTTCCGTCTGGCGAATTAAACCGGGCTTAATCGAAGTAAAGTGGCTCCAACCCGGATTCAGCGCGTTCCCGATTTAATGTGGTACGGGGCGATGGCTCGAGCGTGATGAACGCGAAACGATTCGGCGCGATACTGCTCGTCGCCGTGATGCTGGTGTCAGCGGTCACACCGGCCGCGGTGACGGCACAGACGACATCGCTCTCGGTGGACGTGGTACAGGACGACGAGACGGGTGACTCGACGGTCACCGTCACCGACAACGGGACGGCCGTGTCGAACGCGACGGTGAACGTGACGGCCGACGGGAACGACTCCTACGCGGGTGCGGGTGAGTACACGACCGACGAGAACGGCACGGTCACGCTCGCGAACCCGGAGGACTCCGTCGAACTCACGATCACCGCGACGGACGACGGTGACACGGCGACGACGACTGTCGCCGTCGATCCGGTCGAGACGCTCGCCGTGGGTGTCGAACAGGTGACCGACGGGTCGGTAACCGTCTCATAGTGATTAAGGAAGTTATTTACTGTTAGACGTAGTGGGGTCGATAATGGGGCAGTTCGACGAGATCACGCTTGAGGAACTCTACGACCTCAAAGAGCAGATAGACGAGGGTAAGCCGCGAGAACGTGTTCTCGCGGCGATCGGGCGCAAGCAGGGCGATCAAATCGATACCTTGGCTGACCGCCATGGAGTCGTCGAAAAAACGATCCGCAACTGGCTCGATCGGTTCGAGGAAACACCGATCGAGCAAGCTCCCTACGATGCTCCTCGACCAGGAGGCCCAGCAAAGATCGAGGGAGAAGAGCGGGAACAGCTGTTCGAACAGTTGCAACAGCCGCCAACCGAACTCGGCTACGACCAGCAAGCGTGGTCAGCGAAGCTCCTTCTTCACCACGTCAAACAGGAGTACGACGTCGAATACCACGAGAACTACGCCTACGAGTTATTGAGAGAGGCCGGGCTGTCCTTGCGGACAGCACGGCCTCAACACCACGAGGCCGACCCCGAGGAGAAGGCCGAGTTCCAAGACACAGTCGAAAAAAACGGCCCGAACTGAGCGAGAAAACCGTCGTTGTCGTCGATCAATTCACCAAGCACGTTGGAACCGTCCAGCGGCGTGGCTGGTACCCAATCGGTTCAAATCCGACGATAGAGACTGCAACGTCCTGGAAGTCGGTGACAGTGCTTGGCGCTGTCACCGATAACGGTGATAGCCTCTTCTGCTGGACGGAAGAGAACTTGACCAGGTTCCACGGAATTCGGTTGTTAGAAGCGTTGAAAGACGAGTTCGGTGAGGAATTAGTGGTGTTTCTGGACCGAGCGGGCTACTTCTATGCGAGGGATCTCTGGGAGCACGTCAGCGGTGAGCGCGAGACCGAAACTGTCGGAGACAGTTCGGTCTCGTGCGTGCGCGGGGACAATCTCGAAGTGTGGTATTTCCCGTCAAAGCTACCCGAATTGAACGCCGTCGAAGGGTGCTGGGATCAGCTCCAGGAGTGGTTCAAATACCGCCTTATCCCAGATCTCTCGACGCTGAAAGACTCCATTACACGAGGATTGAGCGCAATCACCGAACCAAATATCTGGCCGTATCTTACCGGTAAAGATCCGACTTAATCACTATCAGTCGGTCGACTCGGCGAACCGGTCGCCAACGCGACGGTCGACGTGACCGCTAAGGACAACGACACGTACGTGGGCGCGGGAACGTACGGGACGGACGACGGGGGGACGGTCGTCCTCCCCGCGCCGTCGGAGAACGTCACGGTGACGGTCGAAGCGAGCGAGGGTGGCGAGACGGCGACGACGACGGCCGACCTGACGCCGCCACCGACCGGTCCGTTCGGACGGATCGTCTCGACGTTCGTGGAGACGCTCAAGAGCGCCGGCTTCAGCGGCCCCCTCGGTCAGCAGGTCTCCGACTTCGTGACCAGCAACAATCCGTCGAACGAGAACGCCAACGCGAACGCGTCCGAGCGCGGCCCGCCCGAGGACGCGGGCCCGGGTAACGAGTCCGACGGGAACGAAACCCGCGTCGTCCCGAGTACGCCGCCCACCGAGTCGCCGGGAAACTCCGGCGACGCGCCGGGGCAATCCGACGGTAACGAGTCCAGTGACGCGCCGGGCAACTCCGGTGATGCACCGGGCCAGTCCGAGGAAGGCGACGACGAGTCCAGTGACGCGCCGGGCAACTCCGGTGACGCGCCGGGGCAGTCCGATGAAGGCGACGACGAGTCCGACGAATCTCCGGGCAACTCCGGTGACACACCGGGACAGTCCGGTGACGAGGAGGCAGACGAAGAAGACGAATCCGACGAGGACACTAGCGACGACGGTGGCGATGCCGGTGACAACGGGAACGCCGGTGGCAACGGGAACGGCGGCGGCAACGGGAACGCGGGCAGTAACGGCCGGTAACTAGCCGTTCACTCCCGTTCTCTTTTTACGCGCTGTCGTTCGACGACGGCTTCCAGCGTCGTCGGCGCGCAGCCGGCGAGGGTAGCCGCTCGGTCGAGGGAGACGTTTCGACGGCGGACCGCGACGGCCGCACCGGCGAGGACGG
The DNA here is from genome assembly GCF_037201915.1 of Haloplanus sp. CK5-1. Classification (NCBI taxonomy): domain Archaea; kingdom Methanobacteriati; phylum Methanobacteriota; class Halobacteria; order Halobacteriales; family Haloferacaceae; genus Haloplanus; species Haloplanus salilacus. The sequence goes on along the minus strand of NZ_CP147505.1, from coordinate 2,940,153 downwards.
CGTCGTCGACGTCGTCGCCCGGTCGCCACGCCCCGTCGTCGAGTGACTCTCCGGCGTCCCGACCGACACAGCGCATGGCGAGCATCGCGACTGCGAGAGGGTCGTCGGTCCCCTCGGCGGCGTCGACGACGCCCGCGAGTGCCAGTGCGGTCGTCGGGTCGTCGCCGATCAGCGCGCTATCGAGCGCCGCCGCACGGACGTCGGCGAGCGTCACGGCTCCGGTGTGGCCAGCGTGTGGTCGACGACGGTCCCGTCGGCGGTCAACGTCACCGTCCCGAGTTCGACGCGTTCGCCGGCGTCGGCGACGGTCCCGACCGCACGGAGCGTCGACTCGCGGTCGAGTCGCTCCCAGACGGCTTCCTCGACGAGTCGCTGGAAGGCGTCGCGGTCGCTCCAGGCCGCGTCGAGGTCCGACGGGACGTGGACGAGAAACCGGAGTGCGTCGTCGTCGACGCCGATGCTGACGCCGAAGGTGTCCGCCGGCGTCGACCCCTCGGTAGCGTCGGTCATGGTTTCGCTCGGCTCGGCGGCGTGATAAGCGGGACGGTCCCGAGAGGGACTGACGCACGCGGGCGGGTGATGTTCATGAGAGGGAGTCTCAGCCACACGCCGACGGGATGGCGGCGTTTTTGGCCGCCGAACGCGGACGGAGTTCATGAGCTATTCCATCGGTCTGGTCGGCAAGCCCTCGGTGGGCAAGTCGACCTTTTTCAACGCGGCCGTCAGAGCGGAGCTCTGACGGGCAGCAGGATCGCGTTGCGATCCTGCGACGGCGACGATGAACGACGTCCCCGAGGGGGCCTACCCCTTCACGACCATCGATCCGAGCGTCGGCGAGGCGTACGTCCGCGTCGACTGTGCAGCCCCAGAGTTCGGGGAGACGTGTACGCCGAGCGTGGGTTACTGCGACGACGGCACCCGGTTCGTCCCGGTGAAACTCGTCGACGTCGCGGGTCTCATCCCGGGTGCCCACGAGGGCGACGGGCTCGGCAACCAGTTCCTGAGCGACCTCAACGAGGCGGACGTGCTGGTCCACGTCGTCGACTTCTCGGGCAAGACCGACAGCGAGGGCGAACCGACCGAGGGCCACGACCCCCGCAACGACATCGACTTCCTTGAGGCCGAACTAGACATGTGGTATCTGGAAGTGCTGGAGAAGGGGATCGAACGCTTCGAGTCGAAGTATCACGGCGCGGACGCGACCGTCGAGGAAGACCTCGCCGAGCAGATGAGCGCCTTCGGCACGACCGCAGACGAGATCAAGCGGGTGGTCCTCGCCGAGGGGTTGGCCCTCGACCCGTCGACGTGGGACGAGTCGGACCGGGAGTCGCTGGCCCGCGAGATCCGAAAGCGCACGAAGCCGATGGTGATCGCGGCGAACAAGATCGACGACCCCGCGGCGGCCGAGCACTTCGAGGCGGTGACCGACGACCCCGCCTACGACCACCTCACGTTCGTCCCGACGAGCGCCCACGCCGAGAAGGCGCTGAAGGCCGCCGACGAGGCGGATGCCGTCGAGTACACCCCCGGCGACGACGCATTCGACGTCGTCGGCGAGGTCGGCGGTGATCGAGCGACGGGACTCGATCGGATCGAGTCACTTCTCGACGCCTACGGCGGGACGGGCGTCCAAGCGTCGCTGGAGGCGGCGCTGTTCGACGCCCTGGATCTCATCGCGGTGTTCCCGGGGAGCGACGACGGGTCGACCTCGGAGGAGGGCGTCTTCCGCGACTGCTTCCTCCTGCCCGAGGGATCGACGACGGCCGACTTCGCCGACCACATCCACACCGATCTGGGCGATGGGTTGCTCCACGGCGTCGACTGCCGGTCCTCGCGGCAGGTCGGCGGTGGCCACGAACTCGACGACCGCGACGTGATCGAACTCGTGACGACGACCTAGAGGGAATCGAGTAGGTCCGAGAGGGCTCGCCGCGCGCTCTCGACTTTGACCGTCCAGCGGTTGCCGTCGAAGACGTAGCGCTCGGCGGCGGCGAAGGAGTCGTCGCTTCCCCACGGCGCAGCGTGGGCGACGCCGACGAAGACGAGGCCGACCGGCTTCTCCTCGGTGCCGCCCGTGGGCCCGGCGATACCGGTCGTGGAGACGCCCCACGTCGTCCCCGACCGGTCCCGGGCACCCTGTGCCATCTCGCGGGCGACGGGGGCCGAGACGGCACCGTGGGCGTCCAGCGACTCCCGGGAGACGCCGAGGGTCTCCAGTTTGGCGTCGTTCGAGTAGGCGACCACTCCGCGGTCGAAGTAGTCGCTCGATCCGGGGACGTCGGTGAGCAGCGACCCGACGAGGCCGCCGGTCAGCGACTCGGCGACTGCGACGGTGTCGTCCCGGTCGCGCAGGCGCCGACCGAGGACGCGTTCGACCGCCGTCTCGTCGCTCGGCCCGGTCGCGGGTGTCCGCGTCTCGTCGTCGGTCATAGCCCGCGGTTGGCTCCCGAGACGTATCAAACGGCCGGAGGTCGGACCGCCGCATCCGACTCCTTTATGTCGGCCGAGCGGAGTGACATGGGTATGACGGACGAGACCATCGCCTTCGTCGGACTCGGCATCATGGGTGGACCGATGGCGAAGAACCTGATCGATGCGGGGTACACCGTGATCGGCCACAACCGCTCGCAGGGCCCCATCGACGACCACGTCGCGGCCGGCGGCGAGGCGGCTGAGACGCCGAAGGAAGCCGCCGAACGCGCCGACGTGACGATCATGTGTCTCCCCGACCACGACGTGGTGGCGGAGGTCATGCGCAAGGACGAGGGCGTCCTCGCCGGCCTGAGCGATGGCGACGTGGTGATCGACAACTCGACCATCTCACCGATGGTGACTGAGGACCTCGCCGAGGAGGTCCGCGACCGGGGTGCGCGGATGCTCGACGCGCCGATCAGCGGCGGCGAGGAGGGCGCCATCGAGGGGTCGCTTTCGATCATGGTCGGAGGCGACGAGGCGGTCCTCGACGAGTGTCGCCCGATCCTCGAGGTGATGGGCGAGACGATCACCTACTGTGGCGACAACGGCGCCGGCCAGGTCACCAAGGCCTGCAACCAGATCGTCGTCGCGGGGACGATGGAGGCCGTCAGCGAGGCCCTCGTCTTCGCCTACAAGGCCGACGCGGACCTCGAAGCGGTCGTCGACGCCATCAGCGGCGGCGCGGCCGGGTGCTGGACGCTCGACAACCGCGCACCGAGCATGATTCAGGGCGACTTCGAACCCGGCTTCTTCGCCGACTACCAGTACAAGGACCTCCGCATCGCGACCGACGCCGGCGAGGCGTACGGGTCGCCGATGCCCCAGACGGAACTCGTCCACGAGATGTACAAATCCATGGTCGAGACCGGCCGCGGCAAGGACGACAACTCCGGCGTGATGCAGGTGATCGAGGATCTGGCGGGGGTCGAGGCGCGGGTCGAAGACGAGTAAGTACTCTTCGAGCGGGCCGAACTGAGGCGCGAGTCGAAGACGAGTAGGTACTCTTCGAGCGGGCCGAACTGAGGCGCGGGTCGGCGACTGATCGGGGTTCCGGCTTTCGCCGGTGGCGGTACGCCGGGCCACCACCTCTAATACGTGGCGCACGCTACTTCGGTCGTGATTCGTCGGCGGTTGCCGCCGAACCCCTCGGTCTTGATCGTCGCGATGGGCGTGTTACTGGCGCTCGTCGCCGCCGGGACCCACGCGCGCGAGGTTCGCGTCCTCGGCCAACTGACCGGGCCGCTGATCGCGTTTCTCTTCGACGGGGTTCCGGCCATCGGTCTCGCGTATCTGGGCTACTGGATCGCCACGACCGACCTCACGACCCGGAACCAGTGGACCGTCCTCGCTTGGTGTCTCGTCGGCAGCGCCTCGTTCGTGGCCGTGTTCGTCGTGACCTTCCTCGTTCGAACGTTCGAGGGCCGCCCCGTCGCCGAACCGATCTTTCCGATGCTCGTCGCCGCCGACGTGGGGGCTCTCGCTGGGCTGACCGCCGGCTACTTCAACGCCCGAGCGCGGCGCGACGCCAGCCGGGCGCGGACCGTCGGTGGCGCCCTCTCCTTCGTCAACCATCTCGTCCGTCACGACCTGCGAAACGACCTCAACGTGATCCGGAGCCACGCGTCTTTGCTCGCTCGTTCGTCCGCCGATGCGGACGCCGGCGACCCCGAGGTGGTCGTCGACAAGGCCGACGAGGCGCTCGCACACATCGAGACCACGCGGACCATCGCCGACACGCTCGTCGGCGACGCCGACCTCAACCCCGTGGACCTCGTCGCCGTCGTCACCGACCTCGCCGCCACCGTCGAGGAGACGTTCGACGTGCCCGTCACGGTCGACGCCCCGGACCGGGCGCTCGTCACCGCGAACGACGGTATCAGGTCGGCGGTCGATAACCTCCTAGAGAACGCCGTCGAACACGGATCGGGGGACGACCGTCCGGCGGCCGCCGACCTTCACGTCACGGTCGCCGTGGAGCGTGCCCCCGAGACCGTCCGGTTGCGGATCAGCGACGACGGGCCCGGGATCGACCCGGACCGACGGGAGGCGCTTCTCGGGGCGGACGACGGCGACGCCGGCGGCCTGTCGCTGGTTGCGGCGCTCGTCGACGCGTACGGCGGCGACGTCCGGTTCGCGGACGACGGGTCGCCGGGCGCGACGGTCGTCGTCGAACTGCCGCGGGCCGACGCGGACGGCGGCACCGATACTGGCGCCCGTCCCGGCCCCGAGGACCGCACGTCCTGACGTCCTGACTCCTCCGATCGATCGACTTCCCGGCGTTACTCGACGTCGTCGTGGTCCAAGAGCCGTCGTGGCCGGTTCGCCGGTGCGGGGTCGTAGGTGACGATTTCGAGTAGGTTGCCGGACGGATCGAGGAAGTAGAACCCCTCGAACTCGCCCCAGTCGTACGGCCCCTGCTTCGGGAACTGGTCGTCGAGGTCGTCCATCAGCGACTGGTACGTGTCGCGGTCGGTCTCGAAGGCGAGGTGGGCCTTGTCGAGTGGGTGATCGAGTCCGCGTTCGTCCCACTTCTCGGCTTGTCCCGTCTCCATGAGCGTGACGACGGTCCCGGCCTCGGTCTCGAACATGGCGTGTGCGCCCTGGAAGTCCTCGGGTGGGCGCAACAGGTGCAGGTCGAGGACGTCGCGGTAGAACTCGTGTGCTTCGCCGAGGTCGTCGACGTCGATGTTGATGTGGTCGACGGCGTCCATGCGCCCACTCGCGAGCCCCGACCGATATAGGTTTTCCCGCCGCGCACCCGCGGAACTATATGCGTCCCGTCCCCTTCGCCGGACGATGCGACACGCCCGGGGTCCCCTGCTCTCGGTCGACGTGGGCGAGCGAACGTGGCGAACCGACGACGTCGACGCCGCCCGCGAGCGGTTCGTCGGCGGCCGCGGCCTCGGGACGCGACTGGCCTACGAGCGCGTCCCGTTCGACGCCGACCCGCTCGCCCCCGAGAACCGCCTCTACTTCGCAGCCGGACCCCTCCAGACGGCGACGACGAGTTTCGCCGGTCGGCTCTCGTGTACGGGTCTCTCGCCGCTGACCGACGGCCTGCTGTCGTCGAACGCCGGGGGGTTCCTGCCCGGCAACTTCGTCGGCGCGGGCTACGCCGCCGTCGAGGTTGCCGGCGAGAGCGACGAGCTCGTCGCCGTCCACGTCCGCGAGGACGGCGTCGAGTTCGAGGCCGTCCCGCAGTTGGCCGGCGCGGAGGTGTCGACCGTGACCCAGTGGGCCCGGGACGCCCACGGCCTCGACGGCGACCACGTCGCCTGCGTCGGCCCGGCCGGGGAGAACGCCGTCCGCTTCGCCGCGGTCGTGACGACCGACCACCGGGCGTTCGCCCGCGGCGGTCTGGGGGCGGTGCTGGGATCCAAGGGCGTGAAGGCGATCACGTTCGACGGCGACGCCGACCCCGGGCCGGACCTCGACGCCGCGGCGGGCGAGGTGGCGAGCGCGGTCCACCGCGAGGCCGCCGAGAGCGACCACGTCATGAAGCGCCAAGGGACGGCGAGTCTCACGACCTTCGCCAGCGAAGTCGGGGCGTTGCCGACGCGGTACTTCTCCGAACTGTCGTTCGAGGGCGCCGACGCGGTGGGCGGCGAGCGGGTGGCCGAGAAGAAGACCGGCCGCGGCACCTGCTCGCGGTGTGCTTTCGCCTGCAAACTCCCCACGGTCGACGAGGATCGGAGCATCGAGACGGAGGGGCCGGAGTTCGAGACGATCATGGCCTTCGGGAGCAACGCCGGCGTCGACGACCTGCCGGCGGTGATGCACGCCAACGACCGCTGTGACGAACTCGGCCTCGACACCATCTCGTGTGGCGACGTCGTCTCGGCGTATCTCGCCGCCGAGGACGCCTTCGGCGACGCCGATCTGGTCCACGACCTGATCGAGAAGATCGCCTACCGCCAGGGGGTCGGCGACCTACTCGCCGAGGGGATCGCCCGCTGTCACGACGACCTCGGCGTCCCCGACTGGACGATGAAGGGAATGGAATTCGCCGCCCACGACGGCCGGGCGTTGGCGGGACAGGGGCTCGCCTTCGCTACCTCGAACCGCGGCGCGGACCACCTCTACGGCGGCATGTACGTCTACGAGTACCCGCTGGTCGACCGCGAGGCGGCGCTCCCCGCAGACGGCCTCGACGGCAAGGCCGAACGGCTGGTCGCGTCCGAGAACCGAAACGCCGCTTTGGACTCGGCCATCGCCTGTCGGTTCTCGCGGGGGACGCTCACCGACGACCGCTTGGCGACGCTTCTCGACGCGTCGGAGAGGGAACTGGACGCGCTGGGCTCGCGGGTGGTGGATCTGGAGCGTGGCTTCAACAACCGTCGCGGCCGGGACTGGAACGACGACGACGACCTCCCCTTCGCGCTCGACGGCCTGTCGGCGGCGCTCGATACGTACTACGATCTGCGGGGCTGGAACGCCGACGGGACAGTGCCGCGGGCACGGTGTGATCGACACCTCGGCCGCGAGTGATCACGACTGCTTCCAGTCGGGGTCGGATCGCGGCGGCGAGAGGACGCCGATGCCGACCGCGGGTTCGTCGCCGCGGTTCTCCGCTCCGTGTAACTCGTCGCCCTCGAACAGGTAGGAGTCGCCGGGCCGGAGCGTGATCTCCTCGTCTTCGGTGATCGCCGTCAGGGTGCCCTGGATCATGTAGCCGATCTGTTCGTTGTCGTGACGGTGAACGGGGAGCGTCGACCCCGGTTCGACCCGCCAGTGCTTCATCGACGCCCGCTCCCCGGACGCGAGATCGGCGAGGAACACGCCGTCAGCAACCTCCGCTCCGTCGGTCGCCTCGTCGTTGATCCGCCTCATTCGAGTTTCCCTACGTCCGGGATACCGATGTCACCTAATAAAGGTTCCTGAGCAACTTTTATGTAAGTACGATCGTACCGTGTGGTATGTCCGAAGACGAGACGATCAGGGTGTTCCACCTGCCCTTCTCGTTCATGTTGCCCCAGCGCGTGGCGGTCGACCGTGGTTACTTCGCCGACGAGGGCCTCGACGTCGAGTTGATCGAGCGCGACCGGACCTGCGTGACGAACAAGTACATCCCGGCCGACGAGACGTTGACCGGCGACAACGACGTGGACCTCTACCCGATCTGCAAGTGGGAGAGCCTGAAACGGACTTGGGACTTCGACGACGGCCGCATCGTCGCGAAGGGGACGTTCGCCGACCAGCCCTACGCGGTGTTCGTCCGCCCCGACTCGGATATCGAGGAGCCGGCGGATCTGGCGAACACGCCCGTCGGCGTCAACACGCGGACGGGCCAGGAGTACACCGCGATCCGGGCGCTCGAAGAGCATATGGACGAAGACGACGTCGTGATCGAGGGCCACGGGATGCCGACCGATCGGCTCCGCGCTCTCCGTGACGGCGATGTCGACGCCGTCTCGCTGCTGGATCCACACATCACCCTCGCCGAGCACCTCGGCTTCGAGAAAGTACTGGAGTTCGAGAACCACATGGGCGTCGTGGGTGCCGAGGGACTGGAGGGTGAGACCCTCGACGCGTTCATGCGCGCCTACCGGCGGGCGGTCGAGGAGATCAATGCCGACCCGTCGGCGTACCGCGACCAGTATCTCGACATGCTCTGGAAGGACGAGGAGGTGGCCCCCGACCTCTTCGAGGACGTCGACACCGAGGCCGTCCGTGCCGCCATCGACGTGCCCGAGTACGAGGTGCCCGAACTGGCCGACCGCGAGGACCTCGACTACCACCTCGATTGGATGAAACAGCGACAGTTGATCGACGCCGACGCCGACATCGACGCCATCGTCTCCCCGATCCGGTGATCGTGACGGACGTCGCCGCCGGCGGTCCGTTCCGGTTCGACTCCCCACCCCACCCGCCATGAGCCGACGCCACATCGACGCCCAACAGGCCGCCTTCGACGAACACCACGACGACCCGGGTGACCTGCCGGTGATTCGGGCGCGCTTCGAGCACAACGGGAGTCCACGGTACCTGCTGTACGCAATCAAGCGGTTCGGCTACGACCACGACCACGGCGTCCACCTCGACGTTCGCCTCGTCTCCGACGAACTCGAAAGCGGGATGGAGACGATCCGATCCCGTCTGAACGGCGGCGACACCGACCTCGTCGATACCGACTTCATCTCTGTCGCCCGGGAGCGCGCCGAGGGGGCGGACATCGTCGCCGTCCACCCGTACGGACGGACGGTCGGCGGACTGGTCGCCCACGAGGATGCCGACATCTCGGGGCTCGAAGACCTCTCGGGCCACCGGATCGGCGTGACCCGTCGCCTCGACAAGAACTGGATCCTGACGCGGGCGGCGTGTCGGGAGTACCACGGCTTCGACCCCGACGAGACGGTGACTCTCGTCAAGGCCGAGTCTCGGGACGACCTCACGCGACTGATCCGGTCCGGCGAGGTCGATGCAGGCTTCCAGTTCTGGCCGCTCGTCCCCGAACTCACCCGGACCGGTCCGTACGAGGAGGTGCTATCCGTCTCCCATCTGGTTCAGCGTCTCTCCGGAACCGACCGAGAGCTCCCAGTCGCGACGTTTCTGACGGGCGAGTCCTACCTCGACGACCACCCGGATGCGGTGCGGGGCTTCGCCGACGCAGCCCGGGACGCGGTCGACCGCCTCCACGAGGACGACGACCTCTGGGGGCGGATCGGCGAGGCGCTCATGCACGAGGACGATCCAACGGTGATCCGTGCGGTGCGTGACGGCTGGCGGGATATGGTTGTCCGGGACTGGGACGAGGAGCGCGTCGACGGGATGTACCGGCTGTTCGACCACCTGAGAGCGGTCGCCGGTGCGGACGCACTCGGTGTCGAGGAAATCCCCGAAGGAACCTTCGATCCCGACCCCTGACGGTGGTCGGCTACAACTGAATAAACGTTTCCAAGGAAATTTTATCAGGGTCCAGTCGTACCCTGCGGGTATGCCGACCGACGAGCGGACCGCGTCGCGTCGCCGGGCCGTCGGCTCCCCCGGTGATTCCGCGGACACGGATGCTGAATCGCCACGACAGCCACACACACCCGATCGGACGAGCCGATGAACCGGGACCACGTCGACGCCCAACAGGACGCCCTCGACGCGTACCACGACGACCCGGGCGACCTGCCGGTGATGCGGGCACGTTTCGAACACAACGGGAGCCCGCGCTACCTCCTCTACACGATCAAGCGGTTCGGCTACGACCGCGACCACGGCTTCCACCTCGACGTGCAACTCGTCTCGGACGCACTGGAGGACGGTATCGAGACGGTCGAGGCACAACTGCAGGAGGGACACGCCGACCTCATCGACATCGACTACATCTCCATCGCCCGCGAGCGCGCCGAGGGGGCGGACATCGTCGCCTTCCACCCCTACGGACGGACGGTGGGTGGACTGGTCGCTCCCGAGGGATCGGACATCGACGGGCTGGAGGACCTCTCTGGCAAGCGCATCGGGGTGGTCCGCCGTCTCGACAAGAACTGGATCTTGACGCGGGCGGCGTGTCGAGAGTACCACAGCTTCGACCCCGACGAGACGGCGACGCCCGTCGAAGCCGGCTCGAAGGTCGAACTCACGCGGATGATCCGCGACGGCGAGGTCGACGCCGGCTTCCAGTTCTGGCAGATCGTTCCCGAGATTACGGAGACGGGCCCCTACGAGAACGTCCTGCCGGTCTCCGAACTGGTTCAGCGACTCTCAGGGACGGAGAACAAACTCCCCATCGCCGCCTTCCTCACGAGCGGGACGTATCTGGAGGAGAACCGTGGGACGGTGCGGGCCTTCGCCGATGCCTACCGCGACGCGGTCGACCGACTCGTCGAGGACGACGAGATTTGGGAGGAGATCAGCCAGAAGCTGATGACCTACGACGACCCCGACGTAATGCGTGCGGTGCGTGACGGCTGGCGGGACATGGTCGTCCGGGACTGGGACGAGGAGAGCGTAGACGGAATGTACCGGCTGTTCGACCACCTGAAAGCGGTCGCCGGCGCGGACGCGCTCGGCGTGGAAGAGATACCCGACGGCACCTTCGAGATCGATCCATGACGGAGACAGTCACTTTCCAGTTGAACTGGGAACCGAACGGCTTCCAGGCACCGTACTTCCTCGCGCGCCGCGAGGGGTTCTACGACGACGAAGGGCTCGACGTGGAGTTCGTCGAGGGCCACGGCTCCCCCTTCGCCGCCGAACAGACCGCGAAAGGCCGGAGCGACCTCGGTCTGGCCGGGGGGAGCGCCGTCCTCTCGGTCCGGAGTCAGGGGCTCGATCCGCTGGCCGTCGCCGCCGTCAGCCAGAAGACGCCCGCGACGATCTACAGCCTCCGGGACACGTTCGGCGAACCGTTCACCGAACCCGAACAGCTCCGGGATCGGACGGTCGCGCCTTCCGCGACCAAGACCCGGATCCTCACGCTCCAGTTGTTGGAGGATCGAGGTATCCGCGACGAGGTGGAAGTCCGCGACGTACAGAAACACACCCACCACCGGGTCGAACACCTGGTGCTCGACGGCGACGTCGACGCCGCCGTCGGTGTCGTCACCAACGGCAAGGAACTCGAACGCGAGTACGACCGGACGGCCGACGAACTCCTCATCGGGGACTACCTCGACGTCTACGGGATGGCGGTCGTCACCAACCCCGAGTTCGCCGAGTCGAACCCCGAGACCGTCCGCGCGTTCCTGCGGGCGACCGCCCGCGGGTGGGAGGCCGCGACGAACGATCCCGAGCGTGCGGTCGACGCGCTCATCGACCGCAACGCCCAGTTGGAACACAACCGCGAGGTCGAGCACATGAAGTTCCTCGCCTCCGCCGAGGACCTCCAGTTCACGGAGTTCGTCCGCGAGGCGGGGTGGGGACACTTCGACACGGACCGCTGGGAGAATCTGAATGAGATGCTCGCCGAGACGGATCTGCTGGAGTCGCCGGTCGACCCTGCGGAGGTGTGGACCAACGAGTACGTCGACGACTCGGATCCGGTCATCGCCAACTACGCCGAGCGGATCGGCCGCTAGTTCGAACCGTCGCCGCCGAGTTGCCAGAGCGCGCGGTAGACCGTCCAGCGGTCGCGGCCCACTCGGCTCGCGACGGCGCCGACGGCGTCGAGATACCGGCCGTAAGCGGCGGTCGTCACCGAATCGGGATATGGGTCGGACAGTTCGTCGGCCTCGTGGAGGGAGTCCCACTCCCGCGGTCCGACCGCCACGCGTCGATCCGGGTGTGTGAACGACAGAAACGCCGACGCGACGGCGACGTCGACGCCGACGAGTGCCGTCAGCCGATCACACTGCTCGTCGAGGTCGGTCGCCGCCGCGGCCCCTTGGAGCGCTTCGACGACCGCGTCGTAGCCGTTCTCCAAAAATCGCTCCTCGGCCGTGCGTCGCTCGACGTCTGTGATCGCACCGACCCGACGGCGACGGCGGTAGTACCACTGGACCACCCACTCGGCGTCGCGTCGGCCGAACTCGCCGGACGCGAATGCCGGGGGGAGTGTCTCGACGTGTTCCCGTTCGACCATGTCGAACGGTTCCTCCCGTTCGTACGCCTCGTTCAACTCGTCGACGGCCACCCGGCTGAGCGCCGTCGCGTCGGCCGTGTCGTCCCCGGCTGTCATACGTACCCATCCGGCCTCCGTCGGGGAGAACTTTCCGCCTCGATGGACGGCTCGGCACCCGACTGTCCGGTTCTCCCACGGTACCGGATGACAACATTGATAGTCTCCCATCCGGTTTCTTCACGTATAATGTCATCCGACTCAAGCGGCGAATCGGACGGGCCGACCAAGACGATCTGTCCGTACTGTGGCGTGGGCTGTGGCATCCAGATCGCACAGGACGACGAGGGCGAAGTCACCTTCCGTCCGTGGGGTGACGCGCCGGTCAACGAGGGGAGCATCTGTATCAAGGGCGGTGCGGCGACGCAGTCCGTCAACCACGAGGACCGTCTGACCGACCCCCTGATCCGCGACGACGACGGCGAACTCCGTGAGGCGTCGTGGGACGAGGCCTACGACGTGATCGTCGAAAACATGGAGCGCATCCGCGAGGACTACACCGCCCAAGGGATGGGCTTCTACGGCTGTTCGAAGGCGATGAACGAGGAGAACTACCTCATCCAGAAACTCGCCCGACGCTACGGCACCAACAGCGTCGACACCTGCACACGGATGTGCCACTCCTCGACGGTGTACGCCCTCAAGAACAGCCTCGGCGAGGGCGCGATGACCAACAGCATGGCCGACCTCGAGGAGGCGGCCGACGTGTTCTGGATTCAGGGCGCGAACCCCGGTGAGCAACACCCCATCGCCAACAGTCAGTACTTCCGGCAGGCGGTACTGGAGGGCGCGACCGTCATCCAAGTCGACCCGCACGCCAACAAGACGACGCGGTCGTTCGAGATCACCGAGACCGACCGCCACATGCACCTCCAACTCGAACCCGGCACGGACATTCCTCTGCTCAACATCGTCCTCAAGACGGTTCTGGAGAACGACTGGGTCGACGAGGAGTTCGTCGCCGAGCGCACGGAGGGTTTCGAGGACCTGAAAGAGACCCTCGAGGACTTCGACAAGGAAGCCGCGGCCGAGGAGTGTGGCGTCCCCCTCGAGGATATCGAACTCGCCGCCGAGAAGTACGCCATGGCGAACAACGCGGCCATCTTCACCGGGATGGGGATGAGCCAGCACACCTGTGGCGTCGACAACGTGCAAAACGAGATCAACCTCGCGCTGATCACGGGCAACCTGGGCCGACCGGGCACGGGCGTCAACCCGCTTCGCGGCCAGAACAACGTTCAGGGAGCCTCGGACGTTGGTGCGATGCCGAACGTCCTCCCGGGCTACCGTGACGTCTCCGACCCCGAGGTCCGCGCGGACGTCGAGGAGGTGTGGGACTTCGAGATCCCGTCCGAACCCGGCCTGACGAACGTCGAGGTCTCCCACGAGATCGGTAACACGATCTACGGGCTCTACATCATGGGCGAGAATCCCGTGATGAGCGAACCCGACACCAACCAGGTCGAGAAGCGTCTCGAGGAACTCGACTTCATGGTGGTGCAGGACATCTACAAGACGGAGACCGCCGAGTACGCCGACGTGATCCTGCCCGCCACGTCGTGGGCCGAACGCGACGGGACGGTCGTCAACACGGACCGCCGAACCCAGCGGATGCGCGGTGTCGAGAAGGTCCACCCGAACACCAAAGACGACCTGGAGATCCTCTGTGACGTGGGCAACCGTCTCTTCGGCGACGGCTCGTTCGACTTCGAAGGTCCCGAGGACGTGTTCGAGGAACTCCGGAAGGTCGCGCCCATCTTCCACGGCATGACCTACGACCGTCTCGGCGAGGAGGGCATCCACTGGCCCTGCTACGAACCCGGCGACGAGGGTGACGACTACCTCTACGGGGACGGCTTCACCACCGAGAGCGGTCTCGGACAGATCGAGGGCGTCAAGCACCAGCCGCCCAAGGAAACGCCCGACGAGGAGTACCCGCTGATTCTCACGACGGGCCGCATCATCGAACACTACAACACGGGAACGATGAGTCGTCGTTCCGAGACGCTCAACCGTGTCGAACCGGAGAACTTCGTCGACGTCCACCCGAACGACGCCGAGCACTACGGCATCGAGGACGGCGACTACGTGACGCTCAAGTCGCGCCGGGGTGAGATCGAGGTCGAAGCGCGGGTCACGGAGGACACCAAGGAAGGCACCGTGTGGACGACGCCCCACTTCGCCGACGCCGCCGGGAACCGTCTCACCAACGACGTGCTCGACGAGCGTGCGAAGATCCCAGAGTACAAGGCCGCAGCCGCGGAGATCGAGGTCACGGTCGACGCCGAGGCCGACTCCGCGGACACCCCGGCCGACGACTGAGGACTATCGGTCGTCCAGATCCTCGATCAAGCGGACGTCGCAGTCGACACACGTCGCCATCAACACGCGTTCGGACTCGGTACAGCAGGTTTCGACGGTTTCGGTCTCTTCGTCGTCGAGGTCTCCGCCACACAGGGGACAGTACGTCAGGTACTTCCGGAGGTCACGGAGCGTCGCCACGCGCGCGTCGGGGTCGAGCGACACCCACGCCTCGTCACCCTCCGCCTCCAGCACCGCCGCGGCCGCGGCGTCGGCGAGTAGCGCTGACTCCGAGAGCCACTGTCTGAGACCGCCGTCGACGACGTACGCCACGTCACCCGGGACGCTCGACGCCTCCGGAACGCCGAGGAGCCGAGCCACGTCATCGTCCGTGATGCCCGCCTCGCGCATCCGCTCGATCCGGTCGACCCATGCGTGCTCGAAGGAGTCGACGAGTCGGCCGCCCTCCGGCGTCGCCCTGACGGCCACGCCCTCGACCGGTTCGAGCGTCTCCCGCAGATCGACCTCCTTGCCGAACAGTTCGAGCAGCCATGGCGGGAAGTACCGCACGGTGAGCGTCGGCGTCCCCGGGACGAGATAGCCACGGAAGTAGATCGCGCCGGCCGCGCCGGCGAGGACGGCAACCCCTCCGACCGGGCCGAGAACGACTCCGACGACCACCGCGGCGACGACGGCGAGACAAAGGTTGACGACCGTACACGGCACACACCGGTTCTCGCCGGTGTACTCCGGTCGTCGCAGGCGATCACCGATGCTACTGAGTTGGGTACGCATCGCTCCTCGGTAGGTATCGCACCTCGAAAAAAGCTGTGTGCCGGATCGGGTCGACTACTCGTCGCTGTCGCCACGGCGGAGCGCGCCGTACGCGCCGGCACCGATGGCGGTCAGTGCCGCACCGACGCCGAAGCCGGGCCCGTTGCCGGAGGTCTCCTCGCCGTCGCCGCCGTCGCCGCCGTCGCCGCCGTCGCCGCCGTCGCCGCCGTCGCCGCCGTCGCCACCGTCGCCGCCGTCGCTCATGGGCGTATCCGTCGGCTCGGGCGTCGCCGTCGCGCCGCCGGAGACGCTGAACTCGCCACCCTCGACCGGGTAGTCGGACCACGACGCTTCGACCTCGCCTTCGGACTCGTAGGCGTGTTCCTCACAGCCCCACGTGGTGAGGTTGCTCGACGCCTCGAAACTGACACTCTGAGAGTTCCCCTCTTCGAAGACGTAGTTGGTCCGGCGGAGGGTGCCGTCCTCGGTCCGGACGATCATGTTGTGTCGTCCCGGGAGCCCCTGCAGTTCCGGGATGTAGCCCACCGTGTACTCGATGGTGTACTGACTGCCAGCCTCGACTTCGAGGGTCGGGTTCGTCGTGCCTTCGATACTGGAGGGCGATTGACCGACGAACCCCTCGTCGGTCAACTCGAGCTCGAACGTCTGTGCTTGGGCGCTCGCGGACCCGGCCGCTGCGGCCAAGCCAGTTGTCGCCGCGGCAGCACCGATCAGGAATTTTCTTCGTGTCGCCATACCCGTTCCCTGTATCCCATATTAAATAAAATTACGGGATATACCTCCTGAGTATCGTACTCACACTAGCGATACGCGACGCTACCGGCCCGCGAAAAAATGGAGAAGTCGGTCGGAGTCGCTACTCGCTGAGGCCGAAGACGGCGACGGTGGAGCCACGGCGACCGCCGTGGAGCCAGCCGGAGCCACCGACCTGGACCGCGACGTACTGCTTGCCCTCGCCGGGGTCGTACCAGCTGGACAGCGACGAGCAGATCGGCGCGCCGAGCTGGAACTGCCAGAGTCGGTCGCCGTTCTCGCCGTCGTAGGCGATGATGTTCCCGTTCTGCGTGCCGGTGAACATCAGGCCGGTCGCGGTCGTGATGGAGCCGCCCCAGAGGTAGTCGCTCGTCGTCTCCTGGGAGATCCAGTCACGCCAGACGCGCTCGCCGGTGGACGGGTCGACTGCGACGACGGCGCTGAGGTTGCCGTTCCAGTTGTCCGGCGCGTCGACGTCGGGCCAGTCGTTGAGCCCGCCGCCCCAGTAGGTCTGGCCGGCCTCGTACTGCGCCTCTTCCCAGAAGATCTCGTGAGGCGCGTTGTTCTGGTTCATGTACATCAGGCCGGTCTCTTGGCTGTACGACGGCGGCTGCCAGTCGTTGCCACCGTGTGCGCCCGGAACGAAGGCGACCCGACGGTCCTCGTCCGTGTGCGGGACCATCTTCCACATGTTGATGTGCTGGGTCGTCTCTTCGGACCGTTCGAGCAGCTGGCCGTCGTTGGCGTCCATCGTGTACACCCAGGCCGTCTTGCCCGGGCTGAGGACGACGTCGCGCGACTCGCCGTCCATCTCCATGTCGTTGACACGGATCTTGGTCGCCGAGGAGTCGTAGTCCCACACGTCGTGGGGGCTCTCGCCGTAGTGCCAGTCGATGGAGCCGTCGTTGGCGTCGAGGGTCAGCGTGCCGATGGTGAATCGGTTCGGGCCGGGACGGACCGTGCCGTCGAAGTCCGGACCGGGGTTGCCGACCGGCGCGTGGATCATCCCACTGTCGGGGTCCAGCGTCGGCGTCATCCACACCGTCCCCGCACCGTGTTCGTGGGAGTCGCCGGCCCACTCGTCGGAAGGCGTGGTGTTCGTCTTCCACATCTCGTCGCCACTCTCGGGGTCGAGCGCGGCGACGAAGCCGCTGACGCCGTACTCGCCACCGGCGGAGCCGGTGATGACCTGACCGTCGTAGACGATCGGTGCCCAGGTGGCGGAGTAGCCGATCTCGTGGTCGCCGGTCGAGGTGTACCACTCCTCTTCTCCGGTGTAGCGGTTGAGCGCCACGATCCCGGAGTCGAGGGTGGTCATGTAGACCTTGTCGCCGTAGACGGCGAACCCACGGTTGTTGGCGTCACAGCAGAGAAGCAGTCCCTGCGGGTTAGCGTACGTGTAACTCCAGAGCGTCTCGCCCGTGCGGGCGTTGATCGCTTTGGCGTGGTTCGGGCCGTTCGTCTGGTACATGACCGGCGGGTCGCCGGGCACGACGATCGGTACGCCCTCCATGCTGGAGGAGACACCGCTCTGTACCAGATACTCGAGTTCGAGGCCGTCGACGTTCTCGGGCGTGATGACGTCGGCGGAGGTGTATCGCTGTTGTTGATAGCCGCCACCGTACATCAGCCAGGACGTCGGGTCCTCCTTCGCGGAGGCGTGCAGATCTTCCTGCGTGACGTCACGCTGGGGGATCTGGTCGATGTCGAACTGCTGGGTGATGGATTCGTCGGGCAGGTTCGTCAGCGTGTACCCGTCCTCGACCTCCACCATCTCGATGTTCTGTGCCGCTTTTACCGCTTCGTCGTGTTCGTGAATACTAGCCATGCGTTATCACCTCAGAGCAGACGGAGCGCGCATTTCGTCCGTGATGCGCATCACGTCGTTCGTCAGGTCCTCCTGTCCGACGATCATCATCGCCGCACCCGCGGAGAGGGCGGCGGTGAGCTGGGCGTCGGAGAGCTCCTGAGCGCCGGCGAGGTCCTCGGCAGCGCTGGCCAGTAGGTGCAGGCCGGCGTACATCTGCTTGAGGTCGCCGTAGTTGTTGTCGAGGATCGTCTCGGTCAGGAGCACCTCGTTCTGCCAGAGGTACGTGTCGAGGTAGTCGGTCCACAGGAGGACGCCGGCGGCCGCTCGCTGGTGGAGCGGGGCGACGTTCCCGGGATCGAACCCTTCGACGCCGGCCGGGATGTTCTTCGTGGGCACCCACATGGCCAGGCGTTCCTTGTTGTTGACGACGTTGACGACCGTCGAGGTCAGTTCCTCTTCGCTGTAGCCGAGTTCGCCGAGCGCGCTCGCGAGCACGCCCGTGTTGATGAACTCGCGTGCCGTGGCCCCGATGTGCTCGGGGGTGAACTCCGGCAGGTGCTCCTCGGCACTCTCGAAGAAGCCGACTTCGACGAGATGCTCGTGGATGGCCCACCCGGGCTCGGCGAGCTGTTGATACTCCGTGCTGTCCTCGGCGGGGACGCCCATCGCCCGCAGTTCGGGCAGGCGCTCGATCTGTCCCTCGAGGGCGGCGAGTTCGTTCCCGAGGAGGCCGGCGCTGAGTTCGCCGGTAAGGTCCTCGCGAATGGCCTCGCCCATCGCGGCGAGTTCCCCCGCCGCTTCGCCTTCTACTTCGCCCCTGAGATCGCTCAGGGTGAACTCACTACCTGCTGCCACTGCGCCGGTCAACCCGACGACCTTGAGGAACTGCCGTCGATCCTCTTGGTCGATCTCGGGCATTCCGTCATTTACATATTGCGACATGCCATACCACTCCATCCGTAGGGAAGGATGACTCTATATTTAACTTTGTGATATATTTCACAATTTAAGACGTTAATTAAATATGAGAGGGTGTCATAGAACTCTTCTCACACCGTGATGATTGTGCTTCCCGGATTGTCTCCGCGTTCGTAGTTGGTGATTGCGACGACGAGGCGCAGACACAACGCGAGGAACACCTGCGCTCGTGCATGGACGCGGCCTCGGGCGTGCGTTCGCCCGAGGCCGCAGCCCTTGACTGATTCGTTGGTTCGTTCGACGCCACTCCGGCGGTTGTACGTCTCGTCTAGCGTTGATTGCTTCAGCTGAACGTCGTTGCTGTGTTTTTCAATGCGGTCTTCTACCCTGTACTCGATATCTTTCGGGTCGTCGGTGTTTCGTGGATTGTACGGAGCGACTGGCACGACCCCTGCGGCCAGCAGGTGGTCGTGCCAGTCGAGCGTGTCGTAGGCACTGTCTCCAAGCATCCACATCGGTTTCCCGACGGCGAGCGCGTCACGCGTGACGCGCATCGCCGTCTCTTCTGGTGCTTGTTTGCTCTCGGTGAACTCGGCTGCAATCGGGATCTTTTGCCCGGTTGAGACGATCGTGCAGCCGTAGCCGTAGTAGTACTCGTCATCGGTTGGATCATAGCACTTCGATGCGTCTGGATCGGCGGGCATCGCTCTCACGTCGGTTGAATCGATAGAATACGTCAAGTCGAGCAGGCCCCGCAAGGCGGCCTGCTCGACGAGATGGTCGAAGACCCGGTCAACAACGTGCTCAAGATCAGTGAGGAATCGATCGACCGCGTCTCTCGACGGCGGTCGATCGAAGCTACAGCTGAGCCAGACAACGGTGTTGTTCAGTTCTCGTGCAACCGGACGGATACCGTAGATGTTCTTGTAATAGCAATGGAGAAAGCCACGCATCATCTCGGGCGGCTCAAGATCTCGTGTTCGCCCCGTCTCCGCCGGGGCGAACACGTCGAACCCTTCAAGAAACTCGAAGGAGAGGTGCTCGAACAACGCCAACGTCTCCGTTTCCACGGCATTGAAGAACGATTCTACCGAAGGATCATCTTGCAGGGTCGCTGAACGCATTCCACCTCAGCGTTCACCCTGCTCTTTGGTATGCGAACTGTTCTATGACACCCTCTAAATATGAGTGTATAAGGGGGTATAGGGTGAGACCGAGGAGGGAATCGTCTGGACGCCGTTTGCGGATTTCTTCGGGTTATCGGACAGTGATGTGGCCGATCATGTCGTTGTTCACGTGCAGAATGCAGGCGTACGTGTAGTCACCCGTCGTGTTGAACGTGTGCGTGTAGGTCGCCCCTTGCGGGTTGGTCCCCTGTGGATTTCCTTCCGGGTGGCTTCCGAACGGTTCCGCCCCGTCGGGGATCGAGACATCCGAGTGATGCGACGGGTGTCCACAGACGTTGTGACCACCCGAATTGAACGTCCATTTGACCGTATCACCTTTCGAGATGCGGACTTGCTCCGGAACGAAATCGAAGTAGTTCCCATCTGGACCGACTTCGATGGTGGTGTCCGCTTCCACGGCTGGCGTCGCCGTGGCCGTCGCCGTGGCCGTCGCCGTCGGTTCGGGCGTCGCCGTGGCCGTGGCCGTCGCCTCTCCACCGTCGCCGCCGTCGCCGCCGTCGCCGCCGTTGCCACCGGAACACCCCGCGAGGCCGGTGACCGCGACGCCGGTGAGTGTGGCTGCGAATTTTCGCCGGGACAGGACGTCTTTCGGCTGCTTTGAGACCATCGACACGAACTTTGGTTTAGATAGGTTAAATCTGATGAATTCGAGTCAGGGACTCCCAAACACGCAACGTGTACACGCACAGACACCAACCGGTAGCCCACACGTGTTTTATATACTCCGGACGACCAAGGTACGGGCGTGCAAGTGAGGGAGTTCCCGGTCCTCGGCGACGAGGACGAACGGACCGTCGAGGCGTTCGCCACGGGACTCGACCGCGAGGCAGCACGCGTTCTCGCCTATCTGGTCGGGCGCGAGGACTCCGACCGCTTCGCCGGCGACGTCGCTTCCCGTCTCGCCGTTCGCGTCGGCGTCGACTTGGGACGGGGGCGCGTCTCGGACGTGCTGTCGACGCTCACCGACCTCGGCCTCGTCGTGGAGACGACCGTCGACAGCGAGGCCCCCGGTCGCCCGCCGAAGGGGTGGCGTGCCGACGCCGACCGCGACCGGACGCTCGCTCGCGTCAGGCGCTTCCACGCCGAGGCACTGCTCGAACGGGCGGCGACCGTCGCCGCGACGCTCGGCGACGACGTCGACGTCGACCCGTCGGGGTCGACCGTCGACGCCGACTCCCTCGAGGTGGGCCTCAACTGGAATCCCAACGGCCTCCACGCTCCCCTGTTCGCGTCGACGTACGCCGACCACGGCGTCGACGTGACGTTCACCGGCTGTCGTGGGTCCCGTGCGGCTCTGTCGGCCGTGACCGACGGCGACGTCGACGTCGGTCTCACCGGCGCGGCCACGCTCCTCCGCGGGCACGCCGCCGGCCACGACCTGGTGCCTCTGTCGCTGTACTACCAGCGCGCGATGGTCGTCCTCTACACCACCCGATCGGCGTTCGGCGGCCCGCTCCGCAGCGTCGAGGACGTCCGCGGTCGTCGGGTCGCGATGCCCCAGGGCTCGGAGACCGGCGCGCTCGGGCGTCTCTTCCTCTCGCAGGCCGGCGTCGTCGACGACGTGACCGTCGTCCCGGCGAAAGGCGAGGAGCGGACGGCCCTCCTCGACGGGGACGCCGACGTGGCGACCGGCGTGTTCACCGATCCGCTGGAACTCGAGTCGGAGGGCCACGACGTCGACTCGGTGTTGGTGGCCGACCACTTCCCGGTCCCCGGTCCCGCCTTCGTCGTCCGTCGCGAGACGCTCCGTGACCGCCCGGCCGCGCTTCGGAGCTTCCTCCAGGGGACGATGGGCGGGTGGACCGACGCGACGGTCGACCCCGAGTCGGCCGTCGAGTGTCTCGACGGTCGTGGTGACGACGCGCCGGCGGCCGAGCAGTACAAACTGGAGCAAGCGCTCGACCGCTTCGCCGGCGGCGACGCCGTCGAGAAACACGGCTGGGGCTGGCACTCCCCGGAGACGTGGCAACGGCTCAGAATCGCACTCGGACAGGCGGACGTGTTGGACCAATGATCAGTGTCGAGAACCTGTCGGTCACCTACGGCGACCTGTGCGCGCTCGACGACGTCTCCCTCGACATCGACGACGGCGAGTTCGTCACGGTCGTCGGCCCCTCGGGCTGTGGCAAGACCACGCTGTTGCGGGCCATCGGTGGCCTGGAGTCGCCGACGACCGGCCGCGTCAGCGTCGACGGCGACACCCCCGAGGCCGCACAGTCGGCCGCCCGACTCGGCTTCGTCTTCCAGGATCACACCCTCCTCCCGTGGAAGACGGCACTCGAGAACGTCACCTTCCTCCGGAAGATGGCGGGGAAGGACCCGGACCCCGAGGGCGCACGCGACCTCCTGTCGACGACCGGGCTCGACGGCTTCGAGGACGCCCGCCCGTCGGAACTGTCGGGCGGGATGAAACAGCGCGTCGCCATCGCCCGTGCCATCCACCTCGGTGCCGACGTGTTGCTCATGGACGAACCGTTCGGCGAACTCGACGAGATCACCCGCGACGAGATGGGCGTCGAGATACTGCGCCTGTGGCGCGAGAACCGCAAGACCGTCGTGTTCGTCACCCACAGCGTGCCCGAAGCCGTCTTTCTGGCCGACCGCTGTCTCGTCGTCTCGGGGGACGCCACCGGCGCGACGACCGACGACGCGGCGGGTCGCATCGTCGGCGAGTTCGACGTCGACCTGCCCCGCCCACGCGACGAGTCGGTGTTCGGCTCCGAGGCGTTCGGGACGCAGGTTGCGCAGGTACGCCGCGCACTCCACGGCGACGAATGAGCGTCGCCGAACGGGTGCCCCTCCCCGACGTCGTCCTCCCCGTCTCGGGACTCGTCGTCGCCGTCGCCTGCTGGTGGGGACTGACCGTCGCCCTCGCGCTCCCGCCGTACGTCCTTCCCCCGCCCGCCGCCGTGGGTGCACGCCTCGCCGCCAACCCCGGGCTGTACCTCTCTCACGCCGTCGAGACGCTGGAGAAGATCGCCGTCGGCGGGGTCGCCGGCGTCACCGCCGGCTTCGTCCTCGCCCTCGCAGTCAGCGAGGTGTCGCTGCTCCGCCGGGCGATCTACCCCTACCTCGTCGCCGCGCGCGTCCTCCCGAAGATAGCCATCGCCCCGATCCTCCTCATCTACCTCGGCGTCGGCTTCGGGACGGCCGTCCTCTTCGTCGCCGTGATCGTCTTCTTCCCCGTCGTCGTCGGGACCGCGGCGGGGTTGGACCGCACGCCAGACGCCCACCTCGACCTGCTTCGGTCGATCGATGCCGACCCGATCCGGACCTTCCTCGCCGTCCGCCTCCCCCACGCGCTCCCGGACGTGTTTGCGGGCGTGAAACAATCCGTCACCCTCGCCGTCGTCGGAGCCGTCGTCGCGGAGTGGATCCTCTCGAACGACGGCCTCGGCTCGCTGATCCTCGTCGCCTCCGAGAACGTCCAAGTGGACGTGATGCTCGCGGCCCTCGCCGTTCTCCTCCCGATGGGCCTCCTCCTGTACGGCGGCGTGTCGCTCTGTTACCGCGTCGTCGCGTGGCAGTGACTATCCCCAGTCGAGCCGCCGTTCGACCGCGGCGGGCACGAGATAGAAGACGAGACCGAGTACGACGAGCGTCGCGAGCGCCGCGAAGGTGGAGCTCGTCTCTAGGTACTCCGCGCTGTCGAACAACCGGTAGCCGATTCCGGACTGGAGGGTGAGGAACTCCGCGACGACGGTACCGACGACCGAGAGCGCCGCCGCGAGTTTCACTCCCGCGAAGACGCTCGGCGCGGCCGCGGGCACCCGGACCCTGAGGAAAGCCCGGGCCGGCGGTGTGTCGACCGATCTGGCCAGATCGGTGTACTCCCGGGGGACCGCCCGGAGGCCGTCGACCGACGCCACGGCGACGGGGAACACCGTCATCGTCGTCACGAGGAGCGCCCGCGAGAGGAGGCCGTCGCCGATCCAGAGGAAGACAAGCGGAGCGATGGCGATCAGCGGGGCGATACGGAGTGCGACCAGATAGGGGTGGAACACGGCGCTTGCGGTCCGCGAGCCGACCATCGCAAAGGCGAGTCCGAGGCCGACGACGACCCCGCCCGCGAGGCCGAGGCCGGCGGTCAGCGCCGTGGTCGCCGCGGCCGCGAGCAGCGCCCCCCGACCCGCGACGCCCGCCGCCACCACGTCGGCGGGCGACGGCAGGATCACCGACGGGACGCCGCTTTCCGTCACGTACCACTGCCAGCAGGCGACGACGGCGACGAAGACGAGGGCCGGCGGCCAGACCCGCGCCGAGAGCCGCCGGAGACGCCCTGCGCTCACCGCCGGCGTCCCGACCCCTGGGAGGCGCTCGTCGGAGGTCGACATCAGACTGCGTCGATGTACGACCCGATGTACTCGTACTCCGTGTCGAGATACTCGTTGGTCCAAACCGACTTGAGGTCGACCTCGCCGTCGAGGGCGTCGGTGTCGGCGAGGGCGTCGTGGACGACCCCCCACGGTTCGCTCTCGCTCCACCCCCAGCCGTGTTCGGCCACCGCGTCGCCGGTCATGAACTCCGCGGCCATGGTCTCCCACTTCCGCCGTTGCTGATCGCGCGACTCCTCGAGGACGCCGTTGGCGTCGATCAGTGCGTCGGTCGCCTCGCCGGGGTTCGACTGCGCCCACGCGGCCCCGCGTGCCGTCGCCCGGAGGAACGCCCGGACAGCGCCGGCGTTCTCGGCCGCCCATTCTCGCTCGGCCGCCACCACGTGGCCGTAGGAGGGCACCGTGTCGCCGACGGCGATGCTGTCGACGGTGTAGTCCTGTGCCTCGGCGCTGATGGCGTCGCCGAAGACGCCGCCCGCGGCGTCGATCTTCCCCGAGAGCAACTGTTGGACGGTGTCGTAGCCGGTGTCGACCATCTCCACGTCGTCGCGGATCCCCGCGTCCTCTAGGAGGAGCGTCGTGAGTACCCGAACCATCCCCGGACCGGTGCCGACGGTCTTGCCCGCGAGTTGGTCGACGCTCGTCAGTTCGCCGCCGAACGTCTCCCGGGTCGAGAACACCACCGCCGGACTCTTCTGCATCACCACACCCACCGACTGTGGCGAGAGGCCGCGGCTGTTGATGTTCACCACCTGATCGCTGCTGCTGATCGCGAACTCGACGTTACCCAGTCCCGCCTGCTTCGCGGAGAACGTCGAGCCCTCGCCGCTCTCGATGGCGGAGAGCGACAGCCCTTCCTCGTCGTAGAACCCGTTCGCCTTCGCGGCGAAGTAGGGGGCGTGGAGGCCGCTTGGCTTCCAGTTGAGCAGCAGCGAGTGATCACCCGAAATCGGTGTGCCCGTCATCGTCCCGGTCGATCCCGTCGCTCCGGAGTCGGCGCTCGACTCGGGCTCGGGGTCGCTCCCGGCGTTGGAGCCCCCACCGAGACAGCCGGCCAACCCCGCCACACCCGTCGCACCGGCGCCCACGAGGAACCGTCGTCTCGTCGATGTCCGTCTCATGGGCGGCTATCAGGAGACGACCAGTATAAGAATTCCGGTGAAACGTTTATTAATTAACGCCGATCTTGTCCTCCGGCGGCGACCACTCGAACTCGAGTTCGAGTTCCAGTTGGCGGTGGGTCTCGCCGACGAACTCCACTTCGACCTCGATCGGTTCGTCGAACTCGAAGGGAATCTCCCACTCGTCGGTGGAGATGGTGAGCCGCGGTTCGTCCTCGATCTGGTCGGCCAGATCGCGGAGGAACGCCGCGGTCGACTCCCGGGAGAGTCGCACCTCCCGTTCGAAGTAGCCGTCGGTGACGGTTCGGGTGCCGTCGTTTGCGTCCGGCAGGTCGGCCATAGGCGGTGTATGAAGTAGCGGAGTATAAGGGTGTGCGTTCCAAAGACACGGCAACCGATGTCTCTGTTCGACGTTCTCGGGAGCAAGGCACGCCTGCAGATCATTCGCGAACTGGCGACCGAGCCCCGATACGTCTCCGAACTCGCCGACCGCGTCGGCATGGACGGCAAGACCGCCGTCCACCACCTCTCGACGCTCGAAGAGGCGGGGATCGTCGAGAGCTACCGGACCAGCCGACGGAAGTACTACCGGCTGACCAAGCGGATCGAACTCCGGGCGTCGCCCGAACCCGACCCCATGTTCCTCCTGCACGCGGACGACGTCGAGGAGGCCAAATCGTCGTCGGACTGACGCTTCGGCCGGGATTCCGCCGCGTGTATAATAATTCAACGTACGCCGATACCCACGTACCAACCTACATAATAGTCCACTTCTTTCGACGTCCCATGGTTCGAAAGCGGATGGTTGTCGGTATCGTGTTGTTACTGTCGCTCGTCGTCGCCTCGCCGGCGGCGTCCGCCGTCGCGGACGACCTCGGGGCGAGCGGTCCCGTCGACCCCGTCGGCGCACAGGAGGGCGGCGAGGCGGGCGAAGAGGGTGAAGAGGAGGAGGGCGGCATCGAGGGTGCCATCGAGGGCTTCATCGAGGCCCAGGGGACCATCGGTGCCGCGTTCGTCTTGCTCGGCGGCATCGTGTTACTGACCGCCTCGACGGAGAAGCTCATCAGCTACCTCGCCCGCGCGTCGATCAACATGAAGATGTCGCTGTTCGCGCTCGCGATCGTCTTCACCGGCTTCGAGTTCGACGACACGATCCTCGCGCTGGTGCTCTCGAGTGGCGGGCTGGAACAGGCCGCCCTCGGGACGGCGCTCGGCACCGGGTTGGCGATCATCGGCATCACGCTCGCGCTGGCGGCGATCATCAAGCCGTTCCCGGTGAATCTGCCGACCGACTACATCGTCATCTTCGCGCTCTCGCCGCTGATCCTCGTTCCGTTCGTGTTGCTCGGAACGCTCACGTTCATCCACGGACTCGTCCTGACGGCCTTCTTCGTGTTCGCCTTCGGCTACTTCATCCTCCGGGAGCGCCAGCGTGATATTCCGGTGTTCCGTGACACGGAACTCGGGAAGGAACTCCAACCCGACGGCGGCGTGGCCCGCCCCCAGTCGATGGACGAGATCCCGGAGGACCGCATCCTCGGCGACCTCGCCGACTCCGGGATCATGTGGATCGTCCTCTCTATCGTCGCGCTCGTCGGCATCGTCTTCGCCGCCATGTTGCTCGAAGGCGGCTCCGAGGTCGTCATCGAGGGCTTCGGTATCTCCGAGACCGTCTTCGGCGCGACCTTCCTCACCCTCCTGCTGACCGGTGAGGACCTCCTGCTCACCATCGAACCGGTTCGGCGTGGCTTCCCGGAGATCGGCGTCGGCAACGTCATCGGCAGCGTGCTGTTCTCGGTGACCGGCAACATCGGCGTCATCATGTACCTCAGCGAGGTGGCCATCTCGCCGTCCGTGCTGACCTTCCACCTCCCGGCGATGATCATCGTCACCGTCCTGGCCGCGTACTTCTTCTACCAGGGGGAAATGAAGCGCTGGCACGGCTACCTGCTCGGCGGCCTCTACGTCGCCTACTGGGTCATCGCACTCGTCGTGTACAGCGGGGTGCCGATCGGCGAGTAACGGACGACCCCACAGTCGGGCTGTTCGACTCTTTTAGACCAGGAAGTTCGCGCCCCAGTACGCCACGTACGAACCCAGGAGCACGACCCCAGTCGGCCGGTCGACTTTCCCCCGGAGGAAGGCGACGGTCACGATGCCCAGCGTCAGGAAGAAGAAGGGCCAGTGGACCGTCAGCACCGTCCCCGTCGTGTCGAGGGGGCGGACCATCGCGATCAGGCCGGCGTTCGCGCTGACGAAAAAGAGCATACTCCCGACGACGTTG
Organism: Haloplanus sp. CK5-1; assembly: GCF_037201915.1. Taxonomy (NCBI): domain Archaea; kingdom Methanobacteriati; phylum Methanobacteriota; class Halobacteria; order Halobacteriales; family Haloferacaceae; genus Haloplanus; species Haloplanus salilacus. Next base: position 2,912,628 of record NZ_CP147505.1, on the reverse strand, counting down.
CCGACGCCGATTTCGGGGCGCCCCCGCCGGACCGGTTCGACGGTCAGGAACAGTTCCTCGAGCGACGCGATGAAGCTCATCACCGTCGCGCCGAAGGCGAGGCCGGTCACACCCAGCAACGTGAGGAGGTCTTCTGCCCCCGAGACGGCGAGTTCCGACCCGACCGTCATGCCGACGGCCGCCAGAATCGCGATCCCGACGAACGCCGGCCCCTCGTACCGCTCGGGGACGCGCTCCTCGACGAAGTCGTCCACGTCCAGATCCAGATCGAAGTCGAACCACTCCTCGTCCTCGTCGACGCCGAGTTCCCCCCGTTCGCGCGCTCGTTCCCTGATCTCGACGTCCTCGGCCGAGAGGTACTGCCGCTCGGTCGACCGTTCCAGCAGGTAGACGATGGCGAGGTAGGGGACGAACGTCGCGGTGAGGACGATACCGTCGAACCGGGAGAGCGTCCCGTCGAGGGCTAGGCCGAAAAAGAGGAACGGGGCGAGGGTCATCAGCCCGAGGTAGTTCCGGGGAACCTCCGTCTCGAAGGGGACGAGTACCCCCGCGATGCCGACGGCGGCTCCGAGGATGAACAGCGCCTCGCCGAAGACGGTCCCGAGCGCGAGGTCGGGCAGTTCGTCGGCCGCGGCCACGATGCCGAGCACTACGTTTTCGAGGTCGGTCCCGGCGAGGACGACGGTGAGGAAGAAGCCCGAGACCCCGAGCGCCAACGCACCCTCGGCGACGGCCTCGATGAACGTCTCGACGCTCACGACGACGATGGCGACGCCGGCCAGAAACAGCACGACCGAAATCAGCTCCCCCGACAGTCCCAGTACCATGTCGTTTCCGATGGGGCCCCCACCGCCACATAAAATCCCCGCCCTAGAGGTTCGAGGCGTGGTCGCCGCCGTCGACGGGGACGGCAGCGCCGTTGACGTAACTCGCCCGGTCCGAACAGAGGAAGGCGACCACGTCGCCGAACTCCTCGGGTTGGCCGATCCGCCCCATCGGGTTGCCGGCGCTCCACTCCGCGACCCCCGTCTCGTAGTCGGGGTAGTCGCCGCGTTCGACGCCCTGTTCGACGAGTTCCTCGATCCGCGGCGTCTCGTGAGTGCCCGGCAACACCGTGTTGGCTCGCACCTCGGGCGCGAGTTCCGTCGACAGCGTCTTCTCCAGACCGACGACGCTCATCCGCACCGAGTTCGACAGCACGAGCGAGTCGATGGCCTCCTTGACGCTTCCCGAGGTGATGGTGGTGACCGTCCCCCCGCCGTCGCGCAGGTGCGGGGTCGCCTCCCGAACCAGCCGCACGACGCTCATCACCAGCAAGTCGAAGGCGTCGTACCAGTCCCCGTCGTCGGTGTCGAGGAAGGCCCCGCTCGGCGGGCCGCCGGCACTCGTCACCAGGTGGTCGAGGCCGCCGAACGCCTCGACGGTCCGGTCGACCAGACGTGTCACGTCCTCGGGATCGGTGAGGTCGCCCCGGACGCCGACCACCTCGCCGGTCGCCCTCTCGCGGACGTCGGCTACGGCCGCGTTGAGTCGGTCGGGATCGCGACCGTTGACGACGACGTCCGCGCCCTCGGCCGCGAGCGCCGTCGCCGAGGCCTTCCCCAGTCCACTGCTTGACGCCGATACTAGTGCTGCGTCGCCGTCGAGTCCGAGATCCATACCCCGATGTGCCCCTGCGCTCCCCAAAGAGTCACCGGAGGCGGAAATCCGTCGCACGTGGCTCCCGAACCGTTAAAGGCCGTCCGCTCCCCCATCGCGGACATGAACGAGGACGCCGTGGGCCGATCGGCCGCCCCTACGACCACACACCACCGCCGCCGGAGGGTCGGATGAGCCTCATCGCCGTCGTGGAGATAGACCACCCCGACCTCGCCCTGACCCCGACGATCCGGTCGACCGACGCGTCGGTTCAGGTCGTCTCCCACACCGCGACCGACCCCGAGACGGGGATGTTCTTCTTCCTCGTCGAGACGGACGACTTCCCGGCGTTCGAAGCGTCACTGGAGAGCGACCACACCGTCGAGGCGTCGCTGCTCGTCGCCGAGGCGGCCACGACGCGGATCTACCGCCTCCGGCACACGTCGGGCACGAAGTTGATCTCTCCCATCACCACCGAGATGGGTGGACTCATGCTCGAAGCCGAGGGCACCGACACGGGGTGGTCGGTTCGGATGCAACTCCCCGACCGCGAGACGCTCGGCGGCCTCTGGGAGTTCTGTGACCGGGAGGATATCGAGTTCCACATCGACCACATCTACAGCCTCGACGACGTCTCCGTCGACGGCGTCGGCTTGACCGACGCCCAGCGTGACGCCCTCCTGGCCGCGTACGAGGCGGGGTACTTCGAGGAACCACGGGGGACGTCGCTCGAGGAGTTGGCCGCCGACCTCGACATCTCGCCCACCGCCGTCGGCGGCCGCATCCGACGGGGCACGTCGCGGCTCGTCGAGCGAACGCTCGTCGAGGAGTCATAAACGTCACAGGTGGGACACCCGTAGAGTGAGGTCGCTCCCCGAACACGTTCGACCATGGGCGCTGCTACCACGGACCGCGACGACGTCTACCACGTCCACCATGACGAGGGAGAACGGGTGAGCGAGGCCCTCGTCGCCGCCGTCGCCGCCCTCGACGACACGTCGCCGGATGACCTCCCACCGCTCGACGCCCGGATCAACGTGGAGGCCCTCGATTCCCTCTGGGAGACCGACTGCTCGGACCGACCCAGCGCCGGGTGTCTCACGTTCACCTACGGCGGCTACGTCGTGGTCGCCCGGAGCACCGGCACCGTGTTCCTCCGCGACGCGGACGCGACCGGATAGCGTCGCCGGGTCGCGGACGCGACCGCCCGAGCGCCGGCATTCGAATATATAGGTGTGATGAATGAGGGTGTCATAGAACAGTTCGCATACCAAAGAGCAGGGTGAACGCTGAGGTGGAATGAGTTCAGCGACCCTGCAAGATGATCCTTCGGTAGAATCGTTCTTCAATGCCGTGGAAACGGAGACGTTGGCGTTGTTCGAGCACCTCTCCTTCGAGTTTCTTGAAGGGTTCGACGTGTTCGCCCCGGCGGAGACGGGGCGAACACGAGATCTTGAGCCGCCCGAGATGATGCGTGGCTTTCTCCATTGCTATTACAAGAACATCTACGGTATCCGTCCGGTTGCACGAGAACTGAACAACACCGTTGTCTGGCTCAGCTGTAGCTTCGATCGACCGCCGTCGAGAGACGCGGTCGATCGATTCCTCACTGATCTTGAGCACGTTGTTGACCGGGTCTTCGACCATCTCGTCGAGCAGGCCGCCTTGCGGGGCCTGCTCGACTTGACGTATTCTATCGATTCAACCGACGTGAGAGCGATGCCCGCCGATCCAGACGCATCGAAGTGCTATGATCCAACCGATGACGAGTACTACTACGGCTACGGCTGCACGATCGTCTCAACCGGGCAAAAGATCCCGATTGCAGCCGAGTTCACCGAGAGCAAACAAGCACCAGAAGAGACGGCGATGCGCGTCACGCGTGACGCGCTCGCCGTCGGGAAACCGATGTGGATGCTTGGAGACAGTGCCTACGACACGCTCGACTGGCACGACCACCTGCTGGCCGCAGGGGTCGTGCCAGTCGCTCCGTACAATCCACGAAACACCGACGACCCGAAAGATATCGAGTACAGGGTAGAAGACCGCATTGAAAAACACAGCAACGACGTTCAGCTGAAGCAATCAACGCTAGACGAGACGTACAACCGCCGGAGTGGCGTCGAACGAACCAACGAATCAGTCAAGGGCTGCGGCCTCGGGCGAACGCACGCCCGAGGCCGCGTCCATGCACGAGCGCAGGTGTTCCTCGCGTTGTGTCTGCGCCTCGTCGTCGCAATCACCAACTACGAACGCGGAGACAATCCGGGAAGCACAATCATCACGGTGTGAGAAGAGTTCTATGACACCCTCAATTGGTATCAATACTGAACTGAAACAAATAGATGAGCGGCAGTGTCCGGACTGTGGTGTCCAGGTGGCGAAAACGGCGGTAACCGCCGAAGGAATCGGCGACCTCTACGTTGAAACCGATAGAGAGGGTGGTGTACTGGAGCGCCTCGGCATCGGATACCAGACCTCACTCCACGCGTTCCTTTGCCGGAGTGTAGCCTGTCCAAGCTGTATGGCGACTTCTAACACTCAAAGAGCGACATGAAGAAACATCCGACCCCGAAACTCGGAACGAGCGGAGACGTGATCTGGCACCGGGTACTCGCGTATGTCACCGATTCGGTCCACATGGGGCTGATCTGGGGTGTGGCCGTGATCGCCGGGGTGGCTCTCGGTGATACCGGATTCCTTTTGCTGGTGTTCGTGGGGGTGGTCGCAACCTTGGTCTACGGCTTTTTGCTCGAGGGATTGTACGGGTACACGCCCGGAAAGTACCTGTTGGGGCTCGTCGTCGTCAGGTCGGATGGCTCCAACTGTACGGTTGGCGCGTCGATACTGCGAAACCTACTGTGGATCGTCGACGCACTTCCGACGGCGAATCTGGTTGCGATGGTGCTGATGCTGGTTACCAACGACAACCAACGGGTCGGTGACCTCGTCGCAGACACGATTGTCGTGAAACGACAGTAGCCGAAAATTCTCAACAGCGGATAGGAACCGGCTGCTGAATATAGAGGGTGGCGTCAGCAACGTCTCGACAATCACATGTACATATACTAAAAACAGTACCGCTTGTACTGGAGAAAGAGCACGAGTTCAAAATACATACATGCGTAGTGGACACACTACGACTAATGGAAGACGACACGACTCTTCGAGAGAACGATAAACGCGGGCCTGGCTGGTATCGGACGCTCGTTGAGGGGGTGAATGATCTCGCGACAGTCGTCGATACCGACGGGACGATAACCTACGTCAGTCCGTCCGTCACACGGATTCTCGGCTACGATCCCGACGAATTGATCGGTCAGGAAGGATACGAGTTCGTCCATCCCGAGGATCGGGAACGAAACGCCGACGCGTTGGAGACCGTTCTCTCGGACCCTTCCGAATCCGAGACTGTCGAAGTCCGCTTCCGCCACGCTGACGGCTCGTGGCGCTGGATCGAAGCCACAATACGGAATCGACTCGACGACGACATCATCGATGGGATTCTGCTTAGCAGTCGGGATATCACCGAACGCAAGGGGTACGAGCTCGAATCCCAAGGGCTCGCCGAAGAGTACGAGGCCCTCTTGAACAACGTGGAGGATGCCATCTTTCTCATTAATGTCGAAGAAGGCGAAGATAATGTCCGATTTGAATTCGAACGCCTCAGTCCCTCTTACGAGCATCAAACCGGCATTACGATCGAAGAAGTGCAGGGCCAGACACCACGAGACGTATTCGGTGAGGAGCAAGGAACCGAGTTAGAAGCGAACTACCACCGCTGTGTCAACGCTGACGAACCTATCTCGTACCAAGAGGAACTCAGGGTCGGTGAAAGCGCACGCTTCTGGCAAACGAAGCTTGCACCGGTAGTCTCCGATGGTGAGGTAACTCGCCTCGTTGGGATCACCCGGAACGTGACTGAACGCGTCGAACGGGAGCGACAATTACGTCAGCAGAACGAGCGTCTCGAAGAGTTTGCGGGTGTTATTTCTCACGATTTGCGCAACCCGCTCAACGTCGCACAGGGTCGTGCAACGCTCCTCGCAGAGCAAACGGAAAGCGAGCATCTCGATCCACTCCTGCAGGCGATCGACCGGATGGAGACAATCGTTGAGGACACGTTGACGCTTGCTCGCCAAGGCGACACGATAAGCGAAACCGAGTCGATCAGTTTGACCAACCTCGTCGGGAAGTGCTGGGCAACAGTAGACACGGACGACGCAACTATCGAGATCGTCGACGAGATGACCTTCCAAGGCGATCCAGAGCGGTTACGGCACGTTTTCGAGAACCTGTTCCGGAACGCTGTTGAACACGGTGGGTCAGACGTGGCCGTCTGTGTCGGATCTCACGATGAAACGGGAATCTACGTTGAAGACGATGGACCAGGAATTTCAGTCGAACAGCGTGACGAAGTGTTCGAACCGGGGCAGTCGTCAGCACATGGTGGTACTGGTTTCGGGTTGACCATCGTAAAACGAATCGTGGAAGCACACGGCTGGGAACTGTCTGTAACCGATGGAACTGATGGTGGGGCACGATTCGAGTTCGAGATGGCGGGACAGGGAGAGTTCGCGTGAGTGTTTAGACACGGTCTGTGACCGATACATCGAAAAGTGCGGCCTCAACCACTGAGCGTAGCGTGTACGACATGAGCGCGCTGTATGCAGCACCAACTTGACGAACTACCCGACAGCCGTCAGTAGTAGTGTGCGAGATACAGAGCGTGAAGTCAGCAGAGCGGAATCGCTGAATCGCGCTAACAATCCCGATACACCTTTCATCATTGCATTTCAACTGTTAGCTATCTTATGAGATGGCTTGCTTTCGTGAGTACCACGATTAGAGGGATAGACCGCGACGATGTCGTCGGAGCGGGGATAGCGATCGTGATTATTAATATCGTCGGTGCGGTTCCGGCGATACTGGGCGGGCCGAGCACCGAGTGGTTCGAATCACTGACAAAACCCTCCTTGTTTCCGCCGACGTGGACCTTTGGGGTAGTCTGGACTATCCTGTTCACCCTGCTGGGTGTGGCTACGTACCTGGTGTACAGTCGAGGGTTAGACCGCCGGGACGTAAAGGTCGCCCTGGGACTGTTCGTCGTCCAGATGGCGTTCAATGTCGCCTGGACGCCGACTTTCTTCGCTTTCCAGAGCATCGGGCTGGCATTTGGGGTTATCCTCGGGCTCTTTGTCTTGCTGTTGCCCACCACGTGGGCGTTCGCACGCGTAGACCGTCGTGCCGCCGCAATGCTGATCCCCTACATCGCTTGGGTCGGCTTCGCAGCGATCCTGAACTACCAGTTTCTCCAACTGAACTGATCACGAGCGGACGGCACTGACCTAGATGTATACCGGAAACGAGGTGTGAGTCTTAGCTAAAGACGAATGCCTTCAGTTGTGTTTGCTGAATATGCGCGTTCTATTCAGCACGCCATTCTTATCAACTTCTGAGGGTTTCAACAGAGTCAGGTGCCGTTAGACGCCGTCCGGACGGGCGGCGTTCTCGTACTTGACCATCTTCTCGGGCTTATCGGCGATGGTGTCGTAGATTTGCTGGAGTGTCTCCTCCGCGGCGAGCAGATTGTGCGTCTCCAAGAACTCGCGGCCGTCTTCGGTGAGCCCGTAGAACTTCCACGGGTAGCCCTGTCGGCGCTGGTCGTCGTCCAGGGCAACCTCCTTGACGATGCCGGCGTCGATGAGCTTCTGGATATGCTTGTAGACGGTGGCATCGCTCACGCTGGGATTGAGCTCCTCGAGCTCGTACATCGAGGGCAACTGCTCGGGGTGCTGGAGAATGTTGTTGATCAGCGCGAACCGCGTCTGCTGAGTGACGAAATGCATGAGTTCCCGTGGTGCCGTGTTCTCACCGTTCCCAAGGCCATCGTCCATATTGGTGTGTTCAATCGAGTACGCCAAAGTAGTTTACCCCAGAGTAAACTACTACGCAGAAGCGACTGAGAAGCAAGACAGGAGCTTACACCTGTGGTGGAAGCTGACCATCTGGACGTGGGACTTGCCCCTGTTTGATTTCGTGATCGACGCGACGCATATGTTTGCAGCCACCGTCTGGAGCGCGCTGCTGCCAATCAGGACAGGTACAGGATTGCCCGATAATATCGACCTCGTATCGATTTCCGGACGCCGCTTCGACTTCGTAGCGACCACCCTTGACGAGTAGGGAGACGGTCATCGCTTCCTCGACAGCGCGTTTCGTTCGTGGCTCGAGATCATCGGCCGAGGTGGAGCCATTCGAGACGAGCATTCGGTCGCGAACGTCCCCTGTCTGTCCTCCGTCTGGAGCGACAGCGTCGTCAGTCTCCTGAATCCGGTTTTCCAAGAGCGCTTCCGCAAGGTTCCCCTCCGGCCAGAGAAAGTGGACTTCTCGTCGCTCTCGATGATCGTAGGAGCCACAGGCAGCGGCACTCCCTTCCCAGACTCGCCATGCTCCCAGCGCGGTCATCACGGTGAGGATGACCCGGGGAACCGGTGTTTGGTCCTCAGGGTAGAACACTCGAAAGCGCGTACAGTCGTCCTGTGGCGGTACTGTGTCCCATCACTCGACGTCGGACCCTCAACTGTCGTACATCGCTTGATCTCGGCCGTATCCGACTGTCACGCCATCGACCTGCGGGACCTCCTCGGGGATCGAGTTGGCATCGCCTTCGAGAAGTCGGAGTACGGCATACCGGAGATACTCGTGTGCAGGGGAATCCTTGTGGCTTTGGCGACCTGGTCGTACTGTTCTGCAACCCGCTCAGCTTCTACCAGAACAGCTCTAAGATGTCGCTCTGTCATGATTCGGTGAAGGCTGGAATGCGCCTCCGCCCCTCGACGGACGCTCAAAAACGTAACCAACGCACCAGCCATAGATCCCAGATTGTTGGTTAAACCCCCAGAGTTCCGGATGCGGCACCCATCGGCCATCGACACCGATATCGGCCGTTGCCTACGACGATCCCTGTTGGGAGATCGCCGTATCCAACTGTTCCCAGACCATCTCGAACGCCGGCGGATCACCGGTCAGGTCCGGCAGCGTGGTCTCCCACTGGTGGCGGATCGTCTCTTGTTGCTCGTCCTGGAGTCCGTCGTTCAGATCAACGGTGAGCCCATCGTGTTTACACTTCGCGTCGAAAGCGGGCCCCACGTCGGCAAAGTTGATGGTGACCGAATCGGTTTCGAGCAGCTGATAGAGGTCGTAGTAGTCACGGGCGGCTCCGCGCTGGTAGATCGCTCGGAGCTTTTCGGCGAAGATCTCCTCGACGCTGTACGCCTGGAGATCGAATTCGGGCACATCTTCGTGCGCGTGAGTGTGCTGAACGGGGTCGAAGGCGACGTGCTCGTCGACCATCACGTCGATGCTGGTCGTGTTGGGGTGGTTGAGGACGGCGCGGTACTGATACGGTCGTGCGAAAGTATTTACTACAGTAGTCGTATTCTCTCGTAATGGGCCGGCTGGACGATATTACTCTGGAAGAACTCCACGAGTTACGTGAGCAAACGGAAGGAGAGATCCCGCGAGAACGTGTTCTCGCGGCGATCGGCCGGAAGCAGGGTGATGAAATCGACAGACTCGCCGAACGCCACGATGTTGTCGAGAAAACGATCCGCAATTGGCTCGATCGGTTCGACGAAGAACCGATCGAGCAGGCACCCTACGACCAGTCTCGACCTGGACGGCCCTCGAAACTTGCAGACAATCAGCGCGAGGAGTTGTTCGATCATCTGCAAGAGCCACCAACTGAGCGGGGCTACGATCAGCAAGCGTGGTCAACGAAGCTCCTGTTACACCACGTTAGAGAGGAGTATGATGTCGAATACAGCAAGGGTCATGGACGAAAGTTGATGGGGAAGGCCGGGCTGTCCTGCCGGACAGCACGGCCGCGCAATCACGAAGCTGACACAGAGAAAGAGGCCGAATTTCAACAGACAGTTCAAAAAAACGACCTGAACTGACCGAGAAAACCGTTGTTGTCGTCGATCAGTTTACCAAACGCGTCGGCACTGTTCAACGCCGTGGCTGGTACCCGATTGGGTCAAATCCGACGATAGAGACATCGAACTCATGGGATAAGGTGACAGTGCTTGGCGCTGTCACCGACGACGGTGACAGCTTCTACTGTTGGACCGAAGAGAATCTCACGTCAAAACAAGGCATTTGGCTGCTTGGTGCGCTCCAAGAGAAATTCGGTGAAGAACTGGTTGTGTTTCTTGACCGTGCTGGGTACTTCTACAACAGAGATCTCTGGGAGCATGTTAGTGATGAGCGCTCGACCGAGACTGTCGAAGACAGTTCGGTCGAGTGCGTGCGCGGAGATGAGGAAGGTGAAGAGCATCTCGATGTCTGGTACTTTCCGTCGAAATTGCCGGAACTCAACCCGATCGAAGGGTGCTGGGATCGACTCAACGAATGGTTCAAGCATCGTCTCATTCCTGATCTCTCAGCGCTAAAACAGCAGATTCAACGAGGACTCTCTACAGTGTCTGAACCGAATATCTGGAACTATCTCTGTCCATGAGTACCGGTAAAATTTAACGCACGACCGTATGAATGCTGATGTCGACGTAGTGGGTCGGGTAGTGGTCCTGCTGGGATTCGTGGTGCTCGCGAATCTCGAATTCGATGCCAGAGCGGTCGGCAATCGTATCGAGGACCGCTCGGAGCTCCTGTTTGGACCCCTGGTACTCCCCTTCGACGCCAAAATCGAGGTCTTCCGAGAATCGCCACGATTGCGGGAAATACAGCTTGGACAGCGCGGTCCCGCCTTTGAACAGGAGGTTGTCGCCGTAGCCGCTCGTGAAGATGCCCCAGAGGAGCCACGAATTAACGTAGTTCTTCTCGGCGTACCCTTGCCGAACGCCCAGTTCGCGAGCGAGAATCCGGAGCCGGTCCTGACTGATCATCGCGATCAGGACTCCGCCGACTCCAGCATGGCTGGCTCGACGTTGATTCGGAGGCGATACGTACTGTCGGTTGACCCGTTGTCGGGTCGCGTCGGGTCCAGCAACGAGTAGCCACTCGTGAACGACGCGACGAGTTCCTCGCGGGCGGGGAGGTCGATGCCGAGCTGGTCGGCGAGGTAGACGATCCGCTTGGTCGCCGCGCCGTTGTCGAGGCGCTCGAGGTACTCGCCGACCGTGTCCCAGTCGCAACCCCGTTCGTCGGCGGTGCGCATCGCGGTCGCAAGTTTCCGAAGACCACCACAGAACTCGGGGTGGTCCGCACAGTCGACCAGCGTCTTCTCCAGGTCGCTGACCTGAACGGTCGTGCCCTCGATGGATGTCGGCTCAAAGCCGAAGAACTTCCGCTCGGTGACTGTCGTGACGCGGTACGGGACGCCGTGGATCTCTCGGCTTTGCGCTCGGGTCGGCGTGACGACGTACACCGTCCGGGGGACCTGTTCAGTCAGCCCGTGGTGGCTGAGGGCGCTGTAGTAGCCGATGTACATCGGCTCGGCGACGTGGGCAGCGATGAGGTACTCGTGGGTCGTGTACACGGCCTCCTCGCCGGCTGTGAGTGGAATGATGAGATACGTGCCCGGGAAGAGCCGGTCGAGCCAGCCCTTCTCGGTGAGCCGGGAGGCGATCTCACGGGCGGTGTTTGGGGGGATCTCCAGTGTCGTCTCGATGTCGTCGACGGAGATGATCTGGTGACCCGCGCCAGCGAGTCGTGCAAGGAGTCGACTTTCTCGAGTCGAGAGACCCTGGCGTATATTTTGCGTTTGTTCTATGATACTTATACCTGCGTTTCTTACATAGAATATAAATACGAGTCTGCTTTAGCCTTGCGACTGCCGCGGACGGCGGCGACGAGCAGACTTAACCAACGAAATTGGGGGTAGAACCAAGTATTGGTTAAGAATTCAGACGCCGTCTTCGAGCACGTCGATGAGTTCTTCTGCTGTGGAACTGATGCGGTCGAGACGGTCGCGAACGATCTTGGGATCGTCCGACTCCCACGCGGCCAGGTACAACGCCGACCCGCTGGTATCCAGCCCACAGTACCGCCCGACGACGTAGGCGACCGCCTCGGCCTCGACTTCGCGTTTCGACCGCTCGGTGTCGTCGTCGTCGACGTCGAAGTGAAGCAGGGCGTGGGCGTACTCGTGGATCAGCGTCCGCGCGAGGTCGGCCTCGTTCTTCCGATCACGCACCTCGACGAGCGGCTGAACGTCGACGAGACTCAACTGCTCACAGATGCCTTTGGCCTCACCGTGCGTCCACTCCGCTTCCGGCACGATTCGCACCGTCACACCGAGTTCATCAGCGGCGGCAGTCAGATGTTCGACGAGGTTGCCGGTGTCCCCGGTCGCTTCCGTGTTCAGGTCGGGAAGCGGCTCGCCCTCGGTCTGGGAGACATCGAACACCGGCGCAAGCTTGAACCCTCGGGCGGTGTCTCGTCGTACTCACAGTTACTGTCCTCGTGGTAGTTCGGCGAATTCTCGCACTCCGGGCACTGCTTGGTGATGATCGGCGCCCAGATCCAGATGGCCGACTCACCCTCCTTGATGTGGTGGTCAAACTCCTCCTGCCACGTCCGGTAGCCCGCAACCCGGCTCGCCTCGGGACACTGCCGCTTGATGAGGAGCGTGTTCCGATACGAGTAATCGTGGAAGCGACTCTGGACGCCGAGCCACTCCTAGAACTCCACGCTGGCCTGCGCGTCGTTGACGCCGATGACAAGGTCGTCGATCCACTCTTCGATGGTACTGTGCATCTGATCGTGGCGGGTATCCGAATCACCGAAGCTAACCCGCGAATCGGTACTCGATAACATTGTCAGAGGGTGTCATAGAACAGTTCGCATACCAAAGAGCAGGGTGAACGCTGAGGTGGAATGAGTTCAGCGACCCTGCAAGATGATCCTTCGGTAGAATCGTTCTTCAATGCCGTGGAAACGGAGACGTTGGCGTTGTTCGAGCACCTCTCCTTCGAGTTTCTTGAAGGGTTCGACGTGTTCGCCCCGGCGGAGACGGGGCGAACACGAGATCTTGAGCCGCCCGAGATGATGCGTGGCTTTCTCCATTGCTATTACAAGAACATCTACGGTATCCGTCCGGTTGCACGAGAACTGAACAACACCGTTGTCTGGCTCAGCTGTAGCTTCGATCGACCGCCGTCGAGAGACGCGGTCGATCGATTCCTCACTGATCTTGAGCACGTTGTTGACCGGGTCTTCGACCATCTCGTCGAGCAGGCCGCCTTGCGGGGCCTGCTCGACTTGACGTATTCTATCGATTCAACCGACGTGAGAGCGATGCCCGCCGATCCAGACGCATCGAAGTGCTATGATCCAACCGATGACGAGTACTACTACGGCTACGGCTGCACGATCGTCTCAACCGGGCAAAAGATCCCGATTGCAGCCGAGTTCACCGAGAGCAAACAAGCACCAGAAGAGACGGCGATGCGCGTCACGCGTGACGCGCTCGCCGTCGGGAAACCGATGTGGATGCTTGGAGACAGTGCCTACGACACGCTCGACTGGCACGACCACCTGCTGGCCGCAGGGGTCGTGCCAGTCGCTCCGTACAATCCACGAAACACCGACGACCCGAAAGATATCGAGTACAGGGTAGAAGACCGCATTGAAAAACACAGCAACGACGTTCAGCTGAAGCAATCAACGCTAGACGAGACGTACAACCGCCGGAGTGGCGTCGAACGAACCAACGAATCAGTCAAGGGCTGCGGCCTCGGGCGAACGCACGCCCGAGGCCGCGTCCATGCACGAGCGCAGGTGTTCCTCGCGTTGTGTCTGCGCCTCGTCGTCGCAATCACCAACTACGAACGCGGAGACAATCCGGGAAGCACAATCATCACGGTGTGAGAAGAGTTCTATGACACCCTCCTGGAGAGCTAAGCTGTCGTGGCCGAGGCGACCGAGAGAACGTATCGTGTGGGAAACACCAGCACCCAGCGTTTGTTGCCTACACACGTCACCTCGCGTTGTATACAGCAGCGTCTTTCCGAACTCCCAGTGTCTGTCAGTAAGAACGCGACCGACGGAGAGTGCGTTCAACGAGACGGCTCGGAAGGGGGATCAGCCCGAGTCCCCGAGTACCAGTCGATGTTCACGGACAGTCGCTAGTTGTCCACTCTGGCTCAAGAGACCAGTTGCTGACACGTAGTGATCAGAATGACGCGACTGAATCAGTCGCCTGATTCAGCCGCCGTCCGGATGGATGCGTGATGAGGCTACCAAAACTCAAACGCATCCTCACAGATCCGGACGAGTACATTTCGAACAGCCAGTTGAAGTCTCTTAGCATGGAGTTGCTTGAGCTGATACCGATGGAAGGAATCGAGGGCTCTGGCCTCGATTCCGAGGAGATCATGGAAGTCGTCTTACGAGCTGCTGTTGACACAACCTCAGTCAACGGCGTCACAACGAATACTGAGGACACGCCAAACCGCGAGCCAGTGATGGACTGGTTGCACACCCTGGAGAAAGAGCCGATGCTCGATGCTGTCAACGATATCCTCGCACTGGTGGCAATGACGGTTCTCGACCGCGGCGGGTCGAGAACCATCTGTCTGGACTTCATGGACAATCCGTTCCACGGTCATCCAGACGACGAGGACGAGTTCAGGAGAATGGAAGCACGGGACGGAACCACGAAGTGTCACCGGTACTGTACTGCGTTCGTCATCGCGCAGGGAAAGCCACTAACACTGGCAGTTGAACCAGTTGATGGCGAGGACAGCAAGGCCGACGCGGTCGAGCGCGTGCTCGCCCGCGTCGAGACATATCCATTCGAGACCGACCAGATCCTCATGGACAGAGACGCCTTCGTCGGGGAGTTAATCGGTGTTCTTCGGGAGACAGCACCGCCAGTCTTTCCGGTCATAACCCGGAAAGACTCGCTCCGGGAGAAACTTGCTGTCACTGCTTCGCATATGACAGAAGAGACGGTCTGTGAAGACAAAGAGTACGAACAGACGTATCCGCTGGCAGTGAACGTCACCTACCAGAACGGTGATCGTGGAAAATCAGGGCTCAAACAAACGGGCTACGCGGCGTACGGTCTGGAAGACCGCACGCCGCAGCAAGTGGCGCAGGTCTACAACCATCGGTCACGGATCGAGAAGAGCTATGAGAAGTTCCGCGAAGCGCGTGCTTTGACAACGACGCCATCGACGATAATTCGGCTCTTCTACGTGGGTGTCGGGTTCCTGTTGGAGCAGTTGTGGCTCGTGTTGCAATGGGCAGTGCTCGCCCGGCCACGGCGTGGCGGGCGAGCACTCCCGACAGATTTCACGTTCAGTGATGGGTTTCTCCACGGGATCGAGCAGGTGTTAGACGATGAGCTCGGCTGGAAGCAAAAGCATCGGACAAACAGTGAAGGGTTACCACCAGGATACGAGCACGGACTCGGCTGAGCCGCCTCGCTTCGGCTGAAGCGAGGCTGGCGAACAGCGACAGCTATCTTTTGACGGTCGTCGAAATAACTGCCACAGCGGACAACAGCCAAGTATTTGATATTTTTCTAACTCGGTGCAGCGTCAGGAGTGGAATTCGTCTCGTTTCGGCCTTCTTATCGTGTTAAACCGGACTCTTGCCACCGGCGCTATCGATAGAGTGGACAACTAGCGACAGTGCCTCCGATCCGGGTGAGAAGGACGACGACGCCGATCGCAGCGAGCAAGATACCAGCGACGGATCCCAATGGGTAGTAGAGAAACCAACCCAGTGCCATATTTAGAACGGCCAAGACGAACGGGTAGATAGCTTGCAGTAGACTCATCGTTCTCACGGGTGGCTACACGTGGGCCTATCAAAGATGTAGCTGAAGCTCAAAGAGTCAGCTAAGTTTGAGAAACGATAGCAGAATGGCGGGGAAGTAGGAGTGGATTCCGCGTTCGTATTGGATAGACTGCCAGCACGAATGTACGACCGTCTCGACGGTGTGCTCAGTCAAGCTAAACCGCCGCTCGAACTTCAAAACCGCAGGTGCCGACGCTGCTGTACCGTGTTGGATAGACTATGTATTCGGACCTCCACACCCGTCGCATTCCGCATTATGAGTCTCGGAGTAGGAGTCTCGTTACCAGCCGCTACCCCGATGAGTTGGCTCCCGAACTCCGAGTGCTGCCGGTCTCCACGCTGGCTTCCGCGGCGGCGTCATCGCGATTCTCACGTTCGTGTTTACCGACGCACTGACAGCGACACGGCCGGTGTCCGGACTCGTGTTCCCCGCATTCGGTGACAGGGCAGTGCTGTGCATATCGCCAACGTTCGGATCGGTTTCGGCCGTGTCGGCGGTTGGATGGCGACCACCGTTGTCCCACGACCTAGTCGTTCCACGGGAGCGTTCCGGTCGGAAACGTACACGCCATCCGCGGTAACGGCGGGCGCAATCTGCGTCGCGGTGGAATCGACCGGGTTGGACTCGTCATAGCCGAGTGGGACCATCGACTGACGCCAGCGTTCGGTGCCCGGGGGCGAGTCGAACGCATGCGGCCGCGCTCCGAGCGAACACGTCGCTTTCAGCGACGGTGAGGCCGTACGTCCACCCGTCACCGTCGCGGACTGTCCCGACGACCTCACTGTCGGTAAGGCAGAGGATCGTTACCGACGCAGGTACCGGATCTGGAGCGTCGCCCGTCGGGACGTAGAGGTGTCCCCGACCTTGATCGGGGGGCGGCGCACCCGAGACCTCGCTGTCGAGACGCCGCTCCACTGCTCGTCACCACCGGGTGTGACGGCGACGACTCGCTGCTCGGCGGCAAAGTGGCCGATCCCATCCCGAACGACGGGCAGCGTGTACGGTCACCCACCCGAGGCGAGAGCGTCGTAATCGCTCGATCTGCGTGCGTACGACCGCTTTCGGATCCTCTCGTGAGTTCGAGCGTATCACTATCACGCACGCGCTAGTGTCTCGACGGTCCGTCTGGAGATATCCGGGGCCGCACGTCCGATAGCCGTCGCGACGGCGTAGTCAACGATGTGGGGATCGAGACGCGAAACGGAGACTTCCCCCTCGTATCGGGCGAGTTCCCAGTCGGTACTGGCAACTCGCCAGGCAGCACTCGTGACGGCCGTTCGCGTCAACTCCGGCGCAGGACTCTCTTCGAGCGCCGCTTGCAGCGCATCGTAGGCAGCCGACCGGATCTCTCGAACCGCCTCGGCACTCCGTGGTCGGGAGAGTTCGCCCTCGTCGATACGCTCCTGCAGGCGATCCAGTGCCTCGAAGTGTGTGAGACGTCTATTCGCGTCGATCACGGCACTGGCTGGCCCGGTCGCGTCCACGACGCGATCGATCCCGTCGTCGGCGTCCCGGCGGAGGTCTCCGATCACCCGCTCGGGGATGTCCCACTCCTCGGCGGTCGGTTCCGGTGGTAACTCCGGCCGGCGCGACCGGACGTCCGCGAGTAGCGTCTCGGCGGCCGCCGTGAGTGTCTCTTCGACAGGGCCAGCGTCGGCCGGTAGCGACGTCGCGAACTGCGCGTCGAGATGGCGGACGTCGTCGAGGTGTGCCTGTGCTAACTCGGCGTCCTCACCCCACTCTGCAATGTACAGGAGTCGGTTTCCATCCTGTGAGGGGACTCTACTGTTGATCACTCGCTCCAGTGTGTCCTCGATACGGGCGTGGACGAGCGCCGCCCGGGTGAGATCGGTGCCCACGTACTCGTGGGCGTTCCGAACCGACTGGGCGTCCGAGACCGTCTGCCTGTACGCTCGCTGTATGGGTTCAACCGAGAGACCACGGTCGGCGACTGCCCATCCAGCGGCGGCGTACCGGGCCTCGGTGCGTGCCCGCCGGAGTGACTCGAGTGCCACCAGTTCCGTCCGGGCGTCGCGTGCATCGGTGATTCCGGTGGTGGCGTCGGTCGCAGCGTCGGCGAGTTGTGTGCGGATGTAGCCGTTCGGAATATCCTCGGGTCCCAGCGGTATCGGGAGGTCTGCGAGCAGTGTCGTGACCCTGTTCCGGGCGGCGTCGAAGTGCTCTGGGGCGATATCGACGGGGACAGATTCGGGAATAACCGGTTCCGGATCCTCGTCGGCGTCGATATCCGGGAGGTCGTAGGCTCGTAGTGTCGCGTCCGTCCCACCATCCAGTCCAGGGAGTCCACCACAGCCGGCGAGGACGGTCGTCCCGGTCAGTGCCAGCAGTCCCCGACGGGTCGTCCGCTCCCGATCCGGCGTGGACGCACTCTCCTCGTGCATCACTGACCACCTCCGGAATCGATCGTCGCCGTCTCGGTCCGAATATCACTCTCGCTTGCGGGCGAAGGCTCAGATCCACCCTCCCCCTCGGCGTGTCCTCGGCGTCGGTCGCAGACTCCGGACCCGATCGAGGACGAGTAGCTGTTTAGGTCGGCTGCCTCGATCGCGTCGGGGATCCGGACGAGTCGAGCCTCGACGACCAACTCGTCGGCCTCACAGCGCTCGGTATACGGGCGGAGTTGTCGGGTGTAATCCGTCGATATTTCGGTCGGCGTCCAGCCGATGTAACAGAGATCGAGTCGGAAACATTCCTCGACCGCCCCCATCTCGACGTAGACTGTCTCGCCCGCAAAGTCCGTCGCTGCGAGAAACGACTCGACCTGATCACGGTCGACAGTATCGGCGACATCGAGACGGTCAGCACGAGCCGTGTCGTCAACGACGATAAACTCGCGCCAGCGGTCACGCTCGCTTGCGGCCGGACGACCGCTATCTTCGCTGTTGGACGTCGCGAGCCAGATCGGCGGGCGATCGGTAGCCAAGCGGAGCAAGAGTGTCTCCGGATCTGTCACTGACCCGGACTCAGGACGGCCGTTGCTCCCGCCTCGTGGGGCTGTACGCGTCGACTCGGCCGAGCCGTCGAGTAGCCCGCTACACCCGGCGAACCCGGCGGCGAGCCCCGCGGCTCCGTGGAGGAGGGCACGACGTGTCGGGGAGACCATTGTCCACCGACGGTTCGGACAGCTCAGGTTAAAAACCACTCGTATCGCCCGTGTACGCTCTGCTCACCCGAGGTCCGTATACTCGAACGTCGATAGCCGCCCAGCAATCGCGTAACGTGAAACGATGTAGTGGATCACGACGACCGGGACCTCACGGGGCCCGCCACTGCGACCGGCGGGACCACGTCGGCGGTGCTGTACGCGTCGTCGGCTACTTCTCTGGGAACGTCCGAACCGCCGTCACTCCACACCGAGGGGGGTCACCCCGACGTCCTCGAACGCGCCGTCGTCGAACACCGTGACCCGTCCGTCCTCCTCGCTGAGCGTGATCGCTGCGGCCACCGCGTCTCGCGTCGACGTCTCCAGTGCGCCCATGTGTCGGGCACCCATCCAGCCCGCGTGTCCGGATCGTCGGTCGAGTCACCCGTTCCGTTCGTCCCTAGACGGGGAGCGCATAGTCACCCCGACTCTCACGGTGGTGGCACCGTCCTGATTAACCGGGTGAACCGGTGTGGGTCTGTTGACCCGATTGATCAGAAATCCGGACACGCGTGAATACGCCAGGGGATGAAACGCCCGGCGGTCAACACGGAGACATGGGAATCGAACACGTCGTAGCCAGCGGTGCTGCCTCGATCCGGGCGATACCGTTGCAGTTCGGCGGCGGCCTGATCGAACTCGCGGTTCTCTTTCTGATACTCGCGCTCGTTACGGGGATCCTCGGCGCACGGGGGATCGCCGGCCTCAGCATGGAGATTGCGAAGTGGCTCGTCATCATCTTCGTCGTCCTCGCCGTCGTCTCGTTCCTGTTGTAGGGACGCCGACGGCGACCGGACTAACTGCGTTCGACGTTCGTGAACTCGAAGCGCGCGCCCCCCTCGTCGCCGTCGGTGACACGGACCTCCCAGCCGTGTGCCTCGGCGATTTCGTCGACGATGGTGAGTCCGAGTCCGGTTCCGTCGGATGAAGAGGTACGCCCCGGTTCGAACACCGCATCGCGTTCCTCGGGTGGGATACCGGGTCCGTCGTCGGAGACGTAGAACCCGCCCTCGACGGGGCCGATTGTGACGGTGACGCCGGAATCGTCGTCCGTCGAGCCGTGCTCCACACTGTTCCGAAACAGGTTCTCCAACAGGTGTTGGAGTCGATCCCGGTCGGCGCGAATCCGGAGTTCGTCGGCCACCTCGAGACGTCCCTCGCCGGTCGCGACCACGACCCAACTCTCCCTGGCGACCGCCGCCACGTCGACCACGTCGGACTCGCCGACGGCCCGCCCCTGTTTCGCCAGCGTCAAGGTGTCCTCGATGATCGCGTCCATCCGGTCGAGCGCGTCCTCGACGCGACGGAGGTTCTCGCTCGACTCGGGACGGTCGACCGCGTCCAGCCATCCCCGAGCGGCGTCGAGTGGGTTCCGCAGGTCGTGGCTCACGACGCCGGCGAACTCGTCGAGTCGCTCGTTTTGGCGTTCGAGCTCGCGCTCGTGTGCGAGACGGTCCAGCGCGGTTTCGGCGTTGGTCGCCAGAATCGCCGCGAGTTCGATGTCCGACCGGTCGAACGCGCCGACCGCGGTGTCGACGACGCTCACGACGCCGTGCTCACCCATCGGGAGATACATCGCGGCGCGGGCGTCGCCGCGGCTGTGCCCGTCCTCGATATCGCGGACGTCGTCGATTCGGATCGGTTCCCCGGTCAGATACGCCCGGCCCGCGGGTGTCGTGTCGTCGATAGGGTACGAGGGACGCACTCCCATCGTCGACAGGGCCGCGGCGGTGCTGCTCGCCGGCCGGAGTCGACCGTCCCTCGCGAACCGGACGACGGTGTTCGCGTACTCCAGAATCGTATCCGCGGTGTCGGCGATCAGCGTCGCGATCCCCGACGGATCGTCGGCCTCGACGAGCCGACGCGTGGTGTCGTGGAGCGCGCGGAGCCGCCGCTCGCGCCGCTTTCGGGAGGACACGTCCCGGAGGACGCTGACGATCAACCGCTGGTTCTCCAGTTCGAACACGCGGGCGTTGATCTCTATCGGAACGCGGTCTCCGTCGGTTCGTTCGACACAGAGATCCGTCCCGTCGGGGAACTGCGTGAAGATGGCGCCGTCTTCGGGGACGCGTCGTGTATAGAGGTCGCGGTACCGGGCTTCGTCCGCCGCCGGGTGGACGACCGTGTGAGGTTCACCCACCAACGTCTCCGGATCGTCGCCGAGGAGCGTGGCCACCTCGTCGTTGGCGTCGACGATTTTGCCCGTCGTCGCATCGGTGATGAGGACGGCGTCCGGAACTGCTTCGAGGATCGTTCGGTAGGTCTTCTGGTACGTTTCCCGCTCGCTGACGTCGCGGACGACCGCCATCACTTCGAGACTGCCGGCGGTTCGGATCGGGCTCAGGCTGATGTCGACCGGCATCGTCGAGCCATCCCTGCGTCGGCCCTTGAGGTCCATCGCGGCCCCCATCGGTCGCGTCTCCGGGTCGTCGAGGTACGCTTCCCGGTCGGCCGCGTGGATCGACCGCACCGACGCCGGGACGAGCACTTCGACCGGATCGCCGAGCAGTTCGGCCGGCTCGTAGCCGAACATGTCGGCTACGCGTTCGTTGGCGTACGTGATCCGTCCGTTGTCGTCGACGAGGAGGATAGTGTCCGGCGAAGCCTCACAGATCGCTTCGTATCGGGAGTGAAAAGCCTGTGACATGTTCGGGTGTGTCGGTCGCCTTGGCGTGATGTGGGAACGCTATCACCGATCCGAATAAATGGTTCCATTTCTGGTGGGCACGACGGCGAGAGCCACACCGTTTAACACAGCACGCCACGGATGAGCCCACAATGCCACCGGAGCAGCCGACAGTTCTCCTCGTCGACGACGAGGAAGACATCGTCGACGTCTACGCACTCGCCTTCTCCGACGACTACGTCGTCGAGAAGGCCTACAGCGGGGAGGAAGCGCTGGAGAAGGCGACGGACGCCGACGCGATCCTCCTCGATCGACGGATGCCGGGGCTGTCCGGCGGGGACGTTCTCGACGAGATCAGACGCTGTGGGGTCGGCGCGCGGGTCGCGATGGTAACCGCGGTCGATCCGGACTTCGACATCGTCGAGATGGAGTTCGACGCCTACCTGACCAAACCGGTCACCGACGACGAACTCCGGTCGACGGTCGACGAACTGCTCACCCTCTCGGAGTACGACAGTCAGGTTCGCGAGCGCTTCAGCGTCGCCGAGAAACTGACGACGCTGGAGGCCGAGAAGCCGAAGCGGGAACTGGAGTCGAGCAGCGAGTACCAGACACTACGGGAGCGCGCGGACGAACTCGACGCGCGGGCCTCGGAGACGGTCGGGCAGATGGATCCGAACACGTTCGAGAAGGCGTTTTTCGACATCGACGCCGGAGACGCGGACGCCGACGAGACGTAGCGGCGCTACGCGTACTTCGCGACGACGTTCAGGATCTCGTCGAGTTCGTCGCCGTCGAGCGAGTAGCGGCCGTGGGCGAACACCGAGCGGAGTTCGTCGCGATCCTGCGGGAGGAGGTCGACGATCTTGAACGCCGCGATCTCGTCGACCTGATCGAGTTCGAGCAGTTGCTCGACCATCTCGCGGGACTCCTCGGCGTCGAGGACGGCGAACGTGTTGGCGTGTTCGATCGCCCGCGCGAGTTCGTAACGCATCTCGCGGTCGGGGTCCGCGGCGCGGTCCGCCTCGACCTCGGCGAGGAGGTCTTTGACCTCCGAGACGGTGACGAACTCCTCGTCGATCCGCTCTTTGAAGATGGTCATCGCGCGTTACTGCTGGGCCTTGAGGTGGGCCGGGCGCGCGATGATCGTCTTCTCCTTGCCGCCGTCGTTGATCTCGACTTTGAAGGCACGGCCCTGCATCCCGAGGACAGTGCCGGTGTGCCCGTTGAATCGGGGGTGGAACCGACCCTCGGTGACGCTCGGGTCGAGCGTGAGGTGGACTTTCTGACCGACATCGTACTCCTGAATCGCTCGCTGTGGCGGAGACGCACCGCGGTCTCGCGGATCGTTCGAGAGTTTGCCGCGCGTCCCCTGCATAGGCCCGTTTGAACTCGGCATTGTCGTGGGAGAGGATACTGTCGTGGTGGTTATAAATGGTGCGTTACGGGCCGGGCGTTCAGATGCGGCCGACGTTCTCGACGGCGACGCTCTCGACGCCGTCGACCCCGCTGAACGACTCCTCGACGGCCTCGGTGCCCCCCGCGTCGTCGGGGACGATCACCGTCGGCAGGAGGGCGACCAGTCCGAACGCGACTTCGTCGCGTTCGAACCCGTTGATCTTCGCACCCTCCGGGAGCGAGGCCTCCAGGCGCTCCTGCAGGTCGTCGAGGTCGACGTCGGGACTGTTGGGCATGACCTTCATCTTGGCAGCGACCTTGCCCATCGTTACGGCCCCCGGAACCCGCAGTCGGGACACTCGTAGAGATTGCTCTGCTTGCGGCATTTCGCACAGCGGTAGATTCGGTGGCCACAGTCCGGGCACTTGAACGAGGCGGCGCTCATCCCGGAGATGTTGATGCCACAGGAGACACACTGGCGCTCCTGCTTTCCTTCCGTCTGGCTCATACAGTGACGAACCCACTCGGAGGGTTTAATCGTTGTCTTTCGGGTCTCTCGACGGCCGGCGGTGCCGGTCAGCCGGGGCCCGGAACGCCTTCAGTCTGAACTCCGGGACGACCGACTCGACGGCGTCGGGGTCGCCAGTCCACGTCACGCGAACCTCCGTGAGCCTGTAGGACGGCCCGACGGGGACGGCCCGCGTCGAGAGCGTGGCCCGCCAGCCGGTTCCGTCGACGGTTCTGTCGTCGATTCGGTCGCCGCCAAGCGACTCCAGGTACCGGATCGCCTGCGCTGGCGTGATCCCCCTGAAGCCGTGTGTGATCCGGAGACGGCCGTCCGTTTCCGAACGCTCGATCGGTGGAATCGCTTCGAGTGCAGCCCTGCGTTTCCGGTGGGCCGTCGCGTGTGTCGTGCCCGTCATATCCGACCACCGCGTTACTATCGGATCGCTAACAATAACAGCCCACGGCCGAGTCCCACTTCGCGGGAGTGCCACGAGCGAAGCGAGCGGGTGGGACTCAGCCACGCGCGTCGAACGATCTGAACGAACCGGGCGTGGCGACGTCGGGACTACGCCGACACGACGGCGGGACCGAGGACGGCCATCAGGTGGACCCGCCGCACGCCGAGGACCGGCGGAAGTAGCCCTACGACCGCCGCGAGCGCGAACACCGCGAGACCGACACCGCCGGCGAAGAGGTACGCGAGGACGACGAGGACGCCCCCCGTCGCGAGCGACACCCGAGTGTAGTCGAGACGGCCGACCGTCCGGAGGTAGGCGTCGCCGACGGAGACGACGAGGACGAACCCGACCGCGGCAGCGAGACACGCCGTCCCCACCAACACGCCCGTTGCGTGCGGGACGCCCGCCCGGTCCATCGCCACCATCACGCCGGTCCGGGGGGTGCCGAGGGCGACGAGTGCGAACAGGGCGAACACGGTGTTGGCGGTGCTGGCCCCGCTGGAAGCGACGAGGAACCCCCGCGCGCCGGACCGACCGGGGACCGCCGGCAGGACGAGCACCGTCCCGACGGCCGCGGAGACTCCCGGGAGATAGCCGACGAGCGCGCCCGCCCCCGTGCCGGCGCCCGCCGTCCCGACCACCGTCCGCGGGTCGAGCGTCACGGCTGGGTCGGCCTGTGGGGGGACGCCCTCGCCATCGAGTGCCTCGACGAGCACCGGCGCCCCGAACAACCCGGCGAACAGCGGCGCGAGGACACCCCCGGCGGCGACGGGGCCGGACGGATCGAGGTCGAGAACCAACCACCCCAACCCGGCCGCGACGAGGAGCGTCCCGACGGCGACGACTCGCCGTCGCCACGTCGGTTCGGTGGCGACGAGGACGACAGCCACCGCGACCAAGAGGACGGGGACGTGTCGGCGGAGCGTCGGATAGACGGCCTCGACAACGCCGGTCAGGACGACGGCGACCGGTACCGCCGCGAGGGCGGCGAGGCCGCTCCCGAGCGCGGAGAGCCGGAGCGCCTCGCGGCCCCGGCCGTCGAGGACGAGTCGGTGGCCCGGCAGCGTGACGGCCGCCGTCGCGGGGTCCGGAACGCCCAGTGTGAGCGCCGGCACCACGTCGAGGAAGGTGTGGACGACGCCGGCGGCGAGCATCGCGGCACCGAGCGCCACCGACGGACCGGGGAGGGCGGGGACGGCCGACGCCAGCAACAGCGCGAAGTTGTTGGCGTGCAGTCCGGGCGTCAGACCACTGCACGTGCCGAGGCCGACGCCGGCGACGGCGTAGCAAAGCGTCGTGGGGCCGACGGCCGGTGGCATCGAGACCGGGTGGCCGCCCGCTCGTATTTGAACCCCCGGCAGCGAGGCTGTTCGATGCGGTCGCGGAAAAAATCGGGATCGTCGCGTGGGCGCGGTGTGACCGACTCAGCCGAAGAGTTCGCCGAGGCCCTCGCCGCTGGCCTCTTCGTCCTCGTCGTCTTCCTCGGCGGCTTCCTCTTCCTCGTCGGCGGCCTCGTCGCCGCCGGCGTCCTCGTCGTCGTCGTCGTCGTCGTCGGTCGTCTCGGCGGCACCGCCGGCCGCGCCGCCCGCGGCGGGCGCTGCGGCGGCCGTGTCGATGGCCTCCTCGATGTCGACGTCCTCGAGCGCCGCGACCAGCGCTTTGACGCGGGACTGCTCCACGTCGACGCCGGCGGCTTCGAGGACCGCGGTCACGTTGTCTTCGTTGATCTCTTCGCCCGTCTCGTTCAGGATGAGTGCTGCGTAAACGTATTCCATTGTTTGTCTCCGTAGTTAGCCGAACATCGCGCCGAGACCCTCGCCGGCGTCGCCACCGTCGTCGTCGTCGTCGGGGTCGTCGTCCGCGTCGGTGTCGGCGTCTGCGTCGGGGTCGCCGTCACCGTCGGCTTCGTCTGCAGTTTCGTCTTCGTCGCTCGATTCCTCTGCCCCCGTCGCGGGCGCGTCGACGCCGCGCAGTTCCTCGGGGAGCGCCTCGTCGTCGTCGATCCGTGCCGCGATGGAGCGAACCTGGCCGTCCGCCTTAGCCACGAGGTCCGGCAGGACGTCGGGGTCCTCGATGGCGGCGAAGACGCCGAGCGCCTTGGCCTGCCCGGCCGCCTTCGCGAGCAGCGTGCCCGCGGTGCGGGCCGTCGGGTACTCGGCGTTGACCGAGAGGTTGCGTCCGGCGGCCGCGGCCGACGCGATGTCGTCCCGGTACTCGTCGACGTCGATGGCGAGCTCCTCCGGTGCGAACAACACGCCCTCGGAGTAGACCGAACGGAGGTCGAGTCCGACCTCCTTGGGCTCGATGCCGAGTTCGACCAGGACGTTCGCGAGTTCGGTGCTGACCTCCTCGCCGGCTTCGAGCACCGTCGAGTCGGCGGTCACCTGGATCGACCCGTCCATGATTCGGGCTTCGGCGCCCACCTGCTGGAGTTCGCCGACGAACGGGCCGGGGTCGACCCCCGTATCGCCCTCGGGGATCACGATGTCGTTGGGGGCGATTTCGCCCGCGTTGATCGGGGCGGGCGTCTTCGACGCTTCCAGTTGCTGGTAGAGGCCGAAGGGGTTGTCGTTGGTGCCGATGAGCGCGACCTGCGCGGAGACGAACTCCGAGAGCTGTTCGTGCCCCTCACCGACCTCCTCGAGCGCGCGCTGGACGAGCGTGTTTCGGCTCATCCGCACGGCGGCGCTGCCGTGGAGTTCGCGGCGCATGTTCTGGAGCTGTCGGCTCGGGATGCCGGCGACGCCAACGATGCCGACGCTCGCGTAGGAGTCGATGAAGTCGACGAGTTCGTCGACCTCCTCCCGCTTCCACTGCGGGATGGTCTCGGTCCGACGGACCGACTCGCTCTCGCTCATGCGGGCACCTCCACGGACGGTCCCATGGTGGTCTTGACGTACATCGAGTCGATGTTGAGCGGACCCTTCTCGAGGGCCGCCTCGAGTCGGCGGACGATCACGTCCACGTTGTCGGCGATGTCCTCGGCGGACATGTCCTGTGCGCCGACACGCGTGTGGAAGGTCCGGCGGTCGCGACTCCGGAGCTGAACGGTGTTTTTCATCCGTTCGATCGTCTCGACGACGTCGTCGTCGGGCTGGAGCGGCGTCGGCATCTTGCCGCGCGGCCCGAGGACGGTCCCGAGGTAGCGACCGATGTCCTGCATCAGCGCCGCCTCGGCGACGAAGAAGTCGGTTTCGTCGGCGAGATCCTTGGCCGCGTCGTCGTCGTCGCCGAGGTCTTCGAGGTCGTCGGAGTCGAGGACCTCGTCGGCGACGTCTTCGGCACGCAGGGCTGTCTCACCGGTTGCAAAGACGACGATCTGCGTCTCCTGGCCGGTTCCGGCCGGCAGGACGACGCTCTCGTCGACGCGATTCGACGGGTCGTTGAGATCTAAGTCGCGCAGATTCACGGCGAGGTCGACCGTCTCGCGGAAGTTCCGCGGCGGCGCCTCGTCGAGTGCGCGAGAGACTGCTTGCTCTATTGTATCTGCCATCTTTCACCTCCGTAGTACGCTTTCGCTCCTACGGGTCAGTGAAACAGGCGTGGGCCTGTCTCACCGGAACGAGGTGGATGTCGGACTTAAACCCGTCGAAGCGTCGATAGTCGTGGTCGACGGTATCAGTACACCAGTTCGCCGGAGACGAACTTCGCGGTCCGCTCGTCGGTGGGGTTCTCGAACACCCGTTCGGCGGATCCGAACTCGGCGACGCCCTCGCCGAGGACGACGGCGACTCGGTCGGCGATCCGTTCGGCCTGGTGCATGTCGTGGGTCGCGATGCCGACGCCGATGCCGCGGTCGCTGGCCTCCGAGATGGCGTCCTCGATGAGGTCCGTGTTCCGCGGGTCGAGGTCGGAGGTCGGTTCGTCGAGCAGGAGGTAGTCGGGGTCGTACGCGAGCGCCCGAGCGAAGGAGACGCGCTGCGCCTCGCCGCCGGACAGCGACCGAGCTTCCTGGTGGAGTTTGTCGTCCAATCCCACTAGGTCGAGCGAGTCGGTGACGGCCTCCGGCGTCTCGTTCGACCCGAGGACGGACCACAGT
Source organism: Haloplanus sp. CK5-1 (assembly GCF_037201915.1). Taxonomy (NCBI): domain Archaea; kingdom Methanobacteriati; phylum Methanobacteriota; class Halobacteria; order Halobacteriales; family Haloferacaceae; genus Haloplanus; species Haloplanus salilacus. Next base: position 2,885,025 of record NZ_CP147505.1, on the reverse strand, counting down.
CGGTCGCGCCAAGACTCACGCACCCGGAGTCCGTACCCGACGTTCCGCTCGACGGTGGCGTCGAACAGGCTCGCCTCTTGGAACACCATGCCGATGCGCCGACGGAGGGCGAGTCGGTCGTCCTCGCTCAGCGACCAGACGGGGTCGCCGTCGAGGGAAACCGTCCCGCCGTCGGGGTGGAGAGACAGAGCGAGGATCCGGAGGATGGTCGTCTTCCCGACGCCCGAGGGGCCGATGATGGCGACGACCTCACCGGGATCGAGGGACAGCGAGAGGTCCCTGACGACCGTCTCGTCGCCGAAGCCGTGCGTGACGTTCGACAGTCGGACCATCAGCGCATCGCCCCCTCGTCGCCGAGACGGACGACGACGGCGTTGATCGTCAACACGAGCGCGAGCAACACCGCACCGAGCACCATCGCGGTGTCGTACCGGCCCTGTCGGGCCTCCAGTTGGATCGCGGTCGTCAACGTCCGCGTCTTCGAGATGCCACTCGAACTGGTGATGTTGCCGCCGACGATCAGCACCGATCCGACCTCGCTGATGGCGCGGCCAAAGCCCGCGAGGATCGCCGTCGCGATGCCGTACCTGGCTTCCTTGATCACGACCAGTGCCACGTCGACGCGCGTCCCACCGAGGACGTGGGCGGCGTCGCGGACGTTGTCGTCGACACCTCTGATGGCTGCGAGGCTGATCGCCGTGATCGGCGGCGTCGCGAGCACGAACTGGGACATGATCATCGCCTCCTTGGTGAAGATGAGGTTCAGGTCGCCGAGCGGCCCTTGATTCGAGACGCCGAAGAGAACGAGCAGCCCGACGACCACGCTCGGAAAGCCCATCCCCGTGTTGATTATCGACTTTACGAGCTGCTTGCCGGGGAAGTCGGAAAACCCCATCAGCATCGCCACCGGGAGGCTGAACAGCGTACTCAGGGCCACCGCGGTGACGCTCACGTACAGCGAGACGTAGATGATACTCCGGACGTACCCCTCGCGGAAGGGGAACTCGACGATCCCGGGCACCAGGTGGACGACCGGTTCGAACGGCACGGTTACTCGTCCGAGGAGTCGCTACTCCAACCTTGTGGAACGTACTGCTGGAAGTCCGGGTCCTCCGAGACCGCCCTGGGGAAGAACAACTGCTCGCCGTTCATCTCGTAGCTCGAGATGGCGTCCTGTGCGCCGGGGCTGGTGATCCACCCGATGTAGGCCATCGCGAGGTCGTAGTTGGTGTCGTCGTGGACGCCGGGATTGACCGCCATGACCCCGTAGGGGTTCGAGAGGATCTCCGGCCCACCCTCGATCGGTCCCTGCACCAGGATCACGAGGTCGACCTCGGAGCGCTGGGAGATGAAGGTTCCGCGGTCCGAGAGGGTGTACGCACCCTGCTGGTTGGCGATGTTCAGCGCCTCGCCCATGCCGGCGCCGATCTCTTGGTACCAGTCGCCGCCGGGGTCGGTGCCCGCCGCCTCCCAGAGATTGAGTTCCTTGGTGTGGGTGCCGGAGTTGTCGCCGCGGGAGACGAACGTCGCCTCCGACTCGGCGATGGCGTTCAGCGCGTCGGTCGCCGAGTCCATCCCTCGAATCCCGGCGGGGTCGTCCTCCGGGCCGACGATGACGAAGTCGTTGAACATCAGGTCTCGGCGGTTGACGCCGTAGCCGTTGCGCATGAACTCGTCTTCCAGGCCGCGGGCGTGGACCATCACCACGTCGGAGTCGCCGTTCCGGGCCGACTCCAGGGCTGCACCGGTCCCCTGGGCCACCGCGTCGACGGTGACGCCGTACATCTCCTCGAAATCGGGGTGGATATCATTGAGGAGCCCCGTGTCGTAGGTACTGGTCGTCGTCGTCAGCGTCAGCGTCTCGCCTTGCACGCCGACGCTCTCGCTTTGCCCCCCGCCGCCGCCACCGGAACACCCGGCGAGTCCCGCGACGATTCCACCGCCGAGCGCCGCGACGAACCGGCGTCGTTGTATCGTCATAGAAACAACGAGGCAGGGGGTGATAAAATTTCTTTCGGTTCGAGTAACCGTACTCGGGTTCGTAGTTCGTGCTCGATCGGGTATCGAAACGCTTTCTCATTACATCTCGCTCACCACATGCTCGGATGACTGCAAGACAACGCCTTTGCACGCCCGTGTGGTACCGTCGGTATGGAGTTCTCGACCGAGTTCGACGCCCGTCTCGGGCAGGGCGACGTGACGCTCGCCGAACGCGACGTCGAACTGCTCCGGGCCGTCGACGACCACGGCTCGATCAACGCCGCGGCGACGGCGCTCGGTCGGTCCTACTCGCGGGCACAGCAACGGATCGTCGAACTCGAGGACGCCTTCGGCGAACTGGTCGAGCGGACCCGGGGTGGGTCGGGCGGCGGCGGCAGTCGGCTGACGGAGCGTGCGGACCGCCTCCTTTCGCGGTACGACCGGTTGCGCGCGGAGTTCAGCGGCGTCGCCGAGACGGCAGAGACGGTCCTGCCCGGGCGGGTCGTGGACCGCGAGGGCGAACTCGCCACCGTCGAGACGGCGGCCGGCACGGTCCGTGCGCTGGTCCCCGAGGGTGGCGAAACCGTCCGCCTCACCCTCCGGGCCGACGCGGTGACGCTCCAGTCGCCCTCGGAGTCGCCCGACCCCGACCGAACGAGCGCACGGAATCGGGTTCGAGGGACGGTCCTCGCCGTCGACGCCGGCGAGTCGGTCGCCCTGGTCACCGTCGACGTCGGCGGCGACGTGTCGCTGTCGGCACTGGTCACCGCGGCCAGCGTCGAGAAACTGAACCTCCACCGCGGGACGCCGGTCGTCGCCTCGTTCAAGGCGACGGCCACGCGCGGTGTCCGGACCGACTGACCGCGGAAACCCGAACCCTCAGCCGGTTTCGACAGGTGTATCGACGGGGACGGCGAACGCCCTCGCGTGTCAGCCGACCTGTTCACGCCGCTCGTACTGCGTGGCACCGAGATCCCGAACCGGGTGATGGTATCGCCGATGTGTCAGTACTCCTGTGAGGGCCGGGACGGCCTGCCGACCGACTGGCACGACACCCACCTCGTCAGCCGTGCCGTCGGCGGGGCTGGACTCGTCATGACGGAAGCGACGGCCGTCGAGGCCCGCGGCCGGATCACACCCCACGACCTCGGTATCTGGAGCGACGACCACGCGGACGCACTCGCCGATATCACGTCGTCGATCAGCGACCGGGGGAGCATCCCGGGGATCCAACTCGCCCACGCCGGGCGGAAGGCGTCGAAGACGCGACCGTGGGCGGGTGGCGACCCCCTCACGGGCGAGGACGGGTGGGAGACGGTCGCCCCGAGCGACCGCCCGTGGCCCTACGACGACGACGCGGTGGCCACGCGGGCGATGACGACCGACGACATCGACGACGTGATCGACTCCTTCCGGGTCGCCGCCGAACGCGCCCGCGACGCCGGCTTCCGGGTCGCCGAGATTCACGCCGCCCACGGCTACCTCCTCCACGAGTTCCTCTCGCCGGTCACCAACGACCGCGACGACGACTACGGCGGGAGCTTCGGGGACCGAACCCGGATCCTCCGCGAGATAGCGAGCGCAGTCCGCGAGGTGTGGCCGGACGACGACCCCCTGTTCGTTCGAATCTCGGCGACCGACTGGCTCCCGGATCGGGAGTCCTGGACCGTCGCCGACTCCGTCCGTCTGGCCGACGACCTCGCGCCCCTCGGCGTCGACCTGATCGACGTGAGCGCCGGCGGCATCCACCCCGACCAGCGGATCCCCTCGACCGGACCGGGGTATCAGGAACGCTACGCGCGACGGGTGCGCCAGGAGACCGAAGAAGACGTCGCCGTCGGGGTCGTCGGCGGCATCACGACGGCCGAACAGGCCGACGCCCTAGTCCGCAACGGCCGGGGCGACCTCGCCATCGTCGGCCGGGAACACCTCCGGGACCCGTACTTCGCGCTCCACGCCGCACAGGCCCTCGACCGCCTCGACGCCGACGGCGTCGAGGTGCCGGTCCAGTACGACCGCGCGTTCTAGCGGTCGGGCGACGGCGCGGCGAACTCTCCGTCGTCGAACGCCAACTCCTCGGCCTCGGCGGCCACGCGCAGGTCGTCGCGCTCCCGCGCGGCCTCGATAAGCGGTTCCGAGGCGTAACACCGCTCCAGTCGCATCGTGTCGGTCACCCGCAGGACGCGGGCGTCGGGACCGTCGACCGGCCCGATGGTCCCGAGGACGCCGAGCAGTCCCGCGCGGTCGTTCTCGACGACGGGTGGCAGGCGGACGCCGCGGACGGTGCTCGCGGTGATCGCGTTGATGAGCGTCTTCGACGGCTTCAACCCCTCGGCGACGTCCGCGTGGGCGAAGTCGGCCTGTCCCATCCCCATTGCGTTGCCGTGGGTGCGCTCGGTGAACCCGCGGAGGTAGATCCGCTTGATCGTCGGCGACTCAGGTTCGGGTTCGTTGATCGTGAAGTGTCGCCGCCCGGTGACGTTCGTGTCCATCCCCTGCCCGCTCACGTCCTTGCCGATGCGGTCGACGACCAGGACGTCCAGGTCGTCGAAGGGGAGTTTCGGCATCCGGTCGTGGGCGGTCTCCAGGAGTTCCCGTTCGCGGTCGAGGAAGTCCGAGGCGGGGACGCCTTCCAGGAGTGTCGTGTCGTCGTGTTCGTCCTCGACGATGGCGACCCCGCCGGCGACCGGGAGTGCTTCGAGCAACTGCTCCGTGATCTCGGGGAGCATGTTCCGCAGGCTCCAGTCGACCGCCCAGTCGTGAGCCATCTTCGCTCCCTTCTGTTTCCCCATCCCGATGACGAGCATCTTCGAGAGGCCGCTCTCGACCTCGCCGCCGAAGTCCGTGTGTGGTTTGATCCGGTTGACCATCACGATGGCGTCGGCCGCCACCGCATTGGCGTCGGCGTACACCGGCACGCCGCGGTCGGGCGTCTCGCCCACCGTCTCCACCGCCATCGTCGAGCGGATCTCACAGCCGATGCTCTCCTCGGTGACGCCGAGCGTGTTCAGTTTCTCGCGCTGTCCCTCGGCGGTCGCGCCGCCGTGACTCCCCATCGCCGGGAAGACGAAGGGGTCGTACCCCTGGTCGCGGACGCCGGCGACGACGCCGCGGACGATGGCGTCGAGGTTGGCGATGCCGCGACTGCCGGCCCCGATGGCGACTTCGCCGCCCTCGGGTGCCACGGAGAGGTCGAGGTCGGCCGTCGCCTCGGCGGCCCGGCGTTCGACGTCGTCGACCGGGATCGGATCGGTCTCCCACCGCTGTTCGATGATCCCCATGCGTGGGAACGTCTTGTCCCCGACGGTCGCTCGGATGGTGTCCTCGGGAACGACGAGTGAGTCGGCCATACCGTCTCACTAACGCGGAGGGTGAAAAGAAACCCGCGGTCCGGGAGTCCGGGCCTACGCCGCCGCTTCGTCGGCGAACTGGTCGTCGTACTCGCCGTCGTCGATCCGCTCTTTGAACTGCCGGGGGTCGTTGCCCTCGATGGTGACGCCAAGCGAGACGCAGGTGCCGACGACTTCCTTCGCGGCGTTTTTCAGGTCGTACGCGAGCAGGTCGGACTGCTTTTGCTCGGCGATCTTCTTCACCTGTTCGACGGTGAGGTCCGCGACGAACGTCTCTTGGGGTTCGCCGCTGCCCGTCTCGAACCCGGCCTCGTCCTTGATGAGTTCGGCCGTCGGCGGGACGCCGACTTCGATCGTGAAGGAGCCGTCGTCGTCGTACTCGACGGTGACGGGGACTTCCATGCCGTCGAACGCGTCGGTCTCGTCGTTGATCTCCGCCACGACGGCCTGCACGTCGACCGGCGTCGGGCCGAGTTCCGGACCGAGCGGCGGCCCGGGGGTCGCCTCGCCGCCGGGGACGAGTACTTCGATGGTTCCAGCCATACCGCATCAAACCCGGGGACGACTTTTAACGGTTTTCTTTCGGTTCACGGGTGTGTCCGGGGCACACGGGGCGGTCATACGTCGACTGCGAAGGAGTCGACGCCACCCGCTCGGTCCGCCAACCGGCCGAGCAACGCCGCAAGGTCCCGGAGGTCCGTCTCGTCGATGACCTCCACCGGCGTGTGCATGTAGCGGTTCGGGAGGCCGAGGTTCAGCGCCGGGATGCCGCCACCCGACGTATAGAAGGCGTCGGCGTCCGTGCCGGTGCGACTCCCCGAGGCCTGCAACTGCACGTCGACCTCGGCGTCCTCGGCGGCGGCCCGCGCCATCTCGACGAGTTTTGGGTGGTTGGCGCTCCCCCGCGAGACGACCGGCCCGCCGCCGAGTTCGACCGGCCCCTGTCGCTTGCCGGGGATCCCCGGCGAGTCGGTCGCGTGGGTCACGTCGACAGCGACGGCGGCATCCGGCGCGAGGTCGAAGCCCACCATCCGCGCGCCCTGCAGGCCGACCTCCTCTTGGATGGTGCTGACGGCGTAGACGGTGGCGTCGACGCCGGTCTCGACCGCCCGGCGCAACCCCTCGGCGGCGGCCCAGACGCCGATCCGGTTGTCCATCCCGCGGGCCGCCACCCGTGACCCGTGGAGGTCCTCGACCGTCGTCGAGAACGTCACGGGGTCGCCGACCGACACCAACGACGCGGCCTCTTCGCGGTCGGTCGCGCCGACGTCGACGTACTGCTCGCCGATGTCGTCGTAGCTCTCCTCGCCGGAGTCACGCAGGTGGATCGCGGTCTGGCCGACGACGCCCGACACCGGGTCGTCGGCGTGGATCGTCACGTGCTGTCCCTTCGAGACCGTCCGATCCGCGCCGCCGATGGCGCCGATGCGGACGAAGCCGTCGTCGTCGATCCGGCGGACGATGAACCCGACCTCGTCGGCGTGGCCGGTGAGGGCGAGTTCCGTCCCGCCGCCCTCGTAGGCGGCCACCGCGTTGCCGTAGTCGTCCGTCCACACCTCGTCGGCGAAGGAGTCGACGTAGTCGATCCAGACGCGCTGACCGCGGGTCTCGAACCCCGAGGGACTCGGCGTCTCCAGCAGTCGGTCGAGGAAGGCCCGGCGCTCCGGTTCCAGTGTCATACGTTCGGCTACGCCGGTACGGGCAAAACCGTAGCGGTTCGACCGCCGGCCTCACTCCCCGTGTCGGGTCACGCAGGTCGACAGCCCCGTCAACTCGACGGGTTCGGAGTTGTCGGGCGAGTACACCACCATCTGCCCTTTCTCCATGTACGGCACCTTGTCCTCCAGGGTCGGCGGGATGTTGACGCTGCTGATGGCGTCCTCGTCGCCCAGATTGAGCACCAGTTTCGTGTTCACCTGCTTGAACACCGAGTCGGCGATGTCCTGTGGGTCCTGCGTGATGAGGAAGAGGCCGAGTCGCTCCTTGCGGCCCTGTTTGGCCGCCTCGGTGAACTTCCCGATCACCTTCCGGGCCTGGACGCTCTCGGCGTCGGTCAGGAAGTTGTGTGCCTCGTCCATCCCCACCACGAGCGGCGTCTCCTTGATCCGGTCGTGGTCGGGGTCGTTCGAGAGTTTCTCGTCGACGAGGAGGCTTGCGACGGCGAGCACCACGAGTTCGGTCGCGCGAGTATCGTTGACGTGGTACGTGGGAACGACCGTCAGCCCACCGGGGCGGACGAGTTCGTGGATCAGGTCGGTCACCGGCCGGGCGTCGCGGTCGAACACCCGGGCGAAGGCGCTCCCGAGGGCCCGCCGGCGCACGGCGTCGAACGTCGCCTCGTGGACCCGCCCCGACTCGTCGAGTTCCTCGCGGAGCGCCGGGTCGTCGAGGTAGGTCGTGAACTGATCGTAGGTGGCCTCGGGGCCGTAGTCGTCGAAGAAGCGGGAGAGGAGGTAGTCGAGCGCCTGGTACTGGTTGTCGTTGAGTCGTGCGCCCGCGACGAGCCACGGTCGGCGCTTCACCATCCGGAAGGGAATCGTGAACGGCACCTGTTCGGCGCGGTGCCCGCCGCCGCCGTAGGACGCGCCGTCGACGTCGGGAACGAGGGCGACGGTGTCGTCGTGGCCGCCGTGAGCGATCCCCTGTCGGTCGAGGCGGCGGCGGGTCGCGTCGTCCATCTCGGGGTTGTCGTCGTGCATCTGGGCGTACTCGTCCTGCGGGTCGAACTGGACGACGGCCGTCGCCACCTCCCGACCGTCGTCCATCGCGTACGACGAGTCCAAGTACTGCCGGAGGACGTTCTTCGAGGCGTGAGTCTTTCCCGACCCCGTCCCGCCCGCGACGAGGGTGTGCCGGAAGACGAGTGGGTCGCCGTCGGCGTAATCGTCCTTCAGTCGGTAGTCGATGGTCGGCGGCGTCGCCGCCGTCCGCACCGTCTCGCCGCCGACCGAGAGGTGGCCGAGAAAGACCCCCTCGGACGGAATCGCGAGTCCCGTCTTGATCTGACTCGCGTCCGTCGCCTCGCTGACGATCGATCCCGGTTTCGGGACGCGGTCGGTCATCCGCCGCTTCAGGTCCTCGCCCTCCGAAAAGAGGACGGCCACCGGGTCGAGCGTCGCGACGAACTTGTAGTCCCGTTCCGCGAAGTCGTCCCGGCGCATCGCCCGCCGGGCGTGAATCTCGGTCGCGTCGTCGGCCTCGAACTCCTGGGCGTACTCGAGGGCGGTGATCCGGCAGAACAGCGTCTCGTCGTCGGGGTAGGGGACGATCACGTACTTCCCGAGGCGGACCGACTCCCGGTTGTCGCTGGTGACGAAGGCCTTGAGCGCCGTGTCGTCGCCGTCCTCGGCGACGCGGAGGCCCTGAGAGACGGAGATGGAACCGAGGCCACGGTCGCTCCCCGCGGGCGAGACGTCGTAGGCGTCGAAGTCGTCGGCGGTCGAGCGGTCGGGATCGCCGCCGTCGGCCGCCGACCCGTCAGCGTCGTCGGCCGCCGAGTCGTCGGCCGACACCTCCGTGAAATCGCCGAGGTCGGACATGTCCACTACCACGGAACTGAGGGTCAAACCCCTTTCGCCCGACCGTCAGGCGTCGGCGGGTCCGTCGTCCGTGTCCGCCGCGTCGTCGCCGGCACCCTCGGTATCACCAACTGTTCCGTTCAGCCCCGCGGTCGGCGGTTCGTAGACGTACAGGAGTCCGTCGTCGGCGACGTAGAAGGCGTCGCCGTCCGGCGCTTCGAACACGCGGGCGTCGACGTCGATGGCGGTGTCGACCAAGCCGTCGAGCGAGTCGACCTCGACCCGGGGGCGGTCGAGGACGGCGTCCGGTAGGCGGGCGACCGTGATCCAGTCGTCGAACTCCTCGCGGGTCGACTCGAACTCGAGGGTCGTGCGTTCGGCCTCGGAGACGGCCAAGCGGTCGTCGTACCGGCCGTAGGCGAGTCCGGCCGTGCCGAGCAGTCCGACCAACAGTGCGACCGGGCCGCCGACGCGGTAGAGGGGACCGTAGGTTCGCTGGCGGGTGATCGTCTCGGTCGTCGAGTCGGAGAGGGAGTCGCCGTCGACTGCGCCGGGTCGATACGTCGTCCCGTCGACTTCGATCGGAAGTCGGTAGGTGGCCGTCCGGTCGACGTCGTTGCCGTTGACGCGGCCCTCGAACGCCACGGACGAGACGACGAGCATCTCCGTCGTGCCGGGCGTCCCGCCGAGGCGCTCCGAAATCGCGGCCATTCGCTCGTAGGTCGCGCTGACGTTTCGCTCGAACGCGATGTCGACCGTTTCGCCGGGTGCGACCCCGGTTTCACTCTCCGCGCCGAGTGGCTCCGTGACCCGCCAGTACTCGACCGGGCCGCCGGCCGACTCGCTCTCGACGGCCCTGAGGACGAGGACCTGTTGGATCGTCACGTCGACCGATCCGCCGTCGCTGGCCTCGTAGCCGAAGGCGAACCGCCCTTCCGCGGACGGGCTGATCGACAGGAAGTACGCCGGCCGGTCGGCGAGTTCGGTCCCGACCGGGTACAGGGGGTTCGGTTCGCTCACCGTCGCCGACAGTTCGTACGTGCCGTTTGCCGCCCACGACGACACCTGCCGTTGTTCTGTCGTCGTCCCCGGCGATACGTACGCGGTGTAGGTAGCGACCCCGCCGACGGCTACGACCACCACCGCGACGACCACCACGACGGCGAACCACTCCTCCAGCAGTAGTCGACCGCGCACCCCCCACGACCGTGACATGTACCTCCCTGTTTCCGGGACCCCTACAAGAATGTTGAGGGCGTGATCACCCGTCCCTGTCGAACAGTCGGCGCACGGTTGCGACGCCCGGCAGCGACCGTGATCGGGAGCGGGAACGCGACCGAGAGCGGATGCGGCCGGTGCCGACGACCCACAATCCGAACAGGTAGAACGGCACCCCCATCGCGGCGTCGATGACGATTATCGGGAGCCACGGGTGGATCCGGTAACAGGCGTCGATCAGCGGCGTCGGCAACACGGCGAGATACCGGTACTCGGTCACATACCGCCGGTAGAAGCCCGTCTCGGGCGGCGCCGACAGCGTGAGCGTCGCGTCCGCACTCGCCCGCCCGCCGACCCGGAGTCGCTCCGGGTCGACCGCGACCCCCTCGCTTTCGGGCGTCAGATAGACCACGACGGGGACCACGCCCGCGTTGGGGACGCGGTACGTGAGGGAGTCGGACTCACCCTGTCGGATCACCGTCGGGCTGTCCGAGTCGAACTCGGCGCTCACGACGCCGAACTCCTGTGTCCCCGCGGGGACGACCATCGCCGCCGTCGCCGTGACGACGATCAGGCCGGCGAGCGCCGCGACGACGAGGCGGGTCGACACGCCGGTGGTCCTGTCGCGTGACCGCGACCGGTCGCGGCCGTCGCCATCGCTCGCGAACAGGTCGACGACGTACAGCGCCGTAGAGAGGGCGAGCAACAGGTACGTCAGTCCCTGTGCCCCGAAGACGGACCGCGTCCCCGTCAGGGCGGCGAGGACGCGCTGGGTGTCCGCGACGGCGGTTTGGACGCCCACAACGGCGGTCCCGAGGTGGGGGATGACGACGACGGAGCCGCCGACCTGCCACGCCTTGGCGACGATCCGTGGCTCCCTGACAGGGGGTTCGTCGCCGTCCTGATCGGTGAAGGGGTTTGCGTCACCCCGGGTGATGTAGCCACGCTCCGTCTCGCCGACGACGCGGTGGGTGGTGAGTCCGCCGCCTTGGATCCGCTCGGCACGGAACACGATCACGTCCCCCTCCTCGATGTCGTCGTCGAGAGCGGTCGGAACCGCGACGAACCCGTCGCCCGCCTCGAGCGTCGGCTCCATGCTCCCGGTTTCGACGAAGCCGAGCAACACCGGGTAGCCGAGCACCTGTCCCGCGAGGAGCGAGACGACGGCGACGACGACCAGTAGCTCCCCCCCGACCGCGAGCGTGCGCCGTACCGGCATTCGAGTCGTCGGGACGACGCGCCCGACGGACAAAAAACCACCCCGGCACCGCGGCCGCGGTCACCCGCCGTAGCGACGGACCGCCAGCAACGTCGCGATCAGTACGATCAGGAGACCGACCAGGCCGACCGTCGTCGGCACTTGGAGGGCGCCGGGTTCGGCGACCGGCGTTGGCGTCCCGACCGCCGCCGGCGCGGCCGTGTCGTCGGTCCCGTCGGTCGACTCGTCCGAATCGACCGCGGGCGCCGTGGGCTCCGGCGTCGCGGGCGGGGCGTCGGTGGCCGTCGACGGCGCTGCCTCGACGACGAGCGTCCCCGCGTCGCTCCCGTCCGCGCCGATAACGTACTCCCCGGGCGAGTCGGCGGCGACGTCGAACCGGACCGTCGTCGACTCGCCGGGCGCTAACGCGACGGTACGGTTCGCCACGCGGTCCCCGTCGACGGTCAGCGGCACCGTCCACTCGCCGGCGGCCTGTCCCTCGTTGGTCACCGACACCGCCACCGGAACCGACTCGCCGGGGGCGGCCGTCGTCCGCGTCAGACTCGCGTCGGTGACGCGGAACGCCGGCGTGCCGATGCCGACGACGAACGTCGAGAAGCCGGGGGAGTCGGCCTCGAAGACCGCCCGGCCGTTGCGCATCCCGAGGGAGTCGGGGTCGATCGATTCCCAGCCGGTGCCGTCGTTGCGGCGGACGACGAGGCGGCCGGGATCCATCCCCCGTTCGTCGAGATACGCCGACGAGGCGCTGAACCGGAACGTCGCGCTCGTCACCGTCCCGCTGTCCTCGACGTCGAGTGCGCCCAGGGGGGTGACGCCGGGGCCGGCGTCGACCGACTCCGGATCGACCGTTTCCACGTCGACCGACATCGCCCCGGCGTCGCTCGTCACGGTCAGCGCATCGAGCGTGAGCGTCCGCGTCTCGGCGCCGTCGACGACGAGCCGATCGGTGTCGAGCGTGACCGGTGCCCCGGCCGGGGCGTTCGTCACCGTGAACGTCCGGGTCCGGTCGTCGGGCGAGAACGACCGGATCGACCGGTCGTCGTCCGAGTCCGGATCGGAGTTCGGCACCCGCTCCTCCGTCGAGGATTCGGTGCCCGCCGTCGTGTCGTCGACGTCCTCCGGGTCGGCCACGCTCGCGTGAACGGTGATGTCCTCCAACACGCCGTCGGTGTCGGCGTCGGCGTCGGCGGTATCGAGCGTCAGGCCGACGGCCACCGACTCGTTCGCGTCGAGGACGACGGCGTTCGCTTCGGACTGGATCGGCCGACCGTCTGCCCGGAGGGTGACGGACCCGGAGTCGTGGGTGAGCCAGACCCGCGCGAAGCGTTCGCCGCCGTAGTGAATCACGAACACGTCGTCGAACGTCGTGACGCCGTCGGCGTTGAGGCCGTCGCCGGTGCCGAGGTTCGGGTTCGCCCCGGTGAGGTCCACGACGAGTTCGCCGTCGTCGAGGCGGGCGTACTCGCCGTTCGGCCCCGAAGCGGGCGAGAGGGAGACGTCGTCGGAGACGGCGTCGGCCGGACCGGAAACCATCGACGCCCCGGTGCCGACGGCGAGCGACACCACGACCAGCGAGAGCGCCACGCCGACGACACGGGGCGGGACGGCCCGACTCACGACTCGATCACCGCCCGTCCGTCGCGTGGGGGCCGCTGATCGGTGTGCATCGGTATCACTCCGTGATCTCGTCGACGCCGACGCCCAAGTTCAACACGAGCGTCTCGTTCGTTTCGAGGACGACGCCGACCCCGTCGACGTACGCTTCGAGGCTCGACGAGGAGTCGCTCCCCGTCTGGATCGACAGGCCGAGCACCGTCTCGTCGCTGTAATCGCGGGTCTCCCCCTCGGGTGTCGTCGCCCAATCGACCGGGCCATCGCCGAGGGCGTCGAGGGTAACCTGGTCCTCCGGGCTCGGCTTGGGGATATCGCCCGTCTCCGCCCGGCCGCTGTCGAAGAAGTTCAACACGTTCGGCTCCTCGGCGGAGGTAGCGAAGGCGTTGAATCGCCCGGGAGTGAACGACGGGTCCCCCCCGTTTGCCTCCGCCGGCAGGGCCTGGAGTCGGCTGTCGTACCACGCCGTGTCGTCGCCGTCGTCCTCCGGCGCCGTGTAGATGCTCAGGTAGACGTCGACGCCGTTCAACGGCGAGGGCTCGCGGAGGAAGTAGCCGATCTCGTCGATCTCGGAGACGGTGTACTCCCGGAGGGGGTAAAACGACGAGATGCCCGGCGGGGCGCCGTCGATCGGATACTCCGCTTCGGGCACGGCGCGGAACCCGGATCGGCCGCCGAAGTACAGGCCCTGTTTGCCCGACCCCCGACGCGTGGCCCAGCAGGTCCGGGGCTCCAAGAGCGGCCCGCGGGTGGTCGACTCCTCGAGTCCCGGACTGGGGCCGGACGACCCCCCGTCGGAGGCCTCGAAGAACGGGAACCCGAACCCGGTCTCGACGTCCCACGTGCCGGCGAACGTCTCGCCGCCGTCGACGGCCTCGCCGGCGACCCACTTCGACCGCTCGTCGAGCGAGAGCGCCATGGGCAACGGCCGGAGGGGATCGCCCGGGACCCCGCCGGTCGGCGCTCCCTCGTACAGCCCGTTCAGTTGGTCGTTGATCCGGTTTCGGACCTCGTCGGGTGCGACCGAGGGGTCGATCCCCGCCTCGGTCGCGAAGTCCTCGAACGTGAGGCTACTCCCCGTCCGCTCCAGCGTCGCCGCCGTTCGCTCCTGCCACCTCATGACGTCGCTTCGGCCATGACGGTGATCGTGTCGTCGGTACTGCCGTCGGTGTCGGTGTCGTCGGACGAGTACGCGCCCACGATCAGGCTGTACGTCTCGGCGCTTCCGGGTGAGAGCGTCGTCTCCGGGAAGTCACTCTCGGGAACCACCAGAACCAGGAGCGTGTCCTCGGACTCGCTGTCGACGAACGTCAGGGGCGTCGCCGACACCGCGGCCTCCTGTGTGCCCTGGTTTCGGATCTCGAAGAGGTCCTCGAATACGGTGATCGCTTCGGCGTTGACGCCCTGCCCGCCGGAGATGCCCGACGTGTTGTCGGCGGTCAGGTCGATACCCAACTGGCCGTCCTCGACCGTCGTGTACGGTTCGTTGGGGCCGGTGGCCGACAGCGAAAGATAGGCGTTGGCGTCGCTGGCCACCTCGACCGAAACGTCCCGGTCGGCCTCGACGCTCGTGAACGCGCCCGTCCCGTTGACGACCGCAACGCCGGCGCTCAGCGATCCGATCAGTGCGAGGAGTTGTCGTCGGTTCATGTCAGAGTTCCTCCGTTTGGTCCGCGATGAACGTCACGTCTCCGCTGGTCGTCCGGGGGAACGACGCCGACGACGGGGGGGAGAACTCCCGCGTGTCGACGATCATGTCGAGTTCGATCGCTTCCCCCTTGTCCAGTTCGACCGTCTCCGGGTCGCCGGGCGTCACGCCCGAGAAGGTGCCCTCGATGTCGCCGCCGCCGCCCCCGACGGCGACGTTCGTGACGGGCGTCTCGCCGTCGGTCACCGTCCCGGTTCGGGTCCCGTCGGCGTCGAGGGCCACGGGTTCGAGGGCGACGTACGCCCGCCCTTCGCCGCCCGACTGTGTCGTGTTGTCGTCGGACAGGTCGAGTCCCGACAGATCGGCGTGGAAGTACACCGACTGTGCCCCTTGGTTCGCCACCTGGAGGAGGCTGTCGATGACCGTCACCGAGTCGAGATTGAAGCCGCTGCCTTCCCCACCCCCGTCGCTGGAGAAGTCGAACGAGACCTGCCCGTCGTCCGTGCTGACGTACGCGTCGGAGTTGGGCGACCCGGTTGCGGCCAGTCTGAGGTACGCGTCGGCGTCGCCGGCGACTTCCACCTCGACGGTCCGGTCGGCTTGGACGGTGGTGAACGCGCCGGTTCCCACCGTCGCCGCGCTCCCGGCGGCCAGCGATCCGACGGCTGCGATCAGTTTTCTCCGTTGCATGCGTCGTGATCCACTAGTGGCCGCTACCGGCTCTATCTCCCTTGTAGTGCGGTTGTTGAAGTCGAGAAAAGAGTGTGTGAATCGGGACACCACCGGTCGAACGGTCGGTAAGACCCGCTTACCGTTGGCTGGATCGACTCGGTCGTCGAACCTGTCAGCGATAGTTACTTGTATGCGAAGCCGAGTATCGTAACCCGGCTAGAGGAGGGAACTAAGGGTGAGCCTACCACGGGACGACGTCTACGAAGTACTGCGGAACCGGAGACGCCGGTTCGTCATCCACTACCTGAGGCGGACCGACTCGCGTGTCGGACTGGGGACGCTCGCCGAACACGTCGCGGCGTGGGAGAACGGTATCGACGTCGCGGCCGTCGGGGCGGACGCACGGAAGAACGTGTACACGTCACTCCAGCAGTTCCACCTCCCGAAGATGGAGGACTTGGATCTGGTCGTCTTCGACCGTCGCGCCGGGGAGGTGACGCTCACGGACGCGGCAGACGACATCGACGTGTATCTGGAAGTCGTCGACCGGTACGACGCCCCGTGGAGCCTCTACTACCTCGGCGTCGGCGGGACGGCCGGACTGGTGACGCTCGGTCACGGACTCGGGGTGCCGGTGCTCGCGGGGATGACGGACGTCATGTGTGGCGTCTTCACGGTCACCGCACTCGGCGTCCTCGCACTCGTCCACACGTACTGCACGCAGGGCATGCGCCTCGGGGGCGAGGGACCGCCACCGGAAGCGGAGCGATGACCGGGTCCCGCCGCCGTCTCGCCGTCGTCGTCGGGGCGCTGGTGGTCGTGGGGTTGGTCTTCGGTGTCGGAGGCTACGACGCGGTGGTGAGCGACCACGGCGCGTTCGTCGGCGTCGCGGAACCGACCGGCGATGCCTACGTCGCGTTCGCCGACGACCTGCAGTGTGGGACGGGGTCGAACGGGGCCAACGAGGCGTTCGTTCGGAACCGGTTCGCCGACGACATCACCATCACCGAGGTCAGCGTCAGGGTGACTGCGACGGGAGGGTCGGTCGGGATAGCAACCGACACCGTGGACCGAACGGTCGAACCGAACAGTCCGACCGACCTCACCTTCGAGGGGTCGTACGGGACGGCAGAGGGGCCGACGCTCCGCCTGACGCCGCCGGCCGGCAACGTCTCCGGGGCCGACCGCCTCACCGTCGAACTCGTCGAAGCCACCGGATCCGACGTCCGCGTCTCGGGTGGGACCACCACCTACGAAGTCGACTGCCCGGACGGCCCGAGCGGCGGGTGAGCCCACGCTCGGAGCGGTCGGGGACGTCTTTTACGTCTCGCTCCCCTACGAAACGGCGATGCTACTGATCCGCGGGACGGGCGGCGGCGCCACGCTCACCGGGACGGTGTACGAACGCGGCGAGCGCGCGCCCTCGTTCCAAGGGGCGCCCGACGAGGACGCCCCCTACGTCTGGGTCTGCGACGAGTTCTACGAGGTCGAGAGCGGCGGGTCGACCACCCGGATCGACGGCGAGGAGATCCAGGTCGCCTTCGAGTCGCCGATGCCCCGCGGGTTCGACACCCGGGACCAGGCCGTCGAGGCGGCGAAAGAACACCTCCGCACCCAGTTCGCGCGGGTCGGCGTCCCCGAATCGACGGTGACGGTCGAAGTCGAGAAGGCAGACCCGATCGACTAGTACTCCTCGTCCCAGCGAGCGTCGTCGTAGCGGCGGACGGATTCGGACTCCAGTCGCTCCTCGAACGTCCGTCTGAGCGCCGCTTTCTCGTCGACGCCGATGCGCGCGAGCGAATCCGCCCGGTCGACGACCGGGGGTGGCCCCCGCGAGACGGCCACGTCGTGGAGGATCCGCCGGGTGAGTCGGTCGCGGGCGTCGGCGTCGCGCGTGAGGCCGGCGGGCGCCTCGACCCGGTAACAGAGGTCCTCGCGGGGGTCGTAGACGACGAAGAACGTGACCTCGTAGTCGCCCGGGTCCAGCGCTCTGTCGACGCCGAGGGCGTCGCCGTCGGCCGCGAGGGTGCGATCCGACCCGCCGCGGGAGTAAAACCAGTTCGTGAACGTGAGTCGGTCGGTCGGTCGGTCGTCGCCGGTGCCGGTGCCGGTGCCTGTGCCGGGGTCGAGGAGGCGGGTGAAGAAGGCGGTGTCGTCGACCCACGGCGCGTCGACGCCCTTCTCGCGGAGCGTCCGGGTGATGAGTTTCGCGGAGGGGTTCTTGACGAAGCCAGCGACGGCGACGTCCCGACCGAGGAGTCGCTCGACGAGGCGGACGTAGTTCTCGACGATGGCTCTGGGTTTGGCCTCGGTGGCGAGCGCCCCGAGTTCGGCGTCGCGGTCCTGCCAGTTGAGGAGTTCCTTCGGGTAGAGGGGGCCGTCGAGGAGGAGACAGTCGTCGACGGTCTCCGCGTGTTCGAGGGCGTGGGCACTCTCCGCGAGATAGAGCGAGAGGGCGTGGACGACGCCCTCGGCGTAGCGGTTGACCCGCGGCGCGTGCAGGATCTTGCGCCGGAAGTACCCCTCGTCGCGGCGCACCCAGTCGGTGCCCAGCGAGAGCGTCGGATCGTTGGCGTGGACGGTCGTCACGAGGCTCCGCGCGCGGTGGAGGTCGAGGTCCGACGGCTCGGCCGCCATCGCGGCGTGGGCCACGTCCAACACCAGCCCGTTCTTGAACGTCGTCGGGTTGATCGTCCCCGAGTCGAGTCCGTGGACGGTCGCGTAAGGGGCGTCGACGAGCGCCACGTCGTCGACGGGCACCGACCGCAGACGGCGCTCGCCGAGGGGGGCCACGACGGTCCGCCCGTCGACGCGGAGGGGGTCGAGCCACTCCTCGAACGCCGTGCGCGCCAGGTCGTCGTGGTTGGTGGAGTCGACCCGGTGTGCGAGGACACCGGCGATGTCGGCGATCCCGTCGACGTGGACCGGATCGAGTGTCATAGGCTACCCACCGACCGCAGGGACAAATAGAGTGGGTCGTGCCGTCGGGAGACGGCATCCTGATGCCGCTCGCACGCGTACGGTCGGTATGGACACCGCCGCGGTGGCGTTCGACCTCGACGACACGCTCGCCGTCACGGGCGTCGACCGCGAGACGCTCCTCTCGGAGGCACTGGCGGCCGTCGGCGCCCCGCCGCGCTCGCGGGAGGCGTACCTGTCCGCCCACGCAGACAACCTGACCGCGCGGAGTCGCGAACCCGTCTTCGAGCGACTGCTCGACGGCGTCGAGGCGGTCGAGGCCGCCGACCTCGCACGCGCGTACCGCGAGCGGGTGAACGCGTCGCTGACGCCCGTTCCGGGCGTCGAGGCCCTGCTCGCGACCCTGCGCGAGCGCTACCGAGTCGGTCTGCTGACGAACGGCCCGGTCGTCGCCCAGCGGTCGAAACTCCGGGCGCTGGGCTGGACCGGCGCCTTCGACGCGACGCTCGTCACCGGCGAACTGTCGGCCGGCAAACCCGATCGGACGGCGTTCGACGCCCTCGTCGACCGACTCGACGTCCACCGGGAGGCGACGGTGTACGTCGGGGACGACGTCGACGCCGACGTACGGGGTGCGACTGCGGCGGGCCTCGACGCGGTGCAGGTGTGTTACCCCGGTGGTCCGTCGCCCGACCCCGATGCGGTCGCACACGTCGACCGCTCGGAGTTGGCCGATCGGTTGCCGGCGATCCTCGCGGAGCGTTAAGTGGCAGCCTCGACGACCTGCAACGCGCGTTTGACCCCCGCGCCGGACTCAACGAACACGAGCGTCCGCGGTGGATCGGTCGCCTTCGGGCGGACCCGCAGACCCGCGGCGGCGGCGGCGTCGGCGACCGGCTCGTGGCCCTCACGGAACTCGATCCGGATCCGCTCGGGGTGGACGAAGACCGTCGCCAGCGGGCCCCCGTCGTCGCGGACGACGTAGGCCCGCCGACCGTCGACCGTCGGGTCGACCTCGGGGTCGGCGTCGGTCACCGTCACGCCAGCGAGCGCGCCGTCGTGTCCGACGAGATCCGAGGCCAGCAACTGCGCGATCCGGACGCCGTCGGCGAGTTCGGTATCGACCATAGGGGGTGTACGGCGCGAAGCCGTTTCAACGCTCCCCGTCGCTCCGGAGGTCGGCCAAGACGCGGTCGGCGGCGGCGTCGACGTCGACATCCCGCTTGCGGGCGTAGAGGATGGCCGCGGCTTCGATGGTGAGCCCCGACTCGCGCTGGCGCTCGTTGATCGCGGCCACCGCCGCCTGTTTCTCGACGCCGGCATCGACCAGTGCCGAGAGGACACGCTCGAAGGTTGACTGCTCGTGGAGGACGGACTCGTCGGGGACGAAGCCGTCGGGGACGGTGACGGTCGCGGGGTCGAACTCGGCCACGAGGTCGTCATCGTCGCGTGCGAGGAGCCCACGACCGACCGCCACGTCGACGAGGCGTTTGGCCTGGTCGGGTGTAAACCAGTCGCGGTCCAGCGAGAGGGCGACGACGAACTCCCCCTCGCCGAGTCGCGATCCGCCACGGTCACGGAAGGGCACCGCAACGGCTACCTCGAGGCTCATGGTGAACGTGGCGTCGACCGACCCACTAAGCGTTTGGATACGGTCTCAGCCGGGAGCGAACCTCCATCTCGGGTCGGAATCGAGGGCTCCGTCACTCGTACTGCGCGCAGACTCGCCGAATCCCCTCCTCGAAGTCGATCCGCGGGGTCCACCCCGCCGCAGTTTCGATCTTGGTCGGGTCGGCGCAGGTGTCGCTGACGTAGACGTCCTCGGGGATGGGGTTCGTGACGTACTCCGGATCGACGTCCGTCCCGAGTTCGTCGTTGAGCATCTCGACGACGGTGTTGAAACTGTAGCTCTCGCCGGTGCCGAGGTTGTAGATGCCGGTGAGTTCGTGCTCCGCGGTCAGTTCGACACCGCGGACGATGTCGTCGACGTGGGTGAAATCTCGGGTCTGGGTGCCGTCGCCGTAGAGTTTTGGCGACTGGCCGTTGGCGATGTCGTCGGCGAACTGGGCGATGACGTTGGCGTACTCGCCTTTGTGTTCCTCGGCGCCGCCGTAGCCCTGATACACGGAGAAAAATCGGAGGCCGGCCATGTTCATGTCGTAGTGGTTCCCGAAGTACTCGGCGTAGCGCTCGCGTGCGAGTTTCGACGCCTCGTAGCCCGTATTCGTCGTGACGGGCATGTCCTCGGGCGAGGGCTCGGTGCGACTGCCGTAGATCGAGGAGGTCGACGCGTACACCACCGTCCCGCATCCGTCCGCACGGGCCTGATCGACGGTGTTGACGAACCCCTCGACGTTCACCCGTGCTCCCTGACAGGGGTCGTCCTCGTGCATGGCGTACGACGACAGCGCCGCGAGGTGGATGACGACGTCAACGTCCGTGGGCAGGTCGTCCTCGAGGACGCTCCGCTCGTGGAACTCGACCGCGTCGTCGAGGTTCTCCGGCGTGCCGAGGTAGCCGTCGTCGATGGCGACGACGTCGTTTCGCTCGGCCAGTTCGTTCGCGACGTTCGATCCGATGAATCCCGCACCGCCGGTGACCAACACGCGCTTGCCGTCCATGGAGCCAACATCGACCCCCGGCGTTATGTGTTTTCGTAATTCTCCGCCGTCCACGGCTGGAACCCCCGATCGGCGCGGCTGCGCTCGATGACCGTGGCCGGTGTGCCGCGTGTTCCGAGCGATTCAAGTAGCTGCTTGGACTGGATGACGGTATGAAAGATCAGGGACGCTCGACACGGAAGCGAACGGGCGGCCGCCTCCGGCCGTTCCGAAACAAGAAGCGCTACCAGCTCGGCCGCCAGCCGGCGGAGACGACGGTCGGCGACCCCCGGTTCCAGACCATCGACGCCCGCGGCAACGGGACGAAGACGCGGGCGCTCGCGACGAACGTCGCCCACGTCGCCGACGGCGGAGAGACGGTCGAGGCCGAAATCGAGAACGTCACCGAGAACCCCGCGAACACCAACTACGCCCGCCGAAACATCGTCACGAAGGGCGCGATCATCGAGACGAGTGCCGGCCGAGCGCGCGTCACCTCCCGGCCCGGCCAGACCGGCCAAGTCAACGCCGTCCTGCTGGATTAAGGCGTGGGTGCGGCCTTCTGCAATCCCGTTTCAGCGATGTTACCTCCGTAGTCCGCGCTGCGCGACAGGGAGTCGACGACCAGTCCGAGCAACTGCGCCCGCGCCGGGTCGAGCTCCCGGAGGAGTTCGTCGATGGATCGGGCGTGGGCGTCGATATCTTGGACCGACTCGCGGGCCCGGTTGGCCTGTCTGGTCGCCTCCTCGCTGTCGTCGAGAAAGAGCGCGTCCATCGCCAAGTCGGTGACCGACGCCGCGTCGTCGTGTAGTTCCAACAATGCGTCGGTCACCTCCTCGGGGAGTTGCTCGTCGAACTCGAGTGCGAGGTGAGCGATCTTCGTCGCGTGGTCGGCGATCCGTTCGAGCTGTCGGGCTGCGGATTGGTAGTCGAAACACACCTCGCGGGTGACGCCCAGTTCCTCGGCCGCACGGGGACTCCGGAGCGTCGCACGGAAGATGCGCGAGACGACCATCCACAGGCGATCCACGTCGTCGTCACGCTGAATGACGTCGCGAGCCAGATCCGTATCGAGGTCGACCAGCGACCGCACGGCGTCGTCGAGCATCGAGAGCGCGATCAGTCGCATCCGCGTGACCGCGTTGTTGATCGAGAGTTCCGAGGAGTCGAGCAGGTCGCGGATCACCACCCTGTCCCGCGTCTCCTCCAAGACTTCGAGGCCGACGAGGCTCTGGGTCGCCTCCCTGATCGTCCGGCGCTGGTCGGTCGTGATCCGGGCGCTCTCCAAGCCGATGATGTCGAACCCGCTGACGTACATCGTCATCACGGCGCGGATCAACTCCTCCCCGTCGAGGTCGCCCACGTCGAGGGTTCCTTCCGTCCGGTCGTCGCCGGTCCGGGGCGTCATGAACAGCGAGTCCCCTTCGGGATAGAAGGCCACTTCGCTGCCGGCGGAGACGTCGTTCTCGGTCGCCCACTCTTTCGGAATCGACACCGTGTACGTCGATCCGCCGGTCACCTGCACCTTTCGGGTCTCGACCATACTCGTGGGGGCTCACTCGGGGAAAATAAGTCCTTCCATATCTATATATTTCCGAACGATCGTGGTCCACGGTCTCGGATCGCCGGTGGCAGGCGGAGGTCGATCGGACGAATACCGAGACGAGTACCCCACACGGCCGGACTGAGCCCCTTTACTGCCGTATTTCGCCACGTTCTGGCGCACCGCGGTCCATCCGGTCACCCGGAACTCGCGTCGTCCGATGCGTCCCCCGTCATCGGTTGGCGAACGTATATCTATATAGTTATCATAGAAGGGTACTTACGGCGGTGCCGGTGACGATCCGGTGATGACGGAGACATCCACGAACGGATCCACGACGCGTCGACGGCTTCTCGCTGCGGCCGGATCGGCCGGCGTCATCGGGTTGGCCGGCTGT
Organism: Haloplanus sp. CK5-1; assembly: GCF_037201915.1. Taxonomy (NCBI): domain Archaea; kingdom Methanobacteriati; phylum Methanobacteriota; class Halobacteria; order Halobacteriales; family Haloferacaceae; genus Haloplanus; species Haloplanus salilacus. The sequence goes on along the minus strand of NZ_CP147505.1, from coordinate 2,862,350 downwards.
ACTCAGAGCGGCGGTGGCGACGGCGGCGACGGCAGTGGTGGCGACGGCCTCTCGGGCACCATCGACATCGCCGGGAGTTCGACGGTGTTCCCGGTGGCGACGGCGATGGCCGAACGCTTCGAGTCCGAACACTCCGAGGTCGACATCAACATCCAGTCGACCGGCTCCGGCGGCGGCTTCGCGAACCACTTCTGTCCCGGACGGACGGACTTCAACAACGCCTCGCGGCCGATCCGCTCCGAGGAGGAGCAGTCGTGCTCCGAGAACGGGATCACGCCCGTCGAACTCACCGTCGCGACGGACGCGCTGACGGTCGTCGTCAACAACGAGGCCGACTGGGTCGACTGTATGACGACCGACGAACTCGCGGCGATCTGGTCGGCGGAGGATCCGCCGACGACGTGGAGCGACGTGAACTCCGACTGGCCCGATCGGGAACTCGAACTGTACGGCCCGACCGACGCGTCGGGTACCTACGACTACTTCATCGAGTCGATCCTCGGCGAGGAGGGGAACCACCGCCAGGACTACTCGGCGACGGAACAGGACCGCACGATCATCCAGGGCATCGAGGGGTCGGAGGCCGCCATCGGCTACCTCGGCTTCGCCTACTACTCCCAGAACACCGACCGCGTCAAGGCCGTCGGTATCGACGACGGGAGCGGCTGTGTCGAGCCTTCGCTGGAGAACGCCCGCACCGGCGAGTACACCCCGCTCTCGCGACCGCTGTTCACCTACCCCAAACAGGAGGCACTCTCGGAGGAACACGTCGCCGAGTTCGCGCGCTTCTGGCTCGAGAACGCGACCAGCGAGGAGATCATCGCCGACGAGGTGGGGTACGTCCCGCTGAACGAGGACGCACAGTCCGAGGCGATGGATCGACTGGAGACGGCCATCGAGAACGCACAGGGTTGACGACGGCCGAACGAAGAGTTTTTCGCCCGAGCGCAAGACCGACCACACGCTAGATGAGTACGGACGACCTGACCAGGGATCTGACCCAACGGACGGAGAACGCGCCACAGGAGCTTCTGACACGCTCGTTTTTCTTCCTGTGTGCGGTGCTGTCCATCGTCACGACGATCAGCATCATCGTCCTGCTGACCACCGAGGCGGCCAAGTTCTTCACCGTGACCGCCCCGCTCATGGGCGTCGAGGGACCGACCGCCTCGGCCGTCGACTTCTTCACCGGGACGGAGTGGATCATCAACAACGAACAGTTCGGCGTGTTGCCGCTCGTCTCGGCGACGCTCGCCATCACCATCGGGTCGGCCGTCGTCGCACTGCCGTTGGGCGTCGCCACCGCAATCTACCTCAGCGAGTACGCCAGCCCGCGGGCGCAGTCGGTGTTGAAGCCCGCATTGGAGGTGCTCGCCGGCGTCCCGACGGTCGTCTACGGCTTCTTCGCCGTCGTCTACATCACCCCGGCGCTCCGGACGATCATCCCCGGGTTGGGCACGTTCAACATGCTCTCGGCCAGCATCGTCGTCGGAATCATGATCATCCCGATGGTCGCCTCGATCAGCGAGGACGCGATGTCGGCCGTCCCCGACTCGCTCAGACAGGCCGGGTACGGGATGGGCGCGACAAAGTTCGACGTCTCCGTCGGCATCGTCGTCCCCGCCGCCCTCTCGGGCATCTTCTCCTCGTTTATCCTCGCTCTCTCGCGGGCCATCGGCGAGACGATGGCCGTCACCGTCGCCGCCGGCTCCCAGGCAAACCTGATCAACCCGCTGAACCCGGCCGGCTATCTGGAGGGTGCGCTGCCGATGACCGCCGCCATGGTGAATCTGCTGACCGGCGACGTCACCGGCGGCGGCGTCGCCTACCGGAGCCTCTTCGCCATCGGCCTCACCCTCTTCGTCATCACGCTCGTCATGAACGTCATCAGCGACCTGGTCGCACAACGCTACCGGGAGGAGTACTGAGATGGCGACCGAATCGGGCGAGATAGAGGGGTTCGGACACGTCAGCCGAACCGTCGGGGTCGTTTTTCGGTATCTCCTGCTCGCGGCGACGCTGTTCGGTATCGTCGCGCTGACCGTCCTCCTGATCTACGTCGCCAACGACGCGATCCAGCCGCTGACCGCCGATCCGGGCTGGCACCTCACCTTCTTTTTGACGCTGGTCGTCCCCACCCTCGCCGTCGGGGGCTACCTCCTGCGGACCGATCCGGCCTCGTTCAAGTTCGGCGGGGGCGTCGTCGGCGCGCTGGCCGTCAGCACCATGTTCGCCGGCGGCGCCGCGATGATCTTCGTCGACATCGTCCGGCCGATAACCTGGTTCGGCTACGTCCTCGCGCTCGCGATCTCGCTGGCCGGCGTCGTCGCGATGGAACGCTTCGACCGCCGACTCCCCTTCCTCGTCCGGTTCGTCGTCGCCGGGGCCGTCGCCGTCCTGTCGCTGTGGCTCGTCCCCGGAGTCGTCCGGTCGCTCCCCGTCTACCCCACCGACGGCCTGTTGTTGACGGCGTCGCTCGGCGCACCCATCGCGCTGATCGTCGGGCGCTACGCCGCGGGCGACGCCAGCCGCCGGGGGAGGGTCCTCGCCGTCGGCGTCGGCCTCGCCCTCGTCGCGGCCGGATCGTACGCCGGACCGCTGATCGGCGTCGATCCGGTCCCGGCGACGGTCCTGCTCTCCGTGGCCGTCCTCCCGACCGGCGGCTACGCCGTCGGGACGGTCCGCCGTCACGCGAACCGGCGACCGGGACTCGCGTTCGCGGGCGTCATCCTCGGGGGAGCGCTCCTCGGCGCCGTCGCCGTCGACATCCTGGGCTTCGCCGGCCCGCAGTCGTGGGTCGACTGGGGCTTTCTCACGAGCGCCCACAGCGGCACCGCCGCCGACGCCGGTCTCTACCCGGCCATCGGTGGGTCGATCCTGCTGATGGTGACCGTCGCGGCGCTCTCCTTTCCCCTCGGCGTCGGCGCGGCGGTGTATCTGGAGGAGTACGCCCCCGACAACCGGTTCACCCGTTTCATCGACGTGAACATCTCCAACCTCGCGGGCGTCCCCTCGGTGGTGTACGGCCTCCTCGGTCTCGGCGTGTTCGTCACCTACCTCGGCCAACCCACCGGTACCGTCCTCATCGGCGGCGCGACGCTCGCGCTGTTGATCCTCCCCATCGTCATCATCTCCGCCCGCGAGGCGCTCCGGAGCGTCCCCGACGAGATGCGCCAGGCCTCCTACGGGATCGGTGCGACCCGGTGGCAGACGATCAAGAACGTCGTCCTCCCGCGGGCGTTCCCCGGCATCCTGACGGGAACGATCCTCGCGCTCGGCCGGGCCATCGGCGAGACGGCCCCGCTCATCATGATCGGCGCGCCGAACGTCCTCTTCTCGCTCCCGACGGAGTTCTCGTCGAAGGTGAGCGCCATGCCCTTGCAGGTGTACGCGTGGGCCAGCCTCTTCGCCAGCGACCCCTTCTATCAGGCGGCCGTCCCGGCGGGCGTCGTCGTCCTTCTCGTCGTCCTGCTCAGTATGAACTCCATCGCCATCGTACTGCGCAACAAGTACCAAAACGACCAGTGAGACCGACACCATGACAGACAACACGGACCAGGAGTTCGCCGCCGACGAATCGACCGACGACCCGACGACAGACGACATGGTCGCCGGGACGGACGTGAGCGAGAGCGTCACGTCCTCGGGCGCGACGATGCAGCGCGACACCGTCGTCAGCGCCGAGAACGTCAGCGTCTGGTACAACGACGACCAGGCCCTGCAGGACATCACACTCGACATCCCTGAGAAGCAGGTGACGGCCATGATCGGTCCCTCCGGCTGTGGCAAGTCGACGTTCCTCCGGTGTATCAACCGCATGAACGACATGATCGACGCCGCCCGCGTCGAGGGCGACCTCCACCTGCGCGGGAAGAACGTCTACGACGACGACGTCGACCCCGTGGCGCTGCGCCGCCGGGTCGGAATGGTGTTCCAGACGCCCAACCCTTTCCCCAAGAGCATCTACGACAACGTCGCCTACGGCCTGAAGATCCAGAACAAGGAGGGCGACTACGACGAAATCGTCGAGGAGTCGCTGAAGCGGGCGGCGCTGTGGGACGAGGTCAAAGACCAGCTCGACCAGTCCGGGCTCGAACTCTCGGGGGGACAACAGCAGCGCCTCTGTATCGCACGCGCCATCGCGCCCGACCCCGAGGTGATCCTGATGGACGAACCCGCCTCGGCGCTCGACCCCGTCGCGACCTCCCAGATCGAGGACCTCATCACCGAACTCGCCGAGGAGTACACGGTCGTCATCGTCACCCACAACATGCAACAGGCCGCGCGCATCTCGAACAAGACGGCCGTCTTCCTCACGGGCGGCGAACTCGTCGAGTTCGACGACACCGGGAAGATTTTCGAGAACCCCGACAGCCAGCGCGTCGAGGACTACATCACCGGCAAGTTCGGCTGATCGTACACGGCACCGACGGCGTGAGCGTTGACGGGGGGACAACGCTTAGGGGAGTCGACACCGAGTAGGGCTGTATGGCGCGAACGGACTATCAGTCGTCGCTGGAGGACCTCCGCGACGACGTACTGTACATGAGCGAGGTGGTCGCGGAGCGGCTCCGGGAGGGTCTCGACGCCCTGGAGCGGAAGGACGAACGCCTCGCGAGGAGCGTGATCGAGGGCGACCACGAGGTCAACGACATGTATCTCGAACTGGAGGGGGAGTGTGTCGACCTCATCGCTCTCCAGCAACCGGTCGCGAGCGACCTGCGCTTCATCGCGGCGTCGTTCAAGATCATCACCGACCTAGAGCGCATCGCCGACCTGGCGGTGAACCTCGGGGAGTACACCCTCGACGCCCAGCGCGACCTCTTCCCGGACGTGGACATGCAACGCATCGGGCGGGAGACACTCGACATGCTCGAGATGGCGATGGAGGCGTACGCCAACGAGAGCGTCGAGCAGTGTTTCGCCGTCGCGGACCGTGACGAGGAGGTGGACGCGATGTGTGAGGCCGCGAGCGAACTCGTCGTCCGCGACCTGATCGAGGGCGACTACCTCGGCGAGGACGAGACCGACGAGGACATCGAGTCGCTCATGCAGGACGTCTCCCGACTCCTGCTCACCATCCGGGACCTGGAGCGAGTCGGCGACCACGCCGTCAACGTCGCCGCCCGCACGCTCTACATGGTCGAGAACGACGACGAACTACTCTACTAACGCCCCCATCACCGCCGCCTCCGCTTTTCTGAGATGTTCGGCCGCGGTTCCCGACGAGACGCCGAGTTCGGCCGCCACGTCGGCGACTGATCCGCGGCGCGGCGAGTCGTAGTACCCACAGTCGACGGCGGCCGCGACGGCCTCGCGCTGGCGATCGGTGAGCCGTGGGGTCGTCGGCCCCGCACGCCGCCGGTACGGCCCGACCGAGCGCACCGTCGCCCGGAGGCCGTCGGGTAACCCTTCGACGGCGGCGTCGACGTCCGCCGGCGTCCCGACCAACGTCAGCTCCGTCGTTCCGTCCGGATTGAACGACACCGGCGGCACCACCACGAGCGTCCCGCGGGCGAACGCCTCGATGTAGTCCCGGTCGGCGTCGGTCGCGTGGTCACGGACACAGCAGTAGAAGACCCCGTCGACCGCCTCGGAGAGACTGTACGCCACCGTCGCGTCCCGCGAGTCGAGTTTCGCTCGGAACGGATCGGGATCGCCCCGAACGCGAAACACCATGGTGTTCGTCCCGTCGAGCACCGTGTTCCAGTGGTGGAGCGACGCACGCTCGATTCCCTCGTGGTTCATCTCGAAGGCGTGCATCGGGTGGAGCGTCTCCGGCTCGTGGTGGATGCACAGGTCGACGTACTTCATCGGGCCGACGTTCCGGTCGTATAAATAAAAGCCCCGGGTGTGAGGCAGTCACGACTCGGGGCGTCCCACCTAGTTCCGACCCGTATGACACCGACACAACTCGCGTTCGGGGTTGGCTTGGTCGCCGCCGCCGGCGTGTACGTCATCGTCCTCGGAACACTCCTGACCGATCACGAGTGGTGGCCACCCGGCGACCGGACGCCCGCGTACTACTGCCACTGGACGCTCGTCGGACTCTTCAACGTGGCACTCCTGGGGACCGCCGTCCTCGATTTCGGCGCGTGGGGGCTGCCCGCTCCCGCGTCGTCACTGGGCCTTCTCGCGGCCATCCTCGGTACCGCCGTCTTCGTCTGGGGGGCACGGGCGATGAACGCCGCGGAGACGATGGGCGTGACCGGCGACCTCTACACCGACGGCCCGTACGCCTACACGCGAAACCCGCAGTACCTCGGCATGATCGTCGGCGTGGGCGGGTTCGCGCTCGCGGTCGACTCGTCGCTCGTGGCGGGACTCGCTGCCGTCCACGCCGGCTGGGTCCTACTACTCCCCCGCGCCGAGGAGCCACACCTGCGCGCGGCGTTCGGCGACGCCTACGACCGGTACGCCGACCGAGTCCCACGGTTCGTCGACCTGTCCACACTCTCCGGGACCGAGGACGACGAACTGCCGAACTGATTCCCACTCATGACGGCACGGAGTCCGGAACCACGGCTCGGATCGCTCGCGACCGACGAGTCCCTCGCCGACTTGCTGGCCCCGTACGCGGTCGGCCGTGACGTCCACCTGAACGCCCCCGCGTTCGTCGTTCGTCCCGACGAGGTTCAGGCGGCGCTGTCGACGCTCCGCGAGGCGGCCGGCTTCGACCACTGTTCCTGTGTCACCGCTCAGGAGTACGAGAACCGCTACGAGACCATCTATCACCTCAGGAGGTACGACGACCCCACCGACGAGGTGAGCGTCGTCGTCCCAGCGCCGACGTCGGCGCCGGTCTCCGAGAGCGGGTGTTCGGTCTACGAGACGGCGAACTGGCACGAGCGGGAGGCCTACGACCTCGTCGGCATCGAGTACGAAGACCACCCCGACCTGCGCCGTATCCTCCTGCCCGAAACCTGGCAGGGTCACCCGCTCTCCCGCGACTACGATCGGAACCGGCCACAAGTCGTCCGCTACGACGAGAACGCGAATCCGATCGAAGACGACGACCAACGCGGGGAGACGATGTTTCTCAACGTCGGTCCCCATCACCCGGCGACCCACGGCGTGTTACACCTCGAAGCCGTCCTCGACGGCGAACAGGTCGTCGACGTGGACCCGGACATCGGCTACATCCATCGGTGTGAAGAACAGATGGCCCAGTCGGGGACGTACCGGTACCAGATCATGCCGTATCCGGATCGCTGGGACTGGGGTGGCGGGGGACTACTGAACGAGTGGGCCTACGCTCGCACCGCGGAGGACCTCGCGGACATCGAGGTCCCCGAATACGCGCGGATCGTTCGGACGATGAGTGCGGAACTGTCGCGTATTCTCTCGCACCTGCTCGCAGTCGGAACCTACGCCCTCGACGTAGTCGGTGACTTCACCGCCACGTTCATGTACGCCATCGAGGACCGCGAGTCGGTGCAGAACATCCTCGAAGAGCTGACTGGCCAGCGCCTGATGTTCAACTACTTCCGTCTCGGTGGGGTCGTCTGGGACCTACCCGAACCCCGGGAGGAGTTCGTCCAGCAGGTTCGCGCGTTCCTCGACGACCTCCCCGCACGGCTGGAGGAGTATCACGACCTCCTCACGGCCAACGAAATCCTGCAGATGCGCACCGTCGATACGGGCGTCCTGCCACCGGAGGTAGCCAAGCAGTACGGCTGTACCGGCCCGGTCGCCCGGGGGTCGGGCATCGACTACGACCTCCGCCGTGACGACCCGTACGGCTACTACGACGAACTCGACTGGAACGTCGTCACCGATGACGGCTGTGACAACTACGCTCGGTTGCTCGTCCGTCTCCGAGAGATAGAAGAGTCCGCGAAGATCATCGAGCAGTGCGTCGACCTCTTGGAGGACTGGCCGACAGACGAGCGGACGATCCAGTCGAACGTCCCACGGACGATCCGGCCGGCCGACGATACGGAGACCTATCGCGCCGTCGAGGCTGCGAAAGGCGAACTCGGCATCTACATTCGCGCCGACGGAAGCGAGAAACCCGCCCGGTTCAAGATTCGAGGCCCGTCGTTCTCCAACCTGCAGGCGCTTCCGGAGATGTCCAACGGTGAGTACGTCCCCGACCTCATCGCGACACTCGGGAGCCTCGATACGATAATGGGCGAAGTCGACCGATGACGTGACCGGTTCCGGCGGGTCGGGGCTGAAAGAGTTAACCCCTCTCGGGGCGACGCTCGTCGCATGAACGCGGAGGAGACGATCCGAGACTACTACGGGGCGCTCCGCCGGGGCGACCCCCTCTACCCGTACTTCGCGGAGCGACCGAACGTGGTGAAGTTCGGCGTCGGCGAGCGACTTGTCGGGTACGACGCCATCGAGGACGGCCTCCGGACCCAGACCCGGACGACCGAGAACTGGACCGTCGAGAGCCGGGCGCTCCGGGTGGTCGGCGACGACGACCACGCCCACTTCTCGGACTCGGTGCGCATGGCGTGGACCGACACGACCCGCGACCACGAGTACGACCTCTCGACCCGATGGAGCGGGTCGCTCGAACGGCGTGGGGACGACGGGGACTGGCTGTTCGTCGGCATGCACGTGAGCACGCCGTACGTCGACGGCTGATGGTCGGCCCGAGCCTCTCCGAGGAGAAGCGACGGGTCGCGTCCCGTCGACTCAAACTCGGGTTCGTCGGTCTCGTCGGCGCCTCGGCCGGCCTCGTCGCCCTCGCCGGCGGCGCGACGACGGTACAGGTACTCGTCGCTCTCGCCGTCGGTCTCGCCGTCGGGGGCGTGCTCCTGTGGTATCTCGTCTCCGTCGGCGCGGAGTGGCGGCGGACGCGCTGACCGTCAGACCCGCGCCAGCCACCGTTCGGGATCGTCGAGTTCCGCGTCGGTCGGCAGGTTCTCCGGGCGCTCCCAGACGACGCTCGCACCGTCGATGCCGCGGGCGTCGGCGACGACCCGGAAGAAGTCGGCCCCACGCTCGTACTGCCGTCGCTTCAACCCGAGACCGAGCAGTCGCCGGGTCAGGCGTGCGACCGGGCCACCACCCTGCCGGCGGGCGTCGAGTTTCGCCCGCAGGTCGGCGTAGTCGTCGTCGAACGCCCGGTCCATCAACAGTTCGGCGTACCCCTCGACGGCGGTCATCGCGGCGTCGAGTTCGGCGAACGCCTCCCGGTCCAGTCCTCCGGCCGCGAGGGCGTCTAGACCGCGTTCCAAACGGTCTTCGAGGTGGGTCGGCAGCCACGGCGCGGCCCCGAACTCGGCGGCGTGGGCCACCTCGTGGAAGGCGATCCAGCGGCGAAAGCGCGGGAGTGAGACGTCGAGGGCGCTCGCCACGTCGACGATGTTCGGGTGGACGAAGTAGAGTGCGTGGTCACGTTCGCCGGGATCGGCGTCCGCCAGGAGGAGGGGGTCGTACTGGCCGAGGACGTTCCGACCGAGAAACGCCATCATCACCGTGAGTGTGCCGGTGTTGACGACCCGGGAGAGGCCGGACAGCGCCGGGCCGACCGGCCCGCCACCGGTTCCGGGCTCAACGGGAGCCATCACCCGGCGGAACGTGTCGACGTTCTCGTCGATCCAGTGGTGGCGGTTCTGTATCTCGATCGTCTCGGGGAGATCGAACTCGACGCCGCCGAGCGTCTGGAGTCGTCGCCGGGCCTCGCGCACGTCGGCGGCGTACCCCGACCGGTCGGCGTCGCTCAGATCGAGTGATCCCGGTTCGGTACCCGACTTCGCCGCCTCGGCGACCGCCTGCCAGTCGACGAAGCCGTCGCCCGACGCGCCGGTGACGGCTCTGACGCTCCGAAGGAGATTCATGTCGGAAGAAGTCGACTGCGACTGAAAACGTTTCCGTGCGCTCAGATGCCGGCCTCGAAGTCGTCGAGGGCGTAGCCGGGTTCGGCGCCGCGCCGGTCGAGCGTCTCGTTTGCCAGCAACCAGTAGACGACCGACAGGGCACGTCGGCCCTTGTTGTTCGTCGGGATGACGAGGTCGACGTTGCTCAGTTGGTTGTTCGAGTCACACATGGCGATGACGGGGATGCCGACCGTGATGGCCTCCTTGACCGCCTGCGCGTCGCCGATGGGGTCGGTGACGACGACCACGTCGGGTTCGATGTAGCCGTCGTAGTCGGGGTTGGTGAGCGTCCCCGGGATGAACCGTCCGGTGCGGGCGCGTGCCCCGATGGCCTCGGCGAACTTCTCGGCCGGGAACCGGCCGTACTGCCGCGAGGAGGTCACCAGGACCTGCTCGGGCGAGTAGTTCGCTAGGAAGTCCGCGGCCGTCCGGATGCGCGAATCCGTCTGGCTCACGTCCAGCACGTAGAGGCCGTCGTCGCGGACGCGGTGGATGAACCGATCCATGTCCTGGGTCTTCTGTTGGGTCCCGATGTGGACACCCGCCCCGAGGTAGTCCTCGACCGGAATGAGGAGGTCGGCCTCGTCGTCGGGCATCACGTCCTCGTCGAACGGCGACGCGTCGTCCTCCTCGACCTCGTCGTCGGCGTCTGTCTCGACCGGGGCCGCCTCGTCGGCCGCCTCGGCGGTCGGTTCCTCCACAGCGTCGGCGTCGGAGTCGGCGTCGGCCGCCTCGTTTTCGCCGTCGTCTGGGGTTTCGAGTTCGTTATCGTTGTCTGTCATACTGCGTCCTCCGCGATGCGGATGAGTTCGTTGAGTTTGGCGGTTCGCTCGCCGCCGACGGTCCCCGTCTTGATGAAGGGGGCGCCGGTCGCGACGGCGAGGTGTGCGATGGTCGTGTCCTCGGTTTCGCCCGAGCGGTGGGAGACGACGACCTCCAGCCCGTTGCGGGTCGCCAGCTCCACCGCGTCGACCGCGTCGGAGAGCGTGCCGATCTGGTTGGGCTTGACGAGGATGGCGTTGCCCGCCCCCTCGTCGATGCCCCGCTGCAGGCGGTCGACGTTGGTGACGAAGAGGTCGTCGCCACAGAGGACCGTCCGGTCGCCGACCCGATCGGTCAGGTCGGCGAAGCCGTCGAAGTCGTCCTCCTCGACGGGGTCCTCGACGTACGCGAGTTCGTACTCGTCGACGAGTCCGGCGACGTAGTCGACCTGTTCGTCGGGCGTCCGCTCGACGTCGCCGTAGCGGTAGACCCCGCTCTCGGCGTCGTACAGTTCCGACGCCGCCACGTCGAGACCGACCGCCACGTCGAAGCCGACGTCCGCGGCCACGTCGTCGGTCGCCTCGGCGACGAGTTCGAACGCTTCGGCGTCCGTGACCGCGGGAGCCCACGCCCCCTCGTCGCCCTTGCCGGCCGGAATCCCCCGCTCGTCAAGCAGGTCGCCGATCCGGTCGTGGACCGCGGCGTTGGCGAAGACGGCCTCCGAGACGCTCGGCGCGCCGTAAGGAACGGCGAGGAACTCCTGGATGTGGGTCGCGGCCTTCGCGTGTTCGCCGCCACCGAGGACGTTCCCCAGCGGGACCGGGAAGTCGTCGCCCCGGAACGTGCCACCGAGGTGTTGGAAGAGGGGGGCACCGAGCACGTCCGCCGCGGCCTTCGCGGCCGCCATCGAGATGGCAACCGCGCTGTTGGCCCCGATCTCGGAGAAGTCGTCGGTACCGTCCGCACCGCGCAGGGCGGCGTCCACGTCGCGCTGGTTGCCCGCGTGGACCTCGTCGACGAGGCGGGGAACCGCGTGCGTGCGTGCCGCGGCGATTGCCTCGCCCGTCGGCAGTTCGATCGCCTCGTACTCGCCGGTGGAGGCACCGCTCGGTGCGGCCGCGCGGCCGAAGCCGCCGGACTCCGTCAGCACGTCCGCCTCGACCGTCGGGTTCCCCCGAGAGTCGAGGACGCGGCGCAGGCTCACCGAGCGAATCAGCGTCATTTGCCCTCCCGCCTGACCGTGAAGGGCAACACGCCGGCGTCGTACTCCTCGGCCGCGACGAGGATCGGCTCGCTTTGCTCCGTGTCGACGAGCACCGGCGCGCCGTAGGACACCTGCAGGGCTCGCGCCCCGAGGATCCGCGCCTTCTCGTAGCGGTTGTAGCGTCCCTGGCTCATTGGTAGGGGGAGACCACGTCGACCAGGTCCTTGTGCGAGACGAACATCCGTCGACAGCAGTGCCGGGTCACGCCCAGGTCGTCGAGCACGTCGGCGGAGTCCTCGCCCTCGTCGAGTCGGGCCTGGTACTCCTCCCAGTGTTCGCCGATGACCTTCCCGCACGTGAAACACCGGACCGGAATCATCATAGGTGGATCACCTCAGCGGTAGGACTTCTGGTAGCGGGCCCGTGCGCCGGGGCCGCCCCACTTCTTGGGTTCGGACTGGCGCACGTCGTTGACCAGTAGCGACCGATCGAACTCCATGAACGCGCTCCGGAGTTCGGCGTCGCCGTAGTGTTGCACCAACCCGCGTGCGATGGCGGTTCGCACCGCGTCGGCCTGGCCGGCGAAGCCGCCGCCGGAGACCGACACGTCGATGTCGACGCCGTCCCGGAGGTCGTCGCCAGCGATGCGGAACGGCTCCAGCATCTTCAGGCGGGACATCTCCGGGTCGATCAGTTCGACGGGTCGGGAGTTGATTCGGACACGACCCTCGCCGTCGCGCACGGTCGCGCGGGCGACGGCCGTCTTCTTCTTGCCGCTCGTGTTGGTTACCATGTGACGTTCGCTCCCAGTTGTTCGGAGACGTCTCCAAGCGAGACGAACTTGATGTTCGAGAGCCGGTTCAGCGACGTCCCTTCGAGCACGTCGCCGTCCTCGTCGAAGGGGTTGCCGACGTAGACGCGGACGTTCTCGAAGGCCTCGCGACCACGCGGCTTCTTGTACGGCACCATGCCGCGGATCGACCGCTTGAAGATGCGGTCCGGCCGCTTGGGGTAGTACGGCCCACTGTCGGAGCCCAGTTCCGCGCGCTTGCGGTAGGTCTCCATCGTGGACTCCTCGTTGCCGGTGATGACCGCGTGTTCGGCGTTGATGACGGCGACCCGGTCGCCGTCGAGGGCGCGCTGGGCCACCTCGCTGGCGACCCGGCCCATGATGCAGTCCCGGGCGTCGACGACCACGTCGGCGTCGAACTCGGCGAGACTCATCGGATCACCCGCACGTTCGATCCCTCGGGGTTCGCTTCGGCGACGTGGTCCAATCCCTGGGCGTCACCGACCTGTTCGATCTTCCGTCGCGCCGTCGACGAGAAGTCGACAGCGGCGACCGTTACTTCTTTTTCGAGCACACCGCTCCCCAGCACCTTGCCGGGGACGACGACGGTCTCCTCTTCGCGGGCGTAGCGTTCGATCTGCCCGAGGTTGACCTCCGCGTGGGTGCGCCGTGGCTTCTCCAGGCGGTCCGCGACGTCCTGCCAGACTCCGGCACCGGACTCGCGGGAAACCGCCTTCAACTCGGCGATGAGACTATTGAGTCTCGGATTCGTCTTACTCATTGTCTACCTCCAAAAGGGAGTGCAGGGAGCAGGATTTGAACCTGCGGACCCCTATGGGACAGCGCCCTGAACGCTGCGCCGTTGGCCTGACTTGGCTATCCCTGCACGCACTGCGCAGTATCCGTCGCCCCTTCAAACCACTTTCGGTCCCCGGCCCGCGCGTCGCGGTCGCGCCGCTGTGGGCGACCGGTCGGGCGGGCGTCGACGGGTGTGGGTGTCGGGGCATTTGGGGTCCTCGCGTTCAGACTGCGACTTTCGATTCCAGTTCCGCCGCGCGGTCGCCGATCGACTCGGCGGCGCGCGTGACCAGTTCCTCGACGCTGAACGACCCGTCCGTCTCTACGTGGAAGACGAACGCGTCGGGGACGTCGTGTAGTTCGATCTCCTTGCCCGGGTATCGCTTCGTGAGGTCGTGATCGAACTCGTCGGTGGCGACGAGTTCGCCGTCTTCCGTCTCGATGACCCCGCGCAGGATGTTCGGTTCGCCGTCGTCGAACTCGCCCGCGTCGCCGACGACCTCGACGCGTTGCAGGTGTCGGTAGCCGACGGCCACGCCACCCTGGTGTTTGGCGTGTTCGCGGCCGCGGTCGAGCACCGCGTCGGCCTCGAGTTCGATCCGCTGTTGCTCCTTGAGTTCGATGATCGGGATGTCGTCGTCGGCCGGTTCGACCATCGAATCGGAGGTTTCGATGTCCCCCGAGTAGGCCGTCGCCGGACCCTCGACGTCCAGCGCCAGCGTCACCGTCTCGCCCGTCTCGAAGTCGTCGAGCGGGGTCGTCAGCGGCACCAGCCCCAGACGGAGGCCGATCATCTCGTCGAACATCACCGACGAGTTCTCGACGAACCGGACGGTGTCGATGGAGAAGGTCGGCACGTCGGCGATCATCGCCCGGCGGATGCCGTTGGCGAAGGCCGGCGTAACGCCCTCCCCTCTGACGAGGAAGCGTGCGTTCCGGTCGTCGCGTTCGACGAACTCGACCTCGAAGTCGGCGACCATAATGTTAGAGGCGGCTGTTTTTGGGCGCACGAGTACCGTCGTGCGGGATCGGTGTCACGTCCTCGATGCGACCGATCTCGAGACCGGCGCGTGCGAGCGCTCGGATCGTCGCCTGTGCACCCGGTCCCGGGGACTTGTTGCCGTTGCCGCCGGGGCCGCGCACGCGAACGTGCACGCCCTCGACGCCGGCCGCGAGGACCTCCTCGGCGACCACTTCGGCCATCTGCATCGCCGCGTACGGCGACGCTTCGTCCCGATTCTGCTTGACGACCGTCCCACCGCTCGACTTGGCGATGGTCTCCGCACCGGTCTGGTCAGTGACCGTGATGAGCGTGTTGTTGAACGACGCGTGGACGTGGGCGATACCCCACTTGTCCTGCGGTTCTTCGGCACTCATTCTTGGGCCTCCGCGCGTTCGGGGTGCAGGTCGTCCGCGAGCGGACTCGTCTCGTCGAAGGCGACGGCCGACTGCTCGTCGACCTCCACCTTCTTCGAGGGTCGCTGGACGCGAGCCCCGTCGACGGTGATGTGTCCGTGGCTGACGAACTGGCGGGCCTGGTGGGGCGTGTGGGCGAGCCCCTTCCGGTAGACGACCGTCTGGAGCCGCCGTTCGAGCAGGTCCGTCACTTCCAGCGACAGGACGTCGCTGATGTCGTCCTGATCGCCGAGGATGCCGAGTCGCTGGAGGCGTGCGACGAACTCGCCGCCCGCCTCGCCCGCGACCTCGACGTCACCCTGGGCGTCGCCGAGCAGTCGTCGCGCCTCGCGGCGCATCGATCGCAGTTCGGACTGGGCACGCCAGAGTTCCTCCTTGTTCTTCAGCCCGTAGCGTCCGAGGAGGTCGGCCTCCTCGGCGATGCGCTCGCCCTGGTACGGGTGGTTGGGCGTCTCGTAGAACTTGGTGTTCTTGCCTGTGGTCATACTTCGTCGTCCTCCGCGGCTTCCTCTTCGGCCATGTCCTCTTTGATGGCCTCGACGTTGACGCCGATGGTGCCTTCGGTACGGCCGGTGGACTTCGTCCGCTGGCCGCGCACCTTCTGGCCGCGCTTGTGTCGGACGCCGCGGTAGGAGTCGATCATCTTCATCCGGTTGATGTCCTGGGTGCGGGTCTGACTGAGGTTGGAGCCGACGCGGTGGCTGTTCTCGCCGGTGTAGAAGTCGTTCCGGCGGTTGACCATCCACTCGGGGACCTGGTCCTCGAAGTTCTCCACGACCTCGATCACGCGGTCGATTTCGTCGTCGTCGAGGCGTCCGAACGTGGCGGTTCGATCCACGTCGGCCGCGTCGGCGACGATGCGCGCCGTGCGCTTGCCGATTCCGTTCATGTCGGTGAGGCTCCGCTCGACGGCCTTCGTCCCGTCGAGGTCGGTCTGTCCGATTCGGACGAAGTACCGAAGGTCTTCGTCGTCCTCGGGGGAGCCGTCCTGTGGTTCTTCTGCACTCATGGGTATGGGGTTGGTGCGAGCGTTGCGGCGGGGATTCGAACCCCGGAGGCTTGACGCCACAGAGTTAGCAACCCTGCGCCTTGGGCCAGGCTTGGCTACCGCAACACCTGCGTTCGTGTCGTATCGTCGCCCGCGTGAACCCGACGGGTTCTCGGACTCGGGACCGGACGCCCCTGCAGCGTATGCAGTCGAACCAATCCGGGGGCGATACTTAAACATCACGAAAGGGCCGGGATCGGGCGTGGGCGGAGTCGACATCCCTATTACCGTCCACCGGGCGGTACGCACTATGACCCGCGCGACGACCGAGCCACGTCTCACGCAGGTGATCGGACTGCTCGTCGCGGTCGCCGTCCTCGGCGGCGGCACCCTCGGCCCGACGCTCGGCGGCGTCGACCGAACGGTCCAGGTCGTCCTCGCGGTGTTCGCGTCGACGCTCGTGTTCTGGATCGCCAAACCCGTCCCGTACACGGTCTCGAGCCTGCTCTGTGTCGTCCTCGTCTACGCGCTCGGCGTGACCGAGACGTTCGAGGCGGCCGTGAGCGGCTTCGCGTCGACGCTCGTGTTCTTCTTCGTCGTCCTCCTCCTCGTCGGGCAAAGCGTCGCGAACGTCGGCCTCGACGGGTGGGCCGCCTCGCGGCTCATCGCCGCGAGCAGCACGCCCCGCGGGTCGGTCGCCCGCCTGGCGGCGATGCTCCTCGCCCTCGCCTTCGTTCTCCCGTCGGGGCTGGCCCGGGGCGTGACGTTCATGCCCGTCATCGACCGGATCAACGCCTCCTACGGCGCGTCGGACGGGAGCCAGTTCCGCCGGCTCGCCTACTACGTCGTCGGACACCTGAACCCGGTCGCCTCGCTCGCGCTGATGACCGGCGGCGGCATGGCCATCGCGACGGCGGAGTTGATCAACGCCTCCGTCCGCCCGATCACGTGGGTCGAGTGGGCGCTCTACATGGCCCCGACGGCGACGCTCCTCTTCGTCTCCTGTACCGTCGCAGGGGTGTTCCTCTACGACGTCGACGCAGTCCTCGACGGAGAGGGCGGGGCCGAGGCCGGAAGCGAGGGTGCGGCCCCCGACGCGTCACAAACGCCCGAGGACATCACGCCCGACCCGCTCACCCGCGAGCAGAAACTCGTCCTCGGGACGCTCGGGGGCGCGATCTGTCTGTGGATCGTCGGCTCCTTTACCGGCGTCCCGACGCTCGTCCCCGCGGTCTTGGTCGTCGCCGTCTTCGCCCTCCCCGGCGTCGGTATCATCGACGCCGGCGACGTGAGCGACATCAACTGGGGCATCATCTTCCTCGTCGGAGCGATGCTGTCGCTGCTCAAAGTGATGCGCGACGTCGGTGCATTCGACCTGCTCGTCGACGGCCTCGCCGTCGTCGTGCCCGCGGGCGCGTCCCCGGTCGTCGTTGTGGGGGTCGTCTTCGGTATCGCCGTCCTCGTCCGCGGGACGTTCTCGTCGGTGTCGGCCTCGTTCGTCGTCCTCTTTCCGATCGTCCTGGAGGCGCTGTCGGGGCTGGGATTGACGCCGCTGTACGTCTCCTTCGCGCTGACGACGATCCTGATGGCCGCGACGTTTCTCCCCTTCAACAATCCGGTCGTCCTCGTCGCCTACGAACGGGGGCCGCTGGACGCCCGCGAGGTGTTCGGGCTGGGACTGGTCACGCTCGCACTCGGGGTACTGGTGGTCGCGTTCGGATGGACGGTGTACTGGCCGTGGGTCGATCGGGTCGTCGCGTTCTAGGGGGTCGGCGCGCCGATGTACTCCTCGTTGATCTCCCACTCGCCGTCGTCGTTTTTGACCATGTACTCGCCGTAGTAGGGGACGCGGTTGGCGACCGTCTCGCGGAACGTCTCGCGGATCTCGTCTCTGGTCATCTCACCCATCGACCGGAGGTCGTCGTTGCGGTTGAGACATCCCTTCAGATACCCCTCGTGGGTGACGCGCACGCGGTGGCAGTTGGCACAGAAGGTGGGGTTCTCGACGGGATCGACGATCTCGACCATGCCGCCGTCGACCCAGTAGCGCTTGCGGTCGTGCATCTCGCGGTGTTCGACCTCGTCGGCGATGTCGGCGAGCCAGTCGTGGACCCGAGCGATGTCGATGTTCCACTCGGGCTTGCCGGTGAGTTCGGGCATGTACTCGATCAACTGGAGTTGGAGGCCGTCGTTCTCGGCGACGTGGTTCACCATCCCCTCGACGTAGCCGGCGGTGTGCTCGAAGACGACCATGTTGAGTTTGACGGGGTCGAGTCCCGCGTCCAGCGCTGCGTCGACACCCTCCATCACCTTGTCGTACGCGCCCGACTTCGTGATCTCCGCGAACTCGTCGGGATCGAGGGCGTCCTGCGAGACGTTGACGCGTTCGAGGCCGGCGTCGACGAGGTCCTGGGCTCGGCCCGGCAGGTACGTCCCGTTGGTCGTCATCGACACCTCCATCGAATCGGGCGTCCGTCGGATGATCTCCTCCAGGTCGTCGCGGAGCATCGGCTCCCCGCCGGTGAACTTCACGCTGTCGACGTCGAACTCGGCGGCCACCTCGAGGAAGCGGACGATGTCGTCGGTCGACATCTCGTCGTCCTGTGGCTCCATCGGTCCGCGCGTATCGCCGAGGCCCTCGTTGTGGCAGTAGACACAGTCGAAATTACACCGGTCGGTGAGTGAGACCCGAACACCCGTCACCTCTCGACCGAAATCGTCCTCCAGCATTCTACCCGATTCTTCGTCCGGAGAGGCTTAAATTGGCCCCATCGAAACCGTCTCACGTAACCATCTGTAGTTACTCTTCTCGCGACGCGTCACTCTCGATCGTTCCGCCGACGGGGTCGCGACAAAACCCTTATCCGGATCTCACGCCCACGTCACCGCATGGACGAAAGCGACGTACGGGAGTTGCTCGGTCGGGTCGAGGATCCAGACCTCGGCGACGACCTCGTCTCCCTCGGCCTGGTCAACGCCGTCGCCGTCGAGGACGGTGTCGCGAAGGTGTCGCTGGCGCTCGGTGCGCCGTACGCGCCGTCGGAGAGCACCATCGCCGCCGAGGTACGGGAAGTCCTCGGCGACGCGGGCCTGGACGTCGAACTCACGGCCAAACTCCCGTCGGCGTCGCGCGACGACGAGGTACTGCCGGGCGTGAAGAACGTGATCGCCGTCGCCTCGGGGAAGGGTGGTGTGGGCAAGTCGACGGTGGCCGTGAACCTCGCCGCCGGCCTGTCGAAACTCGGCGCACGGGTCGGCCTGTTCGACACCGACGTCTACGGCCCGAACGTCCCCCGAATGTTGGGGGCCGAGGATCCGCCGACCGCCACCGACGACGACACCATCGTCCCGCCGGAACGCTTCGGCGTGAAACTCGTCAGCATGGCGTTCATGGTCGGCGAGGACGACCCGGTGATCTGGCGCGGGCCGATGGTCCACCAGGTGCTGACCCAACTCGTCGAGGACGTCGAGTGGGGCGAACTCGACTACCTCGTCCTCGATCTGCCGCCGGGGACGGGCGACACGCAACTCACCATCCTCCAGACGCTCCCGCTGACCGGTGCGGTCATCGTCACGACACCCGAGGAGGTGGCGGTCGACGACGCCCGCAAGGGGATCCGGATGTTCGGCAAACACGACACGAACGTACTCGGCCTCGTCGAGAACATGAGTTCGTTCGTCTGCCCGGACTGTGGGGGTGAACACGACGTCTTCGGCTCCGGCGGCGGGCGGGGGCTGGCGGAGGCGAACGGCCTCCCGTACCTCGGCGGGGTGCCACTCGACCCGGAGATCCGAACCGGAACGGAACCGATGGTGCTGACAGACGGGAATCCGACCGCAGACGCCTTCCGCGTCGTCACCGAGGGCGTGGCCAACAACGTCGGTGTGGTCAACCGGCGTCGCGTCTCGAACCCGTAGGTCCCGACCGCTTTTGTTCCCGGGGCGTCGATGGCCCGTGTGGACCCAGCACAGGATCACCCCGACAACCCCTTCGGCATGGACCCCGACTGCCGGAACTGTCCGAACCTCTGTGACGAACGGACGAACGTCGTCCACGGCTACGGCGACGTGGGCGCGGATTTCCTCTTCGTCGGCGGCCGTCCCGGACCGGGGTCGGACCGCACCGGCGTCCCCTTCACCGGCGACCCGGCCGGCGAACGGCTCCAACGCATCCTCGGGGAGTTGGAGTTCTCGGAATCGCCACCCGACGCCGCCCGGCCGGAGTTGGACGACGCCTACCTCACCTACCTCACCCGGTGTCGACACCCCGACCGCGGGCCGACCGACGAGGAGGTGGCCACCTGCGACCCCTACCTCACCGCCGACGTGCGCATGATCAACCCGGAGATCATCGTCCCGATCGGTGACCGCGCGCTCCGGGGTATCGCGGTCGAACACACGACCCGGGCCGCAGCGGAACTCGACGCGACCGAATCCCACGCCACCACCATCCGCGGGCGGGGCTTCGAACTCGTCCCGATGCGCTCGCTCGCCGACCAGACCAACGCCGAGACGGAGGCGTTCGTCGAACACGTCGCCGAGTCGGTACTCGGTCGGGATTACCGGCAGACGAAGGGACGGAGCGGTGCCCGCGACTGACCGACCGGTGACCGGATCGGCGCGTTCAAGGCCACGCCGCCACGAGCGAGAGTCGTGACCACCATCGCCGTACTCGCCGACCCGCCGCGCGAGGGCCTCGTCGCGACAGACCTCGCGGCGACGAGTCCGCTGACCGAGGCCGAGGCCGCGGAGTGTTACGCCGCAGGCCTGTCGGACGTGTTCGTCGCCGTCTCCCGTTCCGGCGGGGAGTTGCTCGTCAACTACCGGCCCGACGACCTCCTGCCCGACGATCACGTCACCGAGACGTCCTCGGAGGCGGCGCTTCGAGCGCTCGCGGCCTCGGCCCTCGACGACATCGGCGACGTACGATTCGAACCGCAGGTCGGGTCGTCGTTCGACGCGCGCGCCGGCAACACCGTCACGCATCTCCTCCGGGAGGAGGGCGTCAACTCCGTCGCAGTCGTCGAGGGATCGGCCCCCTTCCTGACGCGTACGCTGATCGACAACGCCGCGATGAAACTCCGGCGTGCCGAAGTCGTCCTCGGGCCGTCGACCGGCGGCCGGCGGTACTACGCCGGATTCACCGAACCGGTCGACTTCGACGGCGCGTTCGCGCGCCCGGCGGTGGAGACGCTCACCACCCGCGGCCGGTCGGTCGGCCACGACGT
This sequence comes from Haloplanus sp. CK5-1, assembly GCF_037201915.1. Classification (NCBI taxonomy): domain Archaea; kingdom Methanobacteriati; phylum Methanobacteriota; class Halobacteria; order Halobacteriales; family Haloferacaceae; genus Haloplanus; species Haloplanus salilacus. Next base: position 2,841,328 of record NZ_CP147505.1, on the reverse strand, counting down.
CGACTTCCTGCCCGTCCAACCGGTGATCGAGACTGGCGAGGACCTCCTCGACGCCCTGCCGATCCTGAACGCGCGGATCGACGGCGAACGCGCGGTACCTGGAAACACGGCGGCCTTCTTCGACGACCTCGACCTGCGGGTGTCGTACGACGGGTCGGAGCCGCGACTGGTCCGGAGCTGAGCCGAGGGCGGACCCGCCCTCGGAGACGCGTTCGGCCGCGTCGCCCGAGGATCGCCGAAAGCGGTACGCGCCGGTGGGGACCCCGGCGCCGCACGGTGACCACCACGCTTTCGGTGGTGCACCGGAAACCGGGAATTGATGCTTTCCGAAGGGGACGTACTCCGCGACGCGTCGGGGTATCGGGCCGAAGTCACGGCGGTGAGCAAGGACGTCGTGCGACTCCGGATGACGATTTCTATCGACGACTTCGCCGCCGAAACCGGGAACGATCCGGACCGGTTGCGGCGGACGCTCTCGCCCGGCGACACCGTCACCGACGACGAGACGGGCGCGATCATCGACCTCCTCGAGATGTCGGGGACGATGATGCGCATGGAGGGGGAGTTCCCCCGACAGTACGTGGAGCGACGACACGACGCGGGCGACTTCAGCATCTTTTGACAGCGACGCGACCGATCGGCGGACGGTACGGCAATGAGAAGGAATTAGTGTGACTGGATTGGTGAACCGAATACGGTGAATCGACCGTCGTCACGGGCCGTCTCACCGGTCATAGCGAGCGTCTTGCTAGTCGCCGTCGTGGTTATCCTCGCGGCGACGATTTCGGTGTTCGTGCTCGGGGTGGCTGACGAAACCAACCAGCCCGGCCCGATGGTCGGTCAATCGACCGGTGAGCTCGTGTACAACCGGCCGGGATCGAACGACCAAATCGTTCGAATTACTCACGTCGCCGGTGATCGGTTGGATGTGACCAACTTGGAGATCGCTGTCGATGCAACCGATGCCTGCGGGAAACGATCCCGGATCGTGAACCTCCCGACGACCACGCTCGGGTCAGCAAATTACAACGGTGATGATATTTTCGACTACTACAGTCCTGACGGGGGGCAACTCGACACGAGCGCAGACGGCACGTGGCGTGCTGGCGAAACTGCCACCTTTCGACTTGCGAGCACGGAATGTGAACTCGGCGACGGGGATAGCGTAACGGTTCGCGTCGTTCACACGCCGACAGAGTCGGTCGTGATCAAGGAGACGCTGACCGCGACGTAGGCGACCACCGAGTCAGTCCGATCCCACACTCTCCCATCCCTCGCACGGCACTCCTGGCGAGGGGTTTTTCCGACCGGCGGTTGGGAAGCCGCTTTCACTTCGCGTGCCTCGGGACCGAGTGCCGCGTCGACGCGGCCACCGTATTCCATCCCGCCACGCCCGTCGGACGATTCGCGTGACGGGCTGGAATCGGGAGCGATAGCTTCAACTTTTTGCGGACTGTTCGGATTCATGTACCCGTACGACACGGCGGCCCCTCCACACTACGCGGTGGGATGGCAGAGCGGCCTATTGCGCCTGCCTTGAAAGCAGGTAGCCTCACGGCTTCCTGGGTTCGAATCCCAGTCCCACCGGTTTTCGCGAACGCTAGTGAGCGAAAAGCGGCCGCTGGGATTCGGATCAGGGAGTGGAGTGAGCGAACGCGAGCGAAACGACCGTGGTTCGAATCCCAGTCCCACCGACTTCCCTCGACTCACTCCGTTCGTCTCGGTCGCAGATGTCCCACTCGATCGCTGTATCCCCCGGCCCGTGCCACCAAAACACACGAACAATAATTATAAATTCGCGGGTCACCTACCGGTGCGTATGTCGACACAGGGTTCGACGTCGGCGGCGTTGCACCGCTGTGGGTGTGGCGAGTGCTTCGACTCGACGGCGGAACTCCTCGCACACGCCCGCGATGTACACCGATTCACGCCGCGGTGAGATCGGCGGACCGAGCGTAACGGTTTTGCGGCGGCCGTCCGAGATGTTCGTATGGACTGGCCACACGATCCGGACGGCGACGAGGGGAGCGAGGGCCGACGCAAGTACGGCCACGCCGTCGTGGCGAAGAAGATCGACGAGACGGAGGATTTCCCACTCGACGTGCCGGCGTTCGTCGCGGAGTACGGCGACGATCCGGTCCGCATCGACTCGGAGACGGTCGTCCCACTCCGGGAGGTGTTCGAAGGCGTCGACGCCGAGACCGTAGAGGACTTCGAGACCCTCCACCGGCTCCTCGGCGAGGCGATGCGGGAGAACGGCAACTGGTTCTACGAGGGCTCCGAGGCGTTCGTCGGGGACGCCTGACACACGGTCGCCGCCCGTCGACCCCCCGTCGACGACGGGGTCGGCGAAGTTGTCGAACAGCCGACGCGTCCGTCCGGGCGTTGCTCCCGCGCCTCCGGTCACCGACTCGGCGGTCTCCATCTCGTACCCGGGGTGACTGTTTCTTGTATCGTGTATCGCGGTCGTGCGACGGAACTGATTTGTCCCGTGTGGCCGTACCGACACCATGGTCGCGGTAGAGACGGCCACGCCGGGCGACGCCGACGCCGTCGCCGACCTCTGGGTCGACCTCGCGCGCGAACAGCGCCGGTACGGCTCGCATCTGCTCGCCGACCCGAACCGGGACGCGATCAGGGAGTCGGTGGCGCACCACGCCGTCGAGGGAGGGCTCTCGGTCGCGCGCGACAGCGGCGACGTCGTCGGGTTCGTCCGGTACGGCGTGGAGGAGGGTCCGTTGGCCGTGGCGGTCACCCACGGTGTCGTCCGTGATCTCTACGTCGCGCCGGCCCACCGCCGGTCGGGGATCGGATCGACGCTTCTCGACGCCGCGGAGGCGGCGTTGCGGGACAGTGGCGTCGACGTGATCCGACTGGAGGCACTGGCGGCGAACGACGACGCCGTCCGGTTCTACGAGGACCGAGGCTACCATCCACACCGGATCGGTTTCGAGCGAGAGGTCGAAACCGATAAGCACTCTCGGGCGGAGCGATAACCCGTCGTGGCGTGCCAGGGGAGCATGGGCGGTTCATGCACTCGACTTGTAATCGAGACTTCGTGGGTTCGAATCCCACCCCTGGCTGTCCACTGCGAACGACGTGAGCAGCGAAACCACGGGGTGAATTCGAATCAGGAAGTGGAGCGACGTGGAACGACCGTGGTTCGAATCCCACCCCTGACTCGTAGTCGACAAAAAATCGAGAGGTGACGACGACGCTTTCGTGGGCGGGGTGACGTCCTGATCTCGATGGCATATCGTTGTCGGGTGTCTCCCGACTCAGAGCCCGCCGACACCGGCCCCCTCTCGGATCGAGCGACGGATTCGATCCGATTAAAGTTCACTGAAACTATAATTAATTATTGATTGTCGTAGATGATCGATCAGTCAGCTTCGAATCCTCTGGGCTCGTCTACGACATCGGGCGGATCGACCGCACCGGTCGGATCGATCCCGCCCAGACGGGTGATCCGCCCCCGTTGCGTGGGGAGGTCGGCCGACTCGCTGCCGAGAACGAGGAAGCCGGTGAAGATGGTGACGAAGCCAGCGACGGCGACTGCGGAGATGGTCTCACCGAGGAGCATCCACCCGCCGAGCGCCGCGACGACGGGGACGGCGTAGAACACGAGGTTCGCCCGGATCGCCCCCGCATCGTCGAGGAGGCCGAAGTAGGCGATGTAGGCGACGGCCCCGGCGAGGAGGCCGACGTATCCGAGTGCGGCCATCGCCGTGGGTGTCCACTCGACGGCCGCCGGCGACTCGCCGACCGCGAGGCTGAGCAGGTGACAGAGCACCGCGGCGAAGGGGAGTCCCCACGCGGTCCGAACGGTGCTCGACAGACCGTCGCCCGCCCGCCGGATGAGGACACTCCCGAGCGCGCCGCTCACCGCGCCCGCAAACAGGATGGCCTGTCCCACGCCGCCGCCGAGGAGTGTCGACGGATCGGGGTCGACCACGAGGGCGACGCCGACGAAGCCGAGGGCCATGCCGAGGACACCACGGAGGGAGAGACGTTCGTCCGCGAGGAGGAACGCGGCGAACACCGGCGTCAGGATGGGATTGAGGCTGAAGACGATGGCGGCGGCGGCGCTGGTGGTGTACTCTTGGCCCACGAACAGGAGCGCGTTCGTCAGACCGATGGCGAGGACGCCGGTCGCCAGGATGCCCGCGGCGTCGCGCCGGGTCCGTGGCAGCAGGTCGGTACGCGGCGTCGTGACGGCCGCGTAGCCGAGCAGTGCAACCGCCGCTACGTCGAAGCGAAGCGCGACGAACAGCAGCGGCGGAAAGTAGGCGAGACCGGCCTTCGCGGCGACGAACGTGCCGCCGAAGAAAATGCTCGTGGCCGCGAACGCGACCAGCGAACGACGGTCGGCCGCGGTCACTCCACACCCCCGTGTACGGTCGGTTGGCGTCGCGTTTCGTTCGGTGAACTCCGAAGACGAGTACTCATCGAACCTTCCTACGGACCGGGGACGTTTAGTTTAATTCATAAAATATTGCACGATAAGAAACGGGCGCGATCGGTGACGGCTGCTCGCGGTGTGCAATCGTTTCACGGGACGAAAACGGTTTTCCCGTGGGGTGTCTCCGTGTGGGTATGGAGTCCGCACTGTCGGAGATCGAGTTCCTCGCGCTCTCGGCGAACCGGGTGGCAGTACTCCGGCGTCTCGTCGACGGACGACACACCCGGGGGGACCTCGCGATGGCCACCGGTGCCTCGCAGGCGACTCTCGGGCGCATCCTCCGGGACTTCGAGGACCGGTCGTGGATCGAACGCGTCGACGGCGGATACACCGCCACGGCCACGGGGGAACTCGTCGCCGACGGCTTCCTCGACTTGCTGGAGATCATGGAGACCGAGGTGGAACTTCGGAGCGTGGTTCGCTACCTCCCCACCGACGCCATCGACTTCGACTTGCGTCGCTTCGACGACGCCACCATCACCGTTCCGAGCGGAACGAAACCCAACGCCCCCGTGAGTCGGGTCCTCGACCTCCTCCGGGACGCCGACGAGATCCGGGCGTTCTCCCACGCGTTCAACGAGGGGAGCCTCACGGTCGTGGAGGAACGGGTGACCGACGGCGAGTCGACGTTCGAGGGCGTGTTCTCTCGGCGCGCCCTCGACGCGGTGGCCGACGACGCCGGCCTGCGGCGGCGTCTCGACTCCCTCCTCGACGCGCCGGGCACGAACGTTCGGGTGCGGGAGGCGGAGATTCCGGTGGCCGTGACCGTCGCCGACGACGTGGTCCACATGCTGTTGCGGGACGAGGACGGGGTTCTGCGAGCGTCCATCGACAGCGACGACCCGATCGTCCGCGCGTGGGCACACGACACGTTCGACCGGTACTGGAACGCCGCGTCCCCCGTCGACGAGGACGAACTCGTTCACTGACGGGGATCGCGGGACCGTCGCTCGTTTACCAGTCGTCCGCCACAGATCGTGCAGGTCATCCGAAACGGACTCGCTTCGATCTCCCGATCGCAGCCTGGACAGACGTACCGAGCCATCACGTCGACCGGTACGGTGCCGTACCAATTAAATATTTCCGTGATACTTCGACATGCGACCGTTGAAACACTAATAACGCCACGATCGGTCGGTGTTCGCCGAGTCGACGGTGAGGGAAACACTTAGCACGACGCTGTGGGATCCAACGTGTATGCCCCAGTTGCGGTCGTGTTACTTCTGTGGTGCCGTCGGCGACTCGCTTCGCGAGTACGACCTCGCGCCGGACGACACCGTTTCGGAGGGATCGCACTCGGCCGTCCTGTGTTCGACCTGCCACGAGAAACTCCGTCGGGTGCTCGAACCGCTGACCGACGCGTCGTCGAGCGAGGGGTCGGGCGGTACGGTCGGCGAGCCATCGTCGACCCAACCGATCACCTTCGGCGCGGACGGGGCGTCGTCCGGCAGGGGCGACGAGACGGAGGCAGGCCTGCCGACCGACCGGAACGGATCCGACGACGCGGGCGAAGACGGGGAATCCACCGACGACGCGGGACGCGGAGCGGAGGCCGGGGACGACACCGACGCGACCGGCGACGAGAGGGCAGGCGAGAGCGCCGACCTGGGGGCGGGGGATTCGACTGCCGAGGAGGAACCGGACGTGCCGGAGGCGTACTACAAGGTGCTTCGACTCCTCCAGAACCGCGAGTTCCCGATGGAGCGTGCGGAGTTGACGACGCTAGTGACCGCCGCCTACGAGGTCTCCGAGCCACAGTGTGAGCGGATCCTCGAGACGGCGATCGATCGGGGCGTCCTGGTCGAGGACGGGGCGACGCTGGATCTGGGGCGGAACTGAGCGGGAGCGCAGGCGGTGTCGAACGCCTCGGTCGGAGATCGGCGTCACTCGTGGTGGATACGGGACGTGTCTTCGGCAGGTAGTGCGCCGAAAAGCGGCCGGACGATCCAGTCCGGCACCCTCGTCGTCGTCCCGGTCACCTCCACGGCTGGTGATCGCTCGGTGCCGGGCTGGTGTGGACGGCGACCGATCCGCTCCCGTCCTTGCCGCCCGACGCGGTCGGGTCGTCGGCCCACCCCGAGAGCCTGCATGAACGATCACTCCCTCCTCCGCGTAGGAGAGGGCCACGCGTAGTCGGCCACGGGAGGGTCCGATTAGAACTTGTCGAGGACGACGTTGTAGTGGTAGTCGGTCGCGTATTCGATCTCGCGGACCGTCCAAGGGGTCTCCCGACAGACCGTTCGGAATCGGTCGGGGGAAAGCAGCCGAAACAGCAACGTCTCGCCGACCTCGCCCTCGTACTCGAAGTGGAAGACGCGGTAGGCGACCCCCGACTCGGGCGTCCCGCGGAACCCGAGCAGATCCGTGGCTCCGTCGCCTTCGGGGTCGTACGCGTCCAAGACGGCGGTGCCCTCGGAGGTCGTGACGACCGCGAGGTCGTCGAGGAACCGCCGCAGTCGGGCGTCGTCGAACGCGAGTGTCGTCTGCGTACCGAACGCCTGTGCCGATCGGAACCGGTTCGCACCGAACGTCGCTTGCAGGTCGAACATATCCGCTCGGCGAGCGTCGGCGACACCCCGTTCGTTCATCACCGTCACGAGGTGCTCGCTGACCTCGATTGCCACGGTTTCGAACCGTCGCTGGTAGTACAGCGCGTCCCGACCCGCACCGGCACCCATATCCAGGTGTGGACCGTCGAACGACGATTCGAACCACACGGTCCACTCACCGCCGGCGTCGCGCTCGTCGAAGTAGAACCGCTCGATAGGGTGTTCTCTCCGGTCGTCGCCGTCGAGTTGCCAGAGTGGAGCGGTCCGCTCGCCGCGGTGATGGTCGAGGATCGCTCGCCCGAACGGATCGGCCATACGCGACGATCGGCGGTCTCGAATATATAGGTTCGATCGGTGGCGGAGGGGACTCCGACCCGGGGCGGTCGGTCCCGAGACGGCGGGGTCGCAGGCTCGTCTCGGCCCTACGCCCCGCTCCCCGGCAACCGTTCCGGCTCCCCCGACCGGAGGATGTACTCGACCGCGATGCCGTTGAGCGGCGAGTCCGCGGCCTCGGCGTACGACCGCGCCAGATCGAAGTAGCGGTTCGTGATCGAGACCACCTCGTCGTAGGCGGCCGCGTCGTCGTCGTGGAGGACGTACTCCGCGGTGACCGGCGTGAGTTGCCCCTCCGCGACGTCGTCGTCGTAGTCGTCGACGTCGTCCAACCAGATCTGCGCGCCGATGATCGCGAGGACGATGGACCGCCCGAACGCCTCCGGAAGCTCGAAGCCGATACCCCGGTAGGCGTCGAGCATCCCGTCGTAGATGACGCCCACGCGGTCGTACTGGGTCTTCAGGTACGGCAGGTCTCGCTCCCGCTCCGCGAAGGGTGTATCCTGGGGGACTGGCGCGAACTTGTACTCGCGTTCGATCCGCTCCGTGGCCCCCTCGACGCCGTCGAGGGCGTCGGTGAACGCCTCGCGGAACCGCTCGTCGCGCTCCTGGTGGGCCTCCGAGCGGTCGACTGCGTCGTCGTAGGCGTCCCGGACCGCGTCGGGCGCGCGGGCGAACGCCACCTCGACGACGCCCTGTAAGTGGGTCTGGACGCAGGTCGCGACCCGTCGGGGGTCGGGAGTCGGCTCGCCGGGGATCGACACCTCAAAGTCCTCGAACTCGTCGTCGTTGATCGCGTCGCGCATGTCGCCGTCGAGCAGCGCCTGGACGATGAGCGCCGTCGCCTCCTCCGCACGCTCGACGTAGGCCCGCGACTCGGCGTTGGCGGGAGCCGACGGGTCCGCGGCGCGGAGCAGTCCCCGGACGCCCGTGGTCTCGTCGTCGATCGGATCGTACCCCGGGGCCGAGCGTGCGAGCGCCCGGCGGTAGAGGTAGCCAAGCGTCAGTTCCGCGGGGAGGGTGAGTTTCGTCTCGTAGCGAAAGGAGACGGCGTCGGCGTCGACCTCGAACGCCTCGGCGAGGGCCGCCGCGCAGTCGTCGTACACGTCGTCGAGGATCGTCTCCATCCGGTCGTCGACCGCGGATTTGATCGCGAGTGCCCGGTAGTCGATCCGGCCGGTCTCGGCGTAGTACCCGAGCACCGCCCGCTGGGCGGTGGGGAGACGGTCGACCCCGGCGAGTCGGCGGGCGAGGGGCTTCATTGCGCGTGACGTGCCCGGCGACCGGCATCAACCTTGTTATCCCGTCACCCCGATCGACCGGACGGTTTTTCGGCGGTGGGCGTTTCAGTAGCGATCATGCAGGTCCACACGGTCGGGTCGGGCACCCCGGAGGTGGCGGTCGTGGGTGGGGTGCACGGCGACGAACCCTGCGGTGTGCGGGCGATCGAACGGTTTCTCGACGCCGATGTCGCCGTCGAACGCGCGGCGAAACTGATCGTGGCGAACGAGCGCGCACTGGAGCGTGGCGTCCGCTACGTCGATACCGATCTGAATCGGGCGCTGCCCGGCGACCCCGAGAGCGAGCTGTACGAGGAGCGCCTCGCACACGAACTGTTGGCCGAAGTCGAGGGGTGTACGGCGCTCGGTATCCACTCGACGGTGTCCTACGACCGCGCCTTCGCCAACGTGGCGTATCTGAACGAGCGAAAACGGGAGGTGGCCGCCCACCTCCCCGTCGACGGCGTCGTCGACTTCACCGTCGTCGCCGACGGCCGATCGGTCGAACTGCCCCGGTTCGTCGACATCGAGGCCGGGCGACAGGGGTCCGAGGCGGCGGTCGACAACGCCTACGACTGCCTCCTCGCCTTCCTCCGGACGGCCGGCGTCCTCGACGGCGACCCACCCGACCCCGATCCGCCGTTCTACGAGGTGATCGACCCGATCTACAAGGAGCCGGGTCGACACTACCTCTTCCTCGGCGACAACTTCGAACGGGTCGACGAGGGAGAGCGGTTCGCGACCGTCGACGGCGACCCACTCGTCGCCGAGGAGGCGTTCTGGCCCGTCCTCATGTCCGATCATGGCCACGACACCCTCTTCGGCTACCGGTCGATCCACCGCGGCCCCTTCTCGTCGGTCGAGGTGGCCCCCGGCGCGGAGGCCGACGAGGCCGTCGCCGACGACGCCACCTGAGGCTCAGTCGTCGACGGGCGTCAGGTGCCTCGGCGGCACCCGATCGACCGTGTACGTTCCGGGACCGCGCTCCGTCACCCGTCGGTCGGCGCGGAGCGACGCCGCGTCGTCGGCTTCCAGCCGACTGCTCGCGGAACGTTGTTCCGCGCTGTCGACGGCGAACGCGACCGGATCGGCCGCAGTCCCTCGGCCTCGATGGCGTCGACGTTCCCGGGAGCTGTGGTACAGACGGAACACACGCCGGCGGCGTAGCCGTGGTCCGGACGGGGTCTGTCACGCGACGGGATGGGCGGCCGCCGGAGAAAAGCCTACAGGAACCCTTCGATGTGGTCCGCGACCTCTTCTAAGGTGGCGCCGACGGGGACGCCGGCGTCGTTGAGCGCGTTGATCTTGCTCTCGGCGGTCCCCGTGCCGCTCCCGGAGACGATGGCTCCGGCGTGGCCCATGCGCTTGCCGGGCGGTGCCGTCCTCCCGGCGATGAACGCGGCGACTGGCGTGTCCATCTCGCGTGCGATGTACTTCGCGGCCTGTTCCTCGTCCTCGCCGCCGATCTCGCCACACATCGCGACCGCTTCGGTCTCCTCGTCGGCCTCGAACAGTTCGAGGGCGTCGACGAAGGAGGTGCCGATGATCGGGTCGCCGCCGATGCCGATGGCGGTCGTCTGGCCGATGCCACGGTTGGAGAGGTTGTCGACCACCTGGTAGGTGAGCGTCCCCGACCGGGAGACCAGCCCCACGTTGCCGGCCGAGAAGATGTTGCCCGGCAGGATACCGAGTTTCGCCGCGCCCGGCGTGATGACGCCGGGACAGTTCGGGCCGACGAGGTGCGTGTCCGTCTCCGAGAGGCGGCGGTTCACCCTCGCCATGTCCTGGGTCGGGATGCCCTCGGTGATGGCGACGACCAGATCGAGCGAGGTGTCGAGCGCCTCGAACAGCGCGTCCCCGGCGAAGGCCGGCGGGACGAAGACGACGGAGGCGTCGGCGTCCTCCCGGCGGACCGCCTCGTGGACCGTGTCGTAGACGGGGACGCCGGCGACCTCCTGCCCGCCCTTGCCGGGGACCGCGCCGGCGACGACGTTCGTCCCGTACTCGATCATCTGCTCGGCGTGGAACTTCCCCTCCCCGCCCGTGATGCCTTGGACGACGACGCGGGTGTCGTCGTCGACTAATACGCTCATGAGTTGACCTCCTCGGCGTTGGCGACCGCACGCTGGACCGCCTCTTCGAGCGTCCGCTCGACCTGGACGAGTTCGGTGTCGAGGATCTCCATCCCCTCACTGGCGTTGGTGCCCGCGAGACGGACGACGACGGGTTTCGGTATCTCGTCGAACTGCGAGAGCGCCTCGTTGATACCGCGGGCCACCTCGTCGCCGCGGGTGATACCGCCGAAGATATTGAACACGACCGAATCGACGTTGTCGTCGGCGAACACCATATCGAGCGCGTTGGCCACGCGTTCGGCCTTCGCGCCGCCACCGATGTCGAGGAAGTTCGCGGGGGCGCCGCCGTAGTGGTCCACCAGGTCGAGCGTCGCCATCACCAGCCCCGCACCGTTGCCGATGATGCCGACGTTGCCCGACAGACGGACGTAGTCGAAGCCGTACTCGCCGGCCTTGCGCTCCAGGTCGTCGCTGTAGGACTCCTCTTCCATCTCCGCGAGGTCGGGTTGGCGGAAGAGTGCGTCGTCGTCGACGTTCATCACGGCGTCGGCGGCGACCACCTCGCCCCCGTCGGTCACCATCAGCGGGTTGATCTCCGCTTCGCTGGCGTCGCTGTCGGCCCAGAGGTCGTACAGCGTCGAGAGCACCGACGAGACGTCGCTGGCCACGTCGCCGTCGATGCCAGCGTCGTACACCGCCTTGCGCGCCTGATAGGGATGCATCCCGAAGGCCGGATCGACGTGTTCGCGCGCGATCGCGTCCGGCGTCTCCTCGGCGACCGTCTCGATGTCGACGCCACCCTCCGAGGAGACCATGGCGACGGGTTCGCCCTCGCTCCGGTCCATCGTCACCCCGAGGTAGAGTTCGTCGACGAAGTCGACCGCCGCCTCGACGAGGACGCGGTCGACGTGGTAACCCTTGAGGTCCATCCCGAGGATCGACTCCGCGGCTTCGCGGAGTTCCTCTCCGTTCGTCGCGATCTCGATCCCGCCGGCCTTGCCGCGGCCGCCGACGTGAACCTGTGCCTTCACCGCCACCGGATAACCCAGGTCGTCGCCGGCGTCGACCACCTCGTCGACGCTCGTCGCGAGGCGTGAGTCCGGCGTGGGGATCCCGGCGTCCGAGAAGACACCCTTCGCCTGATACTCGTGGAGTCTCATGTGAGGTGCCGTTTCCGACGACCGGGAGTTAGTAGTATCGGTCGGCGCCATCCACCACGGGGAGATCACCCCGCGACTGCCGGCGGTCCGTCGGCGCGCGGCACGCGACGACCGAGTGCCGGAGACGGTGAAGCCGTAACCGCCCAGCTTTATTCGCCAGCCCCGCGTAGCCGACGCGTATGCGCGCCGTCCGATACCACGACCACGGCGGAGCCGACGTACTGCGAGTCGACGAGATCGATCGCCCGGACCCGGCCGACGACGAGGTGGTGATCGAGGTGGCCGCCGCGGGGATCAACCCCGTCGACACCTACTTCCGGGAGGGTGCGTACGAACCCTTCACCCTCCCGATGATCCCCGGTGTCGACGCCGCGGGCGAGGTGGTCGCGGCCGGCGCCGACGCCGCGGACGCGGGGTTCGCTGCCGGCGACGCCGTCGTCACCACCGGCCTGAGCAAGGACCACTACGGCGGGTGTGCCGAGTACGTCGCCGTGCCGACCGACCGCGCCGCCGTCCTCCCGGACGGTGTCGACCCCGTCGCGGCCGGCGGCGCGGGTGTCGCGGCCGTGACGGCGTGGCGCGCGCTGATCGACCACGGCGACCTCGAACCCGCACAGACGGCGCTGATCCACGGCGGAAGCGGTGGCGTCGGCCACGCCGCCGTCCAGATCGCCGCCGCGACCGGTGCGCGCGTCGTGACCACCGCCGCCCCCGAGTACCACGACCGCCTCGAATCGCTCGGGGCCGACGCCGCCCTCGACTACGCGCGCGACGACCTCCGGGACGCCGTCGCGACGGCGAGTGGGGGCGACGGCCCGGACGTGATCCTCGACCACCGCCTCGACGACTACCTCCAGTTCGACGCCGACGTAGCCGCCCAGGACGCCCGGATCGTCGGCATCGGCGAGAACGACCCCGAAATCGGCTTCTCGAACGACGGCGTCGCGCGCGGGAAGGAACTCACCTACCAGTTCATGAGCATGTTCAACACGCCGACGCTCGCCCGTCCGCTCGAACGGGTCGCCCACCTGCTCGGCGAGGGCGACCTCACGATCGAGGTGGCCCGGACGTACGACCTCGACGAGGTGGCCGACGCCCACCGCGACGTGATGGCAGACAGCTTCCTCGGCAAACTCGTCGTGACGCTCTGATCGCCGAACCGGATCGGCCTCGGGCTTTTGTGTCGCGCCCCCGAACAGTTTGGCATGTCGACATCCTTTGACTTCGAGGATCGGGTGGTACTGGTCACGGGCGCGAGCGGTGCGCTCGGGAGCGCGATCGCGACGGCGTTCGACGACGCCGGGGCGACCGTCTGTGGGGCGGACGTCGTCGCGCCGGACGACGAGGGATCGCTCGTCAACCCCGGGGAGGTGGACTACTACCGGGGCGACTTTACCGACGAGGACGACGTCGCGGGCGTCGTCGAGTCGGTCGTAGACGACCACGGTGGCCTCGACCACCTCTGTACCGTCGCCGGGACGTGGCGCGGGGGAGATCCGATCCACGAGACCGACGTCGAGACGTTCGACTTCCTGTTCGACGTGAACTGCAAGACGATGTTCCTGGCCTCGAAACACGCCCTTCCACACCTCCGGGCTCGGCAGGGGAGCGTCGTGAGCGTCGCCTCGCGGTCGTCGCTTTCGGGAGGTGAGGGCGACGGGCCGTACCGGGCGTCGAAGGCCGCAGTGCGCCTGTTGACCGAGACGATCGCCGCGGAGAACGAGGGTGCCGTCCGGGCGAACGCGATCATGCCGAGCGTCATCGACACCCCGGCGAACCGAGAGATGATGCCCGACGCCGACCACGACGAGTGGGTCGACCCCGCCGACATCGCACGGACCGTCCTCGCGCTCTGTTCCGGCGCGACGACGGCAACGAGTGGCGCGGCGGTCCCGGTGTACGGCGAGGCCTGAGACGGCGCGTCCGGACCGTGGGACTTTTTTACACACTCCGAGTACGGTCGGCAAATGTCACAACGAGAGACGTGGGCAACGAGACTCGGCTTCATCCTCGCGGCCGTCGGCAGCGCCGTGGGGCTAGGTAACGTCTGGCAGTTCCCGTTCCAGACGGGGGCCAACGGCGGCGCGGCGTTCATCGTCGTCTACCTCGCCGCCGTCTTTCTGATCGGCTTCCCGGCGATGCTCTCGGAGTTCGTCGTCGGTCGGCGCGCCGAGCGCAATCCGATCGATGCCTTCGCCCGCCTCGGCCACCGCGACTGGCGGATCGTCGGCGTCCTCGGGACGCTCTCGGCGTTCTGGATCCTCTCTTTCTACAGCGTCGTCGGCGGCTGGGTGATCCGGTACGTCGTCGGGAGCGCACGGGGGACGTACTTCTCCGGCTCCGAGGCGTACTTCGGGGCGATCTCCGCCGGGCCGGAGGCGGTCGGCTTCCACGCGCTGTTCATGGCGGTGACCGTCGGCGTCGTCGCCCTCGGCGTGACCGACGGTATCGAGCGCTCGACGAAACTGATGGTGCCGAGTATCGTCGCACTCCTGATCGGGCTCGCGGTGTGGGCGGGCGGTCTCGACGGCGGGGCCGCCGGGTACGCCTACTACCTCTCGCCGGACATCGACGCACTAGTCGCGAACATCGGTACGATCCTTCCCGCGGCGGTGGGGCAGGCCTTCTTCACCCTCTCGTTGGGGATGGGTGCGATGATCACCTACGCCTCCTACATCGGCCGCGACGACTCCCTGCCGGTCGACGGCGGAACCATCGTCGTCCTCAACACGGTCGTCGGTCTGCTCGCCGGCCTCGTCGTCTTCCCCATCCTGTTCTCGCTGGGGATCGAACCCGGGAGCGGCGGGCTGGGGGCGGCGTTCATCACGCTCGCCGGCGCGTTCGCGCAGTTGCCCGCCGGGCGCATCCTCGGCGTCGCGTTCTTCCTCGTCCTCCTGTTGGCCGCGCTCTCCTCGGCGATCAGTCTCCTCGAAGTCGTCACGTCCTACCTGGTCGACAACACCGACCGCGAACGCTCGACCATCGCCGTCGCCCTCGGCGTCGCCATCTTCGCACTCGGCGTGCCGAGCGCGTTCGGCCTGTCGATCCTCGGCTGGTACAACGCCATCGCCTACAACCTCCTGCTTCCCCTGTCGGTGCTCACTCTCCTCCTGTTCGTCGGCTGGGTCGACGCCGACGCCGCCGTCAGCGAACTCCGGCGTGGGACCGGGCTGAGCGAGTCGGGAGCGGTTGCGTGGCTCTGGTTCGTTCGCACGCTCGTACCCCTCGGCGTCCTGGTGACGCTCCTGCTCGGTCTGCAGACCCTCGCCGTCGACGCCGGCCTCTTGGACGCCGCAGTGGTGTAGTTTCGATCCGCTGACGCCTCGCGACTCGAAACCCACTTGAGGCGCTTCGACCGAATGGGAGACGATGGCACGAGAGACGTGGGCCACGCGGAGCGGCTTCATCCTCGCCGCCGCCGGGAGTGCGGTAGGACTGGGGAACATCTGGCGGTTCCCCTGGATGACTGCCGAGAACGGCGGGAGCGCCTTCCTCGTGGTCTACCTACTGATCATCCTCGCAGTCGGGGTGCCGGGTCTCCTCGGGGAGTTCGTGATCGGGCGTCGCGCCCGGCGCAACCCCGTGGGCGCGCTACACGATCTGTCCGGATCACGGCGGTGGGCCGCCGTCGGCGGACTCTCCGCACTCACGGGCGTCGCCCTCCTCTCTTTCTACAGCGTCGTCGGCGGGTGGATCCTCCGGTACCTGCTCGTCTCCCTCGTGGGGCCGTTCACCGGCGGGGCGGCCTACCTCGCCGACCCCGGTGCCTACTTCGGGAGCGTCTCCTTCGGCGCTCACGCCGTCGCGTACCACCTCCTGTTTCTCGGCGTGACGGGGGCCATCGTTCTCGGCGGGGTTCGCCGGGGCATCGAACTCGGGACGAAAGTGATGGTGCCCGCCGTCCTCGTCCTGTTGGTCGGGATGGCTGCCTGGGTGTCGACACGCTCCGGCACCGGTGCAGGCTACGACTTCTTCCTCGCGTTCGACCTCGACGGCCTGCGGGAGAACCTCTTTGCGGTCCTCGGCCCGGCGGCCGGACAGGCACTCTTTACCCTCTCGGTCGGTGCCGGGACGATGATCACCTACGCGTCCTACCTCGACGAGGATCGCTCGCTCCCCTTCGACGGGTCGGTCATCGCCCTGCTCAACACGGGCGTCGGCGTCCTCGCCGGCCTCGTCGTCTTCCCCCTGCTGTTCTCGCAGGGCGTCGACCCCGGGACGGGCGGCCCCGGGGCGCTGTTCGTCGGTATCGCCGGCGCCTTCGCCGCCCTCCCCGGCGGCGAAGCACTGGCAGTCGTCTTCTTCGGCGTCGTCACCCTCGCTGCGTTGTCGAGTTCGATCAGCATGCTGGAGATCCCCGTCGCCGTCCTCGTCGACGAAGGAGGGTGGTCGCGGCGACGGGCGGTCGGGTCGCTCCTCGCACTGATCGCGACGACCGGAAGCGTCACTGCGCTCCGACCGGGCCTCTTCGACTTCGTCGCGGGCACCCTCGTCGACCTGTTGCTCACCGTCGGCCTGATCGCCTTCCTCCTCTTTGCGGGGTGGGTGCTCGGCCGCGACGCGATCGAGGAGTACCTGACCGGTGCCGGGGCGTTCGCGTCCCGCCTCGCGACGCCGTGGCTGTTCGCCGTCGGCGTCGCCATCCCCACGTTCCTCGTGTTCACGCTGCTGACGACCGCCGGCGTCGACGGGCGCGTCGGCTTCTGGCCGACGGTTGGCGCCGCCGTCGGCGTCGTGGGCGTCGCCGTTGGCGCGACCCTCGTCGGCCTCCGACGTCGGCGGGCCGCGGTCTGATCCCGGCGTCGGAATCCTTTTGCCGCCGGTCGAACCTCTATCGTACGATGATAGGTGGTCGACCATGACCATGGAGGACCGCATCGAGGAGCTTCGCGAGAAGCGGGCGCGGGCCCTCCTCGGCGGCGGCGAGGACCGCATCGAGTCCCAACACGCGAAAGGGAAGATGACCGCCCGCGAGCGGGTCGACTACTTCCTCGACGACGGCACGTTCACCGAGTTCGACCAGTTCCGCACCCACCGAACCCACAAGTTCGGCATGGAAGAGAAACGACTCCCCGGCGACGGTGTTGTCACGGGGTACGGCGACGTGAACGGCCGCAAGACGTTCGTCTTCGCCCACGACTTCACCGTCTTCGGCGGGTCGCTCGGCGAGGTGATGGCCGAGAAGATCTGTAAAGTGATGGACAAGGCGATGGACGTCGGCGCACCGATCGTCGGCCTCAACGACTCCGCGGGGGCGCGCATTCAGGAGGGCGTCCGGAGCCTCGCGGGCTACACCGACATCTTCCACCGCAACGAACGGGCGAGCGGCGTCGTCCCACAGATATCGGGGATCATGGGCCCCTGTGCCGGCGGTGCGGTCTACTCCCCCGCGATCACGGACTTCGTGTTCATGGTCAGCGACACCAGTCACATGTTCATCACCGGCCCGGACGTGATCGAGACGGTCACCGGCGAGGAGGTGACCTTCGAGGAACTCGGCGGGGCGGCCACCCACGCCTCGAAGACGGGTGTCGCCCACGGCGCCTACGAGGACGAGGAGACGGCACTCGACAATATCCGCCGTCTGCTCTCCTATCTCCCCCAGAACAACGTCGAGGACCCGCCACGGGTCGACCCGTGGGACGACCCGGACCGCTCGGCGGACGAACTCACCGACGTCGTCCCCGATCAGCCACGGAAACCCTACGACATGCGGGACGTGATCGGTGGCGTCGTCGACGAGGGCTCGTTCTTCGAGATTCACGCCGACTGGGCGAGAAACGTCGTCGTCGGGTTCGGCCGCCTCGACGGCCACTCCGTCGGCGTCGTCGCCAACCAACCCCGGTCGAACGCCGGGACGCTGACCGTCGACGCCAGCATGAAGGCCTCGCGGTTCGTCCGCTTCTGTGACGCGTTCAACGTCCCCATCGTCACCTTCGTCGACGTGCCGGGGTACATGCCCGGCACCGACCAGGAACACCGGGGGATCATCCGCCACGGCGCGAAACTCCTCTACGCCTTCTCCGAGGCGACCGTTCCACTCCTCACCGTCATCACGCGGAAGGCCTACGGCGGCGCCTACTGCGTCATGGCGTCGAAACACCTCGGCGCGGACGTGAACTACGCGTGGCCCACCGCCGAACTCGCGGTGATGGGCCCGGAGGGCGCAGTGAACATCCTCTACAGCGACGAACTCGACGCGGCCGACGACCCCGAGGCCCGCCGAGCCGACCTCGTCGCGGAGTACCGCGAGGAGTTCGCCAACCCCTACACCGCCGCCGACCGGGGGTTCATCGACGACGTCATCGAACCACAGGAGACCCGGACGCGCCTCGTCGACGACCTCCACATGCTCAAGACCAAACGCGAGAACCCGCCCGAGAAGAAACACGGCAACATCCCGATCTGATGGCCCGAACGCCCGCTCCCGACCTCGACCTCGACGTCCCGGAGGACGCCGACGACGAGGAGGCCGCGGCCATCGCGGCCGCCGTGGGCGCACACGTTCGCGACGGCTACCTCGCCGCGGCCGCCACAGCGGACGAAGAGGCCGACACTTGGGCCGACGGCCGGTGGGTCTTCGCCGGCCGACTCGCGACCCTCCAAGGGCAGTCGGTCCGGGTCACCGACGGGACACCGACCGACGAGTGGACCGCTGCCGGCCGGGCCGACCGCCTCTGATCGGCCCGGAGCGACGCTCCGACGTGTCTGTCAGGTGAATAGTACCCGTACGCATATAGGGCCATCACGTGTAGCCGCCCACAGGATCGAATGAGCGAACGATACGGGGGAACCGACGACGTGACCGTCGGGCGGCCCGGCGAGGACGCCTTCGCCGGTCTCCTCGGCGAGCGACCGACGCAGGCGGGACTGACCGGCTGGCTGGATTCGGTCGTCCCCGACGTGTCGGCTCGGCGTCGCCGTCGTCTCGGGAGTGGTGTCGTCCTCGCCGTCGGCGTCGTCCTCCTCGGCACTCCCCTGTACCACCTGCTCCGACACGGTGGATCGGTCGAAGGGGTGTTGGGCGACGCGGTGCCGTTGGTGTTCGGAGCGATTCTGGTCGGAACGTCGGTGTGGCTCTACTACGAGGCGGACCCCCCTGCGCCGCCGGTGACGGCGTTCTGGGTGGCGACCGGGTTCGGGGCGGTGGGCGTCGGCTCGCTGTACATCGTCACGCTCCACGCCAGCCACGGCCACGTCGTCGACTCGCCGCTGCCAGCCACGGCCACGTCGTCGACTCGCCGCTGTTTCTCGTGTACGAACTGGCGGCCTTCGGCGCCGTCGGTGGCCTCCTCGTCAGCCGGTACGACGTGCGCGCGAGATGCCGACACGAACGGCTGAGCCGCCGGGAACGCCAGTTCCGGGCGGTGTTCGAGGGAACGCTCGACGCCCTCGTGATCACCGACGACGAGGGACGGTACGTGGCCGCGAACCCGGCTGCGGCGGATCTGTTCGGGCTCCCGCGGTCGGAACTGATCGGCATGCACGTCGGCGACTTCCTCGACAGCGACGCTCCGTTCGCCGACGAGGACCGACGGCGGGGCGAAATCGACCTCCTGCGGCCGGACGGCGAGACGCGGACCGTCGCCTTCGCCGCCACGGCGAACGTCCTGCCCGGCTACCACCTGTCGGCACTCCACGACGTAACCGACCGCGCCGAACGCGAGGCCGAAGTCGTCGAGGAGCGGGCTCGCGTCCGGTTTCTCAACCGGCTGCTCAGACACAACGTCCTCAACGGCATGAACCTCGTGATGGCGAAACTCGACGCGCTCGAACCGTCGGTGCCGGAGGACCGGCAGGCTGACTTCGACGTGATCCGCCACCGGAGCGAGGAGGTGGTCGACCTCGTCCAGACCGCACGTCGCCTCGCGGTCGACGTGGAGGTCGACCGGTGTATCGACCCATCGGATCCCCTCGAGGATGCCGTCGCGTCCGTCCGGGAGTCGTATCCGGACGCGACCGTCGAGTACACACCTCCGGACGGGGAACTCCGCGTCCGCGCCGACGACATGCTGGAGACGGTGTTCGACAACCTGCTGACGAACGCAGTCGAACACAACGACCCCGCCGCAGTCACCGTCACCGTCGGGGTCGAGGCCGAACCGGAGACGGTCACGGTCACCGTCGCCGACGACGGCGACGGCATCCAGCCGGAGCGACGGACCGAACTGTTCGGGGAGGAACGTTACGGCCACGCCCGCGACTGGGGTGGGTTCGGGCTGTCCATCGTCGACGTCCTCGTCCGGGAGTACGACGGTCGGGTGTGGGCCGACGCCAACGAACCGAGCGGCGTCGTGTTCACCGTCGAGCTCAAACGCCCGGAGTGAGCCGACGCTACGAGCCGAAGAGAACTTCGAGAAGACGGCCGGTTCAGGAACCCTGCGCCGGGCCAGCGTTCTTCCGCGTGATGTAGCCCGCGATCCGGTTGCGAACGCCCTTCGATTCGACGTTGGTCAACTTCGATACGCTCTCCTTGTTCGTCTCGAAGTCGGCGTTGAACGCCTCGGGATACCGCTCCAAGAGGAGCCCACCGAGCTGTTTGACGTACTTGGGTTTGATCGCCATGTCGGTACGTTGGGCGGGTGGGCCACTAAAGCGATTCGTTCCGGTCGCGCCAGTCGGTCAGGTCGTCGATCCGGGCGAACGCCGTCCGCTCCCGATGCCCGCCACACCGCTCGACCGTCTCCGCGAAGTACGCGAGTCGATCGAGCAGGGCCGCGGTGTCGTAGGCCGACACGTCGAGTCGTGAGGCGGCGACCGTCGCGTCGACGACGGCGTAGAACCCGCGGTTGATCGTCGGCACCGTCCGCTCGACGACGCTCGACGACCGGGGCGTGAGCGCCCAGCGGATCCACTCGGTCCCGCCGTCTTCGCCCTCGGCCACCCGCTCGGCGTCCACCTCGACCCACGCGGCCGCGCCGTCCCGAACCGGTTCCTCGGTTTCGGTCACGTCGAGTGCGGCGTCGACGAACTCGCGGGGATCGGTCGTGAACTGGACGACGCCACCGTCCCGTCGCTCGAAGTTGCCGCGAGTCCGGGTTCGACCCCACGTCACCGCCGTGACTGGACCGCCGTCGTCGGGGGCGTGGAGGCCGAGCGCCGCCTGGTTCCAGCGGTCGTTCGGTCCGAGCGTCGCCACCACGGACTCGGTGACGCCACGGAGCGCGACCGGCCATCCGTCGGGAGTCGACTCGTCGCTCACACCCGCACCCCCCGTTCGAGCGCGACGAAGGCCGCCGCCGCGACCAGATCCGCCGTCGTCCCGGGGTTGATCCCCTCCTCGTGGAACGCGTCGGCCAGGTCCGCCGCGGCGTCGAGGTCACCCTGCACCGCCGCGGCGCGCCGGCTCACCGCCCGCGCCCGCTCCTCGCCGTGTTCGACCGCCACGAGCGTGTCCGGTCGCTCCGCGAGGAGAGCGAGGAAGACCCGCGCGAGTCGGTCCGAGACCGGGCCCTCGTCGTTGAGGACGCGGTCGGCGGCCCGGAAGGTGCGCTCGAAGCCCGTCGCCCACTCGTGGGCGTTGCCGTCCCGGTCCGCGCTCAGGGCCATCACGTCGGCGAGGGTCAGCCCGCGGTCCCGGAGTGTCGGCACCGCGTCGCCGCCGCGTCGCACGTCGAGGGCGTCGGCCTCGGGCGGCGGGTCGCCGACCGCCACGTCGACGTGGTCGAACGCGCGGTAGAAGGCCGCGGCGTCCTCGACGGTCGTCGCCTCGGCGACACTCGCGACTCCCGACGGCGATAAGCGATCCGTGGCGGCCGCACGCACCAGCGGACAGAGGAGGAGGAGACAGCCGAACTGCGTGTTGTCGCCGTCCTGTTGGCTCATTCCCCGGACCGCGCGCTCGAAGGCGTCGCCGAGGCCGGGGGTCGCGTCGGCGTCGGCGTCGGCGTCGGCGTCGGCGTCGGCGTCGGCGTCGGCGTCGGCAGCCATCCGGAGTCCCGGCCGGGAGCCGACCGCTCCCGCGAGGAAGTGCTCGAACCGGAGGTCGTCGTACTCGCGGTGCCTGTCGACGTTGCCCGGCTTGGGCGTACTCGCCACCTCCAACAGTAAGGCGAGTTCGGCGTGGTCGACCGGCGTCACGTCGGGACGGGGATGGTCGCGTCGGGTCACCGCGTCACCTCCGGGCCGTCGAGTGTGGGGTCGACCCCGTCGCTGTCCCCCTCGCGTCGCTGCCAGTCGTCGACGGTGCGGGCCACCCGCCGGAGGACTGCCGGATCGTCGCTCGCCCGGCCGACGCTGACGCCGTCCGCGCCGTAGGCGAGATACTCCCACGCGGTCGCCCGGTCGCGGACGCCGTTGTTGGCGAGGAGGAAGAGATCGGGTGCAGCGGCGGCGACGTCGGCGACGACGGGTTCGGAGTCCATCGCGTCGACGTGGAGGACGTCCGCACCCGCGTCCGCGAGTCGCGAGGCCACCGTCGGGAGGTCGACACCCTCGACCTCCGCCCGCACCTTCACGCTCACGGTCGTCCCGGTGTCGCTCGCGGCGGCGACGTACCGCGCCAGTCGGTCGGCGTCGCGGAGGAGCGTCTCGCCACAGCCGACCGCGCGGAGCTCGTCCTGTCGACAGTGGGCGTTGATCTCGAGGAGAGCGTCGTGGGCGGCACAGATCTCCGCGGCCTCGCGGACCGGATCGACGGTCGCGCTCCGGACGTTCATTCCCGCCCGGATCGGGGCGTCGGCGAGGGCGTCGAGTTGGTCGTCGACGAACGCGAGGGGGTCGGCGGGGAGGAACTCCTCGCGGCCGCGGGCGACCAGGTCCCGTGCGGCCGACTGCGAGGCGTCGTCGAGGGCGATGCCGCCGAGGACGGCGAGGTCGGCGTGGGGCGTCCCGTCCCGTGCCCACGCCGCGTCGGCCACCCCGCTGAGACTGGCGAGGGCGAGCATCACGGGGCCTCCGCGAGGGCGTCCGCGACGGCGCTGACCACCCGCCGGGCGTCGTCGGTGTCGTCGATTCGGGTGTCGGTGTGGACGACCGGCCGGGCGAGGTCGGTCCCGTCGTCGGCGTCGAGGACGAACGCGTCGACGAAGGGGTAGGCGGCGGCGACGCCGGCGGTCGAGGGGTCGCGCCCGACGCCGCGCATCAACTCGGCGGCCGGGCCGGAGAACACCTCGTCCTCGACGAAGGGGGAGACGGCGACGACCGGCGTGGCGTCGAGGGCCTCGTCGACCCCCGGGAGCGCGCGGATCGGCCCGACGCTCGTGACGGGGTTGGAGGGGCCGATCACGACCGGATCGGAGAGCGCGTCGAGCACCTCGGGCGTCGGTTCGGCGGTCTCGGCTCCCCGGAACTTCACGTCGACGACTGTCGGGGCGGCGCGGCGTGCGACCCAGTACTCCTGGAAGTGCATCGCGCCCGCCTCGGTGTGGACGATCGTCGCGACGGGGTCGTCGCTCATCGGGAGGAGCGTCGAATCGAGGTCGAAGGCGTCGGCGAGCAGTCGGGTGACCTCGGTGAGGGTGTCTCCCTCGTCGAGGAGGCTGGTTCGGGTGAGGTGGACCGCCCGGTCGCGGTCGCCGATCTCCATGAACTCCGCGACGGCGGAGAAGCGCCGCCACCGGGCCAGCCGTCTGCCCTCGGTCTGGCGCTCCGGGGGCAGATAGCGCGGTCCCGCTTCGAGGTCGACGGCCGACGCCAAGCGGCCGAGTTCGTCGTGGGTCGCGGTCGTGTCGCCGTCGATCCCCCACCACGTCTCGCGGTCGAGGACGCCGCCGCCCTGAAAGAGGACGGTGTCGAGGTCGGGACAGACGAGGTGGCCGCCGAGTTCCACGTCGTCGCCGGTGTTGGCGACGACCGTCACCGCCGCGGGGTCGAAGGCGGCGTCGACCCCGTCAAGCAGTTTTGGCGTGCCCGTCCCGCCGGCGAGAAAGGTGACCATGGACGGGGTAACATCCCGGTGGATTTGTGCCTTTGGGCGGCGGTCGTCGCCCGAATCGTCGGGGTCGACACGCCGATAGCCGTAACGTACATACCGGCCGATATCCCTGTTTGGCACGTATGCCGAGCTGTCAGAACTGTGGCTCGTTCGTCACCGACGACTACGTCCGAGTGTTCGCGCCGACCGGAATGACCGAACCGCGCGTCTGCCCGAACTGCGAGGATTTGGTCCGCGACGGCGCCGACGTCCGGCAGGCGCGCGCGAGACGGCAGTAACTCGGAGCGGAGCAGAGCGAAGCAGAGCGGATCGCCCACGCTTAACCGGCCCCGTCCCCCACGACCCGTATGCTCACCTTCGTCGGCCTCGGTCTCTACGACGAGCGGTCGATCACGGTCGAGGGACGGGACGCCCTCCGTCGGGCCGACCGCGCCTTCGCGGAGTTCTACACCAGTCGCCTCGTCGGGACGTCCGTCCCGGACCTCGAAGCCCACCACGGCGTCGACATCGCGGTGCGAGACCGCGCCGGCGTCGAGCGTGATCCCACACCCATCTTGGACGCCGCCGCCGAGGGCGACGCCGTCTTCCTGACCGCCGGCGACTCGATGATCTCGACGACCCACGTCGACCTCCGCCTGCGGGCCATCGACCGTGGGATCGACACCCGAGTGATCCACGGCGTCTCCGCGGCGTCGGCCGCGAGCGGCCTCACCGGGCTCCAGAACTACCGCTTCGGGAAGGCGGTGACTCTCCCCTTCCCCCGTGCCCACGGCGGCGACGCCGTCCCCGCGTCCGTCGTCGAGTCGGTCGCGTCGAACCGCGACCGGGGCCTCCACACGCTCGTCTATCTCGACATCAAGGTCGACGACTGCCGCGGCGCGGATGCGGGCGAGACGTACATGGCCGCCGACCGCGCGGCGGAGTTGCTGGCCGAAGAGTGGCCCGATCGGCTGGCCGTGGCGGTGGCGCGAGCGGGGAGTCCCGACCCAGTGGTCGTCGCGGACCGACTCTCCGCGCTCGCCGACCGATCGTTCGGCGACCCGCTCCACCTCCTGGTGATTCCGGGCGAGATCCACCACGTCGAGGCCGACGCCCTGCGGACGCTCGCCGGCGCGCCGGCCGACCTGCTCCCGGACGACTAGATCAGGGAGCGACGACCGCGAGCGCCAGGCCCAGCGCGATACCCACGAAGACGACGACCAGCGCCCAGAACATGAACCGGTCAGCTCCCGTCATGAGCCGGCGATACGGCCGCCAGCCGGGTAAGGCCGACGCCGAACTCGGTCCGGTCAGTCCGCACCGGGACCGAGTTCGCTCTCGTCGGGCAGGTCGAGCGCCTCGCGGAGGTCGTACTCCTCCCGCGTGACGATGTAGAGGACGTCCTCGACGATCGTCAGAAGTTCGGGGAGCTCTCGGATCACGAGGAACGTGATGCCGATCAAAGCGACCACCGCGAGCACCTGACTGATGACCCGATCCGAGAGGTAGAAGGAGACCTTGTAGGGATCGGTCCCGCCAAACAGGAAGAGGACCTCGTCGACGAACCACTGCATGTACTGCTTGCCGAACATCACGGCGATGAACGTCGTCCGCATGATGTTGAGGACGTAGATGATGGGCACGGCGACGGCGAGGGCGCGGAGCTTCCGGGAGAGCGGCGCGTCGACGGCGGCGATGAGACCGACGAAGATGGCGATGCTCCCCAGCCCCGTACACGCGAGGATGATGGAGAAGAGGATGACGTGCCCGCCCTCGGTGACGAACTTGAACGTGTTGAGATACCCCTGATCCCCCTCGACGAGCGTCGGCGAGTAGCCGAGTAAGTCCATCGCCCACTGGGTCTGTGCGGTCGTGTGGGAGATGAGGACATAGCGCGGCGAGGGAAGCGAGAGACCGGCGACCGTCACCGCCGGAATCGTCTCGAAGGGGAGGTAGACGACGCCCATGACGGCGACGGCCGTCGAGAGGACGAACAGCGAGTCACGGCCCGAGTGGAGGAGCCAGCCGACGTACAGCGACGCCGGGACGGCGGCGAGGGAGAGAAAGCCCTCGACGAAGCTCTTCTGCTCGAACGCGAAGTGGGGGACCAGCGCGGCCCAGAAGAGGGCGAAGGCGACCCACGCGCCGACGGTGGCCCCTCGCGCACCGGCGCGATCCGACCGCCTGAGGAGCGCGCCGGTGAGGAAGAGGCCGACGACGGCCCAAGCGAGTGCGTCGGTGAGTGGGCCGACCATGGGCGGACGAACGGTATCGACGGCTAAATCCTTTGTCGTTCACACGCGGATCGTCACGTCCGACATCCCACCGAGTAGGCCGCCGAAGGCCGTCTCGTACCCTTCGTGGCGAGCGGTCTGGGGCTGGACGGTGACCGAGAGCGTGAGTTCGTCGCCCGAGGTCACGCGCTCGACGGCCGCCCCGTAGTGGTAGCCCAACTCGGGGTCGAGGGTCCGTTCGAGGTCGGCCTCGACGACCGTCTCCCCGTCGCGGTCGAGCGTCGCCGACAGCGCCATCGCCGGGATCACCATCCGGTTGTAACGGGTCCGCGCCGAGACGGCGAGGTAGGTTCCCGTCCCGTCGACGCCCGCCGGCGGGTCGTCGAGGGCGGTGACGACGAGGCGCGCGTCGTCGCTGGTTCCCGCCCCGAGGACCGTCCCCGGCAGGCCCGATTCGGCGGGAGCGACGGCCGTCGGGATCGATCCCATCGACATCGGGTCGACCGCGCCGGGAGCCCCGGCGTCGTCGAGTTGCCGGAAGTCGATCTCGGCTTTCGCGCTCTCGCTGTACTCGAAGGGGACCTCGACGGTCGCCGGATCGGTGAACCGGCCCTCGAACGCGCCCGTCCGACGGGTCGCCATCGCGCCGACGCTCAACCGCACGTCGTAGGTCCCGTCGCCGTCGAGCCCGAAGTTCGCCCCGTAGTGAAAGCCCATCGGCTGTGAGAGCATGGGGTAGATCGCCTCTTGGGAGACGAGCGAGCCGTCGCGGTAGATCTCGGCCGACAGGCCGGTGTCGGGCAGGACCGTCTCGGTCTCGCGATCCCAGACGCTGGCCATCAGGTGGACGGCGTCGTCGCGGTCGATCTCCGTGATCGAGACGTCGTCGCCGTTGACGTTCCAGAACCGGTGGGGGTAGCTGTAGAACAGGCCGACGGCGTAGTCGCCGCCGGTAGCCGTGTCGACCACGTCCATCCCCTCGACGTGCGTCGGGTGATACACCCCATCGGGACGGTCCTCGAGGACCGGCGGGACGTTCCCGGCCTGCGTCTCGACGAGGCCGGAACAGCCCGCCATCGACGCCGCCGCCATCACGCCGCCGGCCCGAAGCAAATCTCGACGCTCCATACCCGTTCTCGGAGCCGGGCGGGAAAACCCGTTCTGGTCCGGTCGTCGAACCGTCACTCCGGATCGGGCGTCGGGAGCACCCGGTGTCGGCGCGGCGGGACGAGGAAGTACCCCCGGCGCCGGACGAAGATGTACTCGAGGATGCCGTTGTTGACGCGCTGTCGGACCGCCGGCGTCGCCGCCGTCGCGTCGGTGCCGTTCATGGATCGCCGGACCGTCTCGAACGCGGCGATGTCCCGCTGGAGCGACGGAAAGTGGAGGCTCGCGACCTTCTCCTCCGACTCGATGTCGTCGGTCGACTCGATGTGACGACGGAGGAGGCGGACGTTCCCCTCCGGGTCGCGGTTCGCCCGCGCCGCCTTCTGGGCGTGTCCCACGCGGCCGTACTCCTTCGCGTCGGCGACGACGTCGTCGACGAACCGATCGATGTCGCTGTCGGCCCCGAGGTTCTCGCCGACGCCCTCGACCAGGTCGTTCTCGGCGTGACCCGGGCTGAACAGTTCCGTCACCCGCTCGTCGTAGGACTGCTCGTCGTACCAGTCGTCGAGGCGTTGCCGGAAGTTGGCGATTACCTTCGTCGTCCCGCCGGCGAAGGGGCCGGAGTCGAGGGTGACGTATGACTCCGTCGCCTGGTTGCCACGGAAGCCGGCGGTAAAGCCCATGAAGAGCGGCGAGGCTTCGGGAACGGGCTGGGAGTCGGGGATGCCCGTGGCGTCCTGGTTCTCGGCGGGGAGGCCGGCACCGACGAAGCCGGTTCGCCGGGAGTCGACGGTCGCCACGTCGGTCAGCGACGGAACGGTGACTCCGTTGGCCGTCTCGCGTTCGCCCCGCAGGGCGCGGTCGGCGGTCAGCACCACTTCGGGGTGGTCGCTCGCCAGGTGGAGCACCGCGTCCTGCCGGTCGAACGTCGGTGACTCGAACGGCGAGAGTGCCCGCGGCTCCGGGAGGGAGACGCCGGCGGGGTCGGCGTCGAACCGGTCGAAGTAGGACGGCGAGTAGGCCATCGAGTGGAGGAGTCCTTCGTTGCTCCACTCGTAGGCACGGTCCAGACCGTCGAGCGTCTCGGCGAGGGCGGCCCGGTCGTCGGCGGTAGGTGGGCCGTCGCCGTCGAAGTCGACGTAGAGGAGGATCTGGTGGGACGGCAACTGCGTGTTGCCGTGCTCGTCGCGACGGACGTACTCCCGCCAGGCGTGTTGTCGCGACGGTTTGGCGTCGGGGTCGCCGGTCGGCGCGTCCCCCGCGTCGGAGCGGTCGAGACAGGCACTCAGCGCGCCAGCACTACCGATCGCGACGGCAGCTTTCAGGACGGTCCGTCGTGGGAGGTCGCCGTCGGACATCAGTCGACGAACGTTGGGGGCTCGTCCCCATCCCGGTTGTGGTTCGGCTCTCGAAGACGGCCGCTACTCGTCGGCGTGCCCGTCGACCAGTCGGGTGAAGCGGTCGACCAACCGTTCGGGGAGGGAGGGCTCGACCAGTCCAAGGAGTCGGGCGGTCCCCTCGGGACGGGTGAGCGCGAGCGTCACGCGGCCGCCGTCGTCGCGGCGCTTCTCGACGAGGTCCTGTTCGGTCAGGTGGTCCAGATGCCACTCCAGCGTGCTCCGGGCCACGTCGAGGGCCGACGCGACCGATCCGGGCGCGCTCGGGCCGTGCTCGATCAGATGGACGAGGACGTCGCGTGCCGTCTCGCGCCGGATCACCGCGAGCGCGCCGCGCTCCCACGGGCCGTACTCGGGGGTGTAGTAGTGAGTGCGCCCGTAGCGGGGTTCGGCGATCAGGTCGTCGGCCCGCCGGAGCGTCTTCAGGTGGTGTTGGACCTGCCCGGTCGCCAAATCGAGGTCGCGGGCGAGTCGATTGAAGTGGACGCCGGGGTTGGACGCGACGTGTCGTCGGATGCGGTCGCGGT
Source organism: Haloplanus sp. CK5-1 (assembly GCF_037201915.1). Taxonomy (NCBI): domain Archaea; kingdom Methanobacteriati; phylum Methanobacteriota; class Halobacteria; order Halobacteriales; family Haloferacaceae; genus Haloplanus; species Haloplanus salilacus. The sequence continues at coordinate 2,812,350 of NZ_CP147505.1, read as the reverse complement.
GTCGGGTCACGACGCCGACGCCTCCCGCCGGACGGTCCGGGCGTAGTACACGGCGGCGACGACGAGTGCGACGAGCACGGCGTCGAGTCCGTGCTCGAAGACGTGGTGGTTCGCGGGCGAGAGCAGACCGAACAGGCTGGCCACGACGACCGCCGACCGCCCGAGCAGCGCCGCGAAGGCGGCGACGAGGAGCAGGTAGGGCCGCGACCGTCGGCGGACGAACGCAGCGAAGGCGAGGCCGAGGAGCGTGGCCGCCCCGATGGCCGCGACGGTGACGACCGCGACGAGACCGATCGAGGCCGAGTCGACCCCCGGGACCGCGTGCAGGTAGAGCGCCATCGGCCGAACGTTCGGACGGACGGCACCTGAACGCTTCGCTGACTCGTCGATCGGCACGTCGGAGAAGTTGTGCGTGGGTGATGTCCCGGAGGGGAATCACCGGCATCGCCACCCGTGTGGGTGGACAGCGGGTGTGTGACCCGCCAGTGCGATGCGTGGGACCGGATTTGAACCGGCGGACCTCTACAGGACAGCGCCCTCAACGCTGCGCCGTTGGCCTAGCTTGGCTACCCACGCTCGCGTGGGTTCTGTGTCGCGTCGAACGCATACGCTCCTTGACGGGGGTATTTGAAATGGCTTTCCTTTTGCCCCTCCCACAGTCGAGCGTCCCGCCGCCACCACGGAGTTCGGCGGCGTGAAGCCGCGGGGATTTTGTGGATCGCCCACGCAGATCCGCCATGTACTCGAACGCACGCGATCGGGTCCCGGAACTGACCGTGGCTCTCTCGCTGACGTCGCTAGCACTCGTGTTCGCGGCGGCCCTCGGGATGATCCCGCGCGCAGCGATCCCGCGTGCCCCCGACGCAGTCCTCGCCGCCATCCCGCACGTCAACGCCGTCCTCAGCACCGTCGCCGTCGTCACTATCACCGCCGGCGTCGCCTTCGCCCGGCGCCGCGAGTTCGGCCGCCACCGCGCAGCGATGCTCCTCTCGGCGGGGCTGTTCGCCGTCTTTCTGCTCCTGTACCTCTACAAGGTCGTCCTCGAAGGCCCCGCGGCGTTCCCGGGGCCCGACACCGTGTACCGACGGCTCTACCTCCCCTTGCTCGCGATCCACATCCTGCTCGCCGTCGTCTGCATCCCGTTGCTGTACTACGTGTTGTTGCTCGGGACGACCCACCCCGTCGGAGCGCTCACGGACACCGCACACGCCCGTGTCGGCCGGGTCGCAGCGAGCCTCTGGGTGATCTCGTTCGTCCTCGGAAACGCCGTCTACGCCCTGCTGTACGTCGTCTACTGATCACTCGACGTACAGCGAGTAGACGATGACGGCGAAGCCGGCGAACGTGAGCGAACTCTCGATGACGACCGACTGTGCGAGCGAGAGCGACGTGAACTGGTGGCCGACGCCGGCGGCGATGGCCCCCAGCGTGATCAAGCCGAAACCGACGGTGAGCGCCCGCAGAGCGGTGGCCCCCGTTCGGCGGTACGCCTTCAACGAGAGGAGGACGATGAGACTGCCGAGCAGGAGCGTCCCGGATTTGACCGCCGTCAGTGCGATGTCGAGGTGACTCATGTCTCCTTGCGAACCTCCCCCCACAGCGACGCGAGGCGTTCGTCCGCGGTGCGTGCCGGTCGGTCGATCGACACTTCGAGCTCCTGGGTGTCGGTTACGCCGACCGAAACCGTCTCGAAGTCGAGTTCGTATCGGGTCGCGTGGTGGCCGCCGGGCCTGATCTCCGTACCCTCCACGAGCAGCGAGGCGTCGGTGAGCAGATCGAGCTTTCGGTATGTCGTCGACATGGGAATATCACATTTCTCGGACACCTCGGTGGCAGTCATCGGCTCGTCGAAGTGTCTGATGATGGTCCGGCAGTCGGCGTCGTCGAGGGCGTCGAGGACCGACTGCAGATCGGGCGAGTCGTCGCCCGACAGCGGATCGCGCACCATACTCTCCCTGACTGAGGGAGTCACTTAGACCCGCCGTTTGATCGCCACGGCCGTTTCTCCCCCGTCGAACATGTTCGGACACACCTTTTCGGGTGATGACCGCGTATCGGAGTACGTCATGAGCACGACAACCGAGGCCGAAGTCGAGAGCCAGGGGAAGACTACGACGGTCGCGCTCCACGCGACGGGGCACGTCCGCGACCGGATGGACCAACCCCACCAGGAGTTCTCGTTCGAGGGCGACACGCTCCGAGACCTGCTGGAGACGCTGTTCGACGAACGGCCGGAACTCGCGGAGATGCTGATCGCCGAAACCGAGGCCGAAGCGACGACGAGCGGGTGGGCCGAACCGCCCGAGAACCTCCCCGGAAAGTGGCACAAGAACCCGGAGGGAGAACAGACCAAACCCTACGCACGCGTGTTGATCGACGGGAAGTTCAACGAGGTTCTGGACGGGTTCGACACGGAGATCGAGGACGGCGACCGCGTGAGCCTAGTCTACCCGTTCATCTTCTGTTGCTGACGGGGCCGATCCCGGTCCCTGTATCGCTACCGCCACCACCGCAGGCCACGGCCACGTCGTCCCCACGACCTCCTCGGCCCGAACAGGTTCGGCGGTCGTCTCAGCCGGAGGGAATCGACGTCCCGGTTCATACCCCTGGCACCCCGAACTGCAGGTGTAGAGGTGACTCCCAATGTTCGATACCACCCGCCGCCGGGCGATGCAAGCGCTCGGTCTCGGCGGTGCGGCGACCGTTGCAGGGTGCAGCACCCAGGCTCCGACGGCGGCGGAGACTGAAACGGAACGACGGCAGATGGAGGGGACCGCGACCCCAACTGCCGATCAGGTCGCGGCCGACCCGACGGACCTACCGGAACCGATCGACCGCGACGAACCGACGACCCACGAGATCACGCTCCGCTACGAGGAGGTGACGGCGGAGATCGAGCCCGGCGTCACGTTCGACTTCATGACGTTCGACGGTCAGATCCCCGGTCCGATGGTGCGGGTCCGCCAGGGCGACACCGTGGATCTGACCGTCGAGAACCCGCCGGAGAACGCGCTGCCTCACAACGTCGACTTCCACGCCGTCTACGGCACTGGCGGCGGATCGGTGGCGACCACCGCCGCGCCGGGCGAGGAGAACGCGATGCGGTTCCGGGCCGACTACCCCGGCGCGTTCATCTACCACTGTGCCGTGCCGAACCTGGACATGCACATCAGCGCGGGGATGTTCGGCATGATCGTCGTCGAGCCGCGCGACGGATTGCCAGAAGTGGATCGGGAACTCTACTTCGGACAGCACGAAGTGTACACCGACGGGGACGTCGGTCAAGAGGGCAAACACAGCTTCGACATGGAGGGGATGCGAAACGAGAACCCGACGTACGTCCTCCTGAACGGCGAGAAGTACGCGTGGGCGGCCGCGAACCGCGGTCCGATCGAGGTCGATCAGGGCGACCGGGTGAGGGTGTTCATGGTCGACGGCGGGCCGAACTACTCCAGTAACTTCCACCCGATCGGGAACGTCTGGAAGCGGGCCTACCGCGACGGCGGCGTCCCGGAGGACGGCGACCTCGATGCCTACGCCGACAAGAACATCCAGACGGTGAAGGTCCCGCCGGGAAGTTGTATGATCGGCGAGATGGACACGCCGGTCCCCGAGCGGATCAAACTCGTCGACCACGCCCTCAGCCGCGTCGCTCGCCGCGGGATGCTCGCCGAGGTCGACGTGGTCGGCGACGAGAACGAGGAGATCTACGACCCCGACGCCCACGACAGCAGCCAGGAGGGGCCACAGTACGCGTAAACTACCCCACCCTACTCGCTCACGGCTCCACCGTTCGCTTCGTTGAGGGTGGGGCTTTCGCGTGGACTCCCGTTCTGGCCGCCGTCGGCGGCAGGCTGGTAATTGCCGTTCACGTTCAATGTCCCGCGATTCAAGCGCACGTTTACGGGTGCGCCTCCGCCCGACGACTTTTGCGCCGTGCGGAGATGCTTCAGGCCGATATTCTTCGCCGCGTTGTAGTCCGCGTGTGGTGAGTACCCGCATTTCAGGCACTCGAATACGTCCTGTCCGTCCGAGGCCGGGCGGTTGTTTTCGTGAGTGAAGCCGCACTTAGAGCACCGCTGGCTCGTGTATGCGGGACTCACCTGTTCAACCGAGATGCCGACGACTTCGGCTTTGTACTCGACGTACTCGAACAGTCGGCGGAACGCCCACACATGGAACTTCTTGGCGTTCGGCATCCGCTCACGAATCCCAGTCAGGTTCTCGAACGCGATTACGTCACAGTCGTATTCGACGGCTTCCGCGACGAGTTCTTTCGAGACAGTGTGTAAAACGTGGTCGTAGCGGCCCGTCTCGGTGCGTCCGACCGACTGGATGGTTTCGTGGGCGGCCCGCGTCCCGCGCCGTTGGAGCGACCCACGCCGTTTCTCGAACTCGCGATGCCAGTGGTTCAACCCCGACCCGTTCCAGAACTCGCCAGTTGAGGTGACGGCGACGTTCTCGACGCCGAGGTCAACGCCGAGGACTGTGTTGTGCCCGTCGTTGCCTTTGTCGGCGGTCTCGAACTCCACGTCCGCCTTTGTTCGGACGTGAAGGTAGAACTCACCGTCGCAGTAGTGGAGTTCCCCGCCCGTCACTTCGTAATCATCGTTGAACAGGTACTCCGAGTGGGGCGTCTCGCGGCTCTCGTCGGGGAGGACGTACTTGGCGGTGATACGCCCTTCGACGGTTGAGAGCGTCGCGTGGTCGTCGTTGAACGTCGCACACCGCTTGTCGTAGACGAGCGTCGGGGCAGTGAAGTGTGGTTTCCCCGCGTCGTCACCTTGCCTCCACCGAGAGACGATGCTCTGTACGGCGTCGGCGGCCTTGTTGCGAGCGTTCTGAACGAGGTTAGCTTGGAGCCCTGTTTCGGCCCGCACGTCGTCGTAGGTTTCGCGCTGGAGTTTGGCTTTGCTTGTGGTCGAGGGTGTCATAGAACTCTTCTCACACCGTGATGATTGTGCTTCCCGGATTGTCTCCGCGTTCGTAGTTGGTGATTGCGACGACGAGGCGCAGACACAACGCGAGGAACACCTGCGCTCGTGCATGGACGCGGCCTCGGGCGTGCGTTCGCCCGAGGCCGCAGCCCTTGACTGATTCGTTGGTTCGTTCGACGCCACTCCGGCGGTTGTACGTCTCGTCTAGCGTTGATTGCTTCAGCTGAACGTCGTTGCTGTGTTTTTCAATGCGGTCTTCTACCCTGTACTCGATATCTTTCGGGTCGTCGGTGTTTCGTGGATTGTACGGAGCGACTGGCACGACCCCTGCGGCCAGCAGGTGGTCGTGCCAGTCGAGCGTGTCGTAGGCACTGTCTCCAAGCATCCACATCGGTTTCCCGACGGCGAGCGCGTCACGCGTGACGCGCATCGCCGTCTCTTCTGGTGCTTGTTTGCTCTCGGTGAACTCGGCTGCAATCGGGATCTTTTGCCCGGTTGAGACGATCGTGCAGCCGTAGCCGTAGTAGTACTCGTCATCGGTTGGATCATAGCACTTCGATGCGTCTGGATCGGCGGGCATCGCTCTCACGTCGGTTGAATCGATAGAATACGTCAAGTCGAGCAGGCCCCGCAAGGCGGCCTGCTCGACGAGATGGTCGAAGACCCGGTCAACAACGTGCTCAAGATCAGTGAGGAATCGATCGACCGCGTCTCTCGACGGCGGTCGATCGAAGCTACAGCTGAGCCAGACAACGGTGTTGTTCAGTTCTCGTGCAACCGGACGGATACCGTAGATGTTCTTGTAATAGCAATGGAGAAAGCCACGCATCATCTCGGGCGGCTCAAGATCTCGTGTTCGCCCCGTCTCCGCCGGGGCGAACACGTCGAACCCTTCAAGAAACTCGAAGGAGAGGTGCTCGAACAACGCCAACGTCTCCGTTTCCACGGCATTGAAGAACGATTCTACCGAAGGATCATCTTGCAGGGTCGCTGAACTCATTCCACCTCAGCGTTCACCCTGCTCTTTGGTATGCGAACTGTTCTATGACACCCTCTGTGGTCTTGTACTCACCTTGCCACGCGTGGTCGACGACGTAGTTGGCGGCCCACAAGAATTCGGAGATGGTTTCGTGGAGAAGGTCGGCGTCGCTGTCGGCCACGTCGAGTTTGACGGGGACGGTGCGACGTACCTCCATCCGTGTTTCAGATATAGGCCTATGTTGTTATACTAGTGACGATTCGATAGGGGAGTTGGACAGCCATCGAACGTAGTTGGTGCAGTAGCGTGTCGGTTTCCTCTCCGACCTACTCGTTCGCTACGCTCGCTCCTTGAGGTCGGAGGCTCCACCTTGAATTATGCTGAACACCCCCGTCCATCGAGCGGCGACATGCCACTCCGGGCGCCGTCGACGCTTATGGTCACGGCGCCCCTCCGTCCACTATGCCGACTGCGAAACTCGCCGTGACGCTCCCCGACTCCATCTGGATCGCAGAGCTCTCTACGCGGTTTCCCGAGGCGACTTGGCGTGTCCTGGCGGCGCTCCCCGACGGCGATACGGGCGTCGGCCTGGTCGAGATAACCGCCGAGGACATCGGGACCCTGCTCTCGCAACTCGACGAGACCGAGGGCGTCCGCGTCTTCGAGGTGCTCCACCGAGGGGACGACCGGGCGCTCGTCCAGTTCGAGACCGACGAACCGCTCCTGTTGCTGTCGATCCGGAACTCCCGTGCGCCGTTCGAACCGCCGGTGACCGTCCGGGACGGCGTCGCGAACCTCGAAATCACCGCCTCGCGCGACCGCCTGTCGTCACTGGGCGACCAACTCCGAACGTTCGGACTGGAGTTCGACGTGCGGTCGATCCGCACGTCGCTCGACCCCGATTCGGTGGTGAGTGAGGAACAGCGGCAGCTGATCGAGACGGCCGTCGGGCGGGGGTACTACGACACGCCGCGGGAGTGCACGCTGACGGAACTCGCCGACCACCTCGACATCGCGAAGTCGACCGCCAGCGAACGTCTCCACCGTGCCGAGGGCGCGATAATACGGGCGTTCGTCGACGACACCGAGTTTTAGTGGCTCGACTCGCCGTGCTCGGCAGCGTCCTCGGGCGCGTCGTCCGACACGTCACGGAGCATCAACACGAGTCCGAAGACGATGGGCGAGAGGAATGCCGCGACGGTGGCCCCGCCGACCGTCAGCGACATCACGAGCCCACCGCCGCCGCTTCCACTACCGCTGCCGCCGCCACCGCCCCCGCTGTCGCCGCCACCGCCCCCGCTGTCGCCGCCACCGCCCCCGCTGTCGCCGCCACCGCTACCGCCACCGCCGACCACTTCCGCGCCGGTGTCGACGTCGCCGACGACCACGACACCTTTCATCTCCAGTGCCCGGTGGGGTTGACAGAAGTACTTGACGACGCCCGACTCCTCGAACGTCTGCTCGAACGTGAACCCCGCTTCCTGGCTGTTCTCGCTTGAGAAGTCGGCCCCCTCCTCGGCGGCGACGTTGTGGACGCCGCCGTTGCCGGTCCACTCCCAGACGACGGTCGTCCCGGGGTCGACCTGGACCGCGGCCGGTCCGAAGCCGAAGGCACCGCTGCCCTGTTCGACGCCGACCTCGACGGTCACCTCGTCGCTCCCCGTCTCGTCGACGAGCCCCTCGTAGTTACCCACGTTGCTCAGCCAGCCGTCGAACGGCTCCGACTGCGCGGCTGCCGTTCCGGCCGCCCCGGTACCCACCAGACCGGCTCCCACGGCACCGGCACTCGCCCGCAACAGCCGTCGTCGTCCCAGTCGAGCCTCGCGTTCCTCGGTCATTGTCGATTATGGATACACACAACCCTTCAAAAATGTTGCCGGTTTCGCCTCCGGTTGCCGCTTTCAGGGCCGCTGACAGGTCAGTCGTCCGCGGGGGCGGACTCACTACCGACGGCGGGCCGAGTCACCTCTCGGTCGGTCCGTTCGCCGTCGATGTCGTAGGGATACTCGCCGGTGACACAGCCCAGACAGAGGTCGTCACGCGACCGCTCGAGGACGCCGGCGATGGCGTCGACGGAGAGGTAGGCGAGGCTGTCGGCCCCGATGATCTCCCGAATCTCCTCGACGCTCTTGTCGGCCGCGATGAGTTCGTCGCGGCTCGCCATGTCGATCCCCATGTAACAGGGGGCGACGATGGGCGGCGCACCGATGCGGACGTGGACCTCCTCGGCCCCCGCCTCGCGGATCAGGTCGACCAGTTGCGTCGAGGTGGTCCCCCGGACGATGCTGTCGTCGATGATCGTGACGGTCTTGCCCTCGACGGTGCTCCTGATCGGGTTGAGTTTCAGCCGTACCGCCCGTTCGCGTTCGTCCTGTGTCGGCATGATGAACGTGCGGCCGACGTAGCGGTTCTTCATCAACCCCTCCGCGAACTCCACGTCCGCGCCGTCGGCGTTGGCGGCCTCGGCGTACCCCGAGGCGAAGGAGCGTCCGGAGTCGGGGACGGGCATCACCACGTCCGTCTCGATGCCGGTCTCGGCCCACAGTTCCCCGCCGAGGTCCCGGCGCACGTCGTAGACGAGGCCGTCGTCGATGATCGAGTCCGGGCGGGCGAAGTAGACGTGTTCGAAAAAGCAGTGGGCCGTGGCGTCGCGGTCGACCAGTTGATAGGAGTCGAAGCCGGAGCCGTCGGGTGCGAGGACGATGAGTTCGCCCGGGCGAACGTCCCGGACGAGTTCGCCGTCGAGCGTGTCGATGGCCGCCGACTCGGAGGCCAGGACGTAGCCGTCGTCGAGTTTCCCGATACACAGGGGGCGATTCCCTTCGGGGTCGCGCACGCCGAGGACGGCGTCGTCGTGCATGATCGTCAGTGCGTAGGAGCCATGGATGCGGCCCATGGTCCGCTTGACCGCGCGGACCAGATCCTCCTCCAGTAGGTTCCGTGCGAGGTCGTGGGCGATCACCTCGGTGTCGCCGTTCGAGGTGAAGGCGTGGCCGAGCGCCTCCAGTTCCGACCGAATCTCGCCGGCGTTGACGAGGTTGCCGTTGTGTGCGAGGCCGAGCGATCCGGACTTGAACGAGACCGAGAACGGCTGTGCGCAACAGGCGTTGACGCCGCCCGACGTGGGGTAGCGAACGTGACCGATACCGGCCGGGCCGTTCAACTGGTCGAGATCGTCGGCGTCGAAGACGTCACCGACCAACCCCATCTCGACGCGACTGTGTTGCTGGAACCCGTCGTGCGTGACAATTCCCGCCGACTCCTGGCCCCGGTGCTGGAGCGCGTACAGCGAGTAGTACAGGGGTCGCGCGGCGTCGCGGTCGGCGAGGGAGACGCCGACGACGCCACATTTCTCGGTCATCCCGTCCGGGGAACGGTGGTCCCGCCCGTGTGCCATGGGCGAGGATACTGTGCGGGAGGGTAAAAATCCACGTTATTACGCCGACCGGAGCCGACCGATAGTCGGGCGAAATCCGCGTCTCGGGGCGTGAGCGTACGACGGAGGGGTGTCGAGGGGGAGAGTCGTGAACCGAACCGGTCGATTACTCGCCGGCCTTGCTCTGCCACTCGTAGTCGCGGCGCTTGGCCGACTTGCCGAAGCCACACGACGAACAGACCTTCTTTCGGACGTGGTACGATTTCTCACCACAGCGTCGGCACTTGACGTGGGTCGTCTTGTTCTTCTTGCCCTGAGTCGGCGTTCCTGCTCCCGTCATGTCGTTATCGTCACGACGTTGTCTCCGCGTATAATGGTTGTGTTGTCGATCCGTTCGAGGTCCGGATCGCCGAGGACGCCCTCGTCGATGTCGTCGACGTCGTCGACCGGTTCGATCACGACGTTCATGTGCTGATCGTAGCCGCCGAGGACGCCGTGGAACGCCCGGCCGTCCTTGAGATGTACCGTCACATCCTCGTCGAGTGAGGCCTCCAGCACGTCGAGGGGTCGTCCGCTCATGCCAACAAAGGCTGGGGGTCGGAATAATAAACGTACCGAAGGTCACGCCACGCGACGGGCGAGTCTTTATTCCTCGGTCGACCGTACTCATCGTATGATAGCTCGCGTCCTGGTGCCGATGGACGACTCCGAGATGGCCGGTCGTGCACTCCGGTACGCACTGGAGGTCTTCCCGGAGGCAGAGATCACCGTGCTCCACGTCAGCGGCGGCCCGTCGCCGATGATGGGCGAGGCGACCGAAATCGCCCTCTCGGAGGATCCCGAAGGGGTCGCGGACGACCACGCCGTGGACGCGCTGGACCGAGCTCGGACCGTCGCCACCGAGTACGACGCGGAGATCACGACCGAGGTCCGGGTCGGCCATCCGGTGCGGACGATCCTCGACCGCGCCGAGGAGTTCGACGGGATCGTCCTCGGGAGCCACAGCGGCGGGTTGATGGAGCGGCTGTTCGTCGGCAACGTCGCCGAGACGGTCGTCCGCAAGTCGCCGATCCCGGTGACCGTCGTGCGGTGACGCCGCGGAGCCGACAGTATAAGTCCGTCTCGCCCCTACTGCGATCATGGGATATCCCGTCACCTACCACTGTCCGGAGTGTGCGGCCATCGTCGAACTCGAACGCGAAGGATATCTCGAAGACAAGTCGGTGACGCCGTACCCGCTTTCTGGGTGGACGTACGTCGACGCCGACGGCGATATCGAGAGCGAAGACGGCGTGCGCTTCGTCTGTGGCGAGGACGGGACGCTTCGTGACGACGACGCCGAGGGCTGTGGCGCGACGTTCTACCTCAGTTACCTCCGGTACGAGAACGGCGAGGCGGTCGAACCGGTTCCGGCGAGCGAGTTCGTCGAACTGAGCGGCGGATCCGGCGGGCCGGCGTCGTCCGGGCCGGGGTTCGATCCCGGCCCCGGTCCGGGCCGCTGACGACGACTACCCCTTGATGTTACACACCGGATACGTCCGCGCCACCCGGTCGCCGATGCCGAGGGCGTCCGACACCCGGACCACCTCGTCGACGTCCTTGTAGACGCCGGGGGCCTCCTCGGCGACGGTCGCACCGCTCTGGGCCTTGACGTAGACGTGTTGCTGGTCGCGGAGTTCGTCCTGGACCGTCTCGCCCCAGAACTCCTGTTTGGCCTGGGTTCGGCTCATGAGTCGGCCGGCACCGTGGGCGGTCGACCCGAAGGTGAGGTCCATCGAGTCGTCGCCGCCCCGGAGGACGTAGCTCCCCGCGCCCATGCTCCCGGGGATGATGATCGGCTGACCGACGTCGCGGTAGGCCGCCGGCACCTCCGGGTGGCCGGCGGGGAACGCACGTGTCGCTCCCTTGCGGTGGACGTAGAGTTCGCGCTCCTCGCGGTCGGCGGCTACGCCGCCTCCTACCGGCCGCCCCTGCGGGTCGACCCCGACCGTGTGGGTCTCCCGCTTGGCGATGTTGTGAGCCACGTCGTACAGCAGGTCCATCCCCATCTCCTCCCACGAGCGATCGAACACCCGCTCGAACACCTGTCGGGTCCGGTGCATGATCAGTTGGCGGTTCACCCACGCGAAGTTGATGCAGGCACACATCGCGCCGTAGTACTCCTCGGCGAGTTCCGACCCGGCGGGCGCGGCCGCGAGTTCCTTGTCCGGGAGGGCCGCGAGTACGTCGTCGTGGCGCTTCTCGATCTTCCGGAGGTAGTCGGTGCAGGTCTGGTGGCCGAGTCCTCGGCTCCCACAGTGGATCAGGACGACGACTTGGTCGGCTTCGAGGCCGTACGACGCCGCCACGTCGTCGCGGTAGACGTCCGTCACACGCTGGACTTCGAGGAAGTGGTTGCCGCTCCCGAGACTGCCGAGTTGGTTCTTCCCTCTGTCCTTTGCTTTCTGGGAGACGGCACTGGGGTCGGCGTCGGGCCGCCGCCCTTCGTCCTCGCAGTGTTCGAGGTCGTCGGGGACGGCCCACCCCGCCTCGAGGGCCCAGTCGACGCCGCGGGAGAGGACCGCTTCGACGGTGTCAATGTCGCCGTCGACGACGCCGCCGCCACCCAGTCCCGACGGGACGTTCGCGAACAGCGCCTCCACGAGTTCCTCCTCGTGGCCGCGCACGTCGTCGTAGGTGAGGTTTGTTTTCATCATTCTCACCCCGCAATTAATGTCATATCCGACCGCTCCGGGCGATATACAGCCGTTCTCGGCGTCTGTCGCCCCGACGCCGCCGACGGGGAAGCCGTACCCTTGGTGGCCGTCGGGCATGCAGATCGCGTGGCCGGTCATACCGGGAAGGTGAGTCGCGTTCTTCAGTTGCTGGAGCGTCTTGTCGTCGCCGATCTGTTCCAGCAACGCCTCGCTCGCGAGCACCCGCGCGGGGACGCCCATCTCACCCTCCCGTGGAATCTCCCAGACGAACTCCCGGACCCGTTCGAGACGGATCCCGTCGAACTCGCGTGTGGTCATGTGTGGGGCGACGTGACCGACGCGGGAATACGTTACTACACGTCGAGGACGACGTACGCCTCCCAGCCGTCGTCGACGCGGCCGATCCGCATTTCGGAGTAGGTCACCGCCTTCACGTCGCGGGCCTCGATGGTCGAGAAGGGCACGCCGCGGGCAGTCGCCTCGATCAGCCACTCGCCGTCGACCTCACTGACCGTCGCCGCGTTGCCGGCGGGGAGGACGCCCCGAACGTCGCGTTCGTAGATGAGTCGATCGAGGTAGTCGAAGAGGAGCGCCTCCCGTCCCTCGGCGCGGACGGTGAGCGAGAATCGATCGCCCACGTCGGGGATGTCATCGCAGGTGGCGGCCGCGAGGCCGTCGGCGGCGGCGGCGAACGTCCCGCCGAGGTCGTCGCCGGTCGCCGCGACGGCCACGTCGGCCGTGTGGGGTCGGAGTTCGAAGGGCATGGTGGGTCGACCGGAGGTTGGACCGGTCGCCGGAGACAGGACGGCCAGCTTAAAAACGGTTCCTCGTCGACCTCGGCACGGGGCGGCGGCAACGAGCGACGGGGACGATGAAGTTATAACGAACGCACACACTAGCGTGGTCGTAGTGAGCGTCACCGTCGAGAAGCGAGTGGATGGGCCCGGCGCGACCGAGTACGCCGACGAGGCGTGGGAACTCAAGGAGCGCATCCGGCGGGAGGAGGGCGTCCTGAAACAGCGAAAGCGCTTCTTCATGGACGCCTACCGACGGTCGACGACCCACCTCCTCTATCTCGGTGACGACCTGGCGGGGTTCGCGACGACGCGACGGGACGGCTACATCCTCTTTCTGGCCGTCGCCCCCCACCACCGCGGCGAGGGGTTCGGCCGACGCCTCGTCGCGGAGGTGGCCGAGGACCACCGTACCGTGACCTGTCACGTGCGAGCGACGAACGAGGGGGCGCTCTCCTTCTACGAGACGATCGGTTTCGAGATCAAACGCCGCATCGAAGGGTACTACGAGGACGATGGCGACGCCTACTACCTCCGACTCGGCCCGGACGAACGCCTCCGTGACCGACTCTCCGAGTTGATCCGGCGCTAGGGCTCGTAGCGCTCGCGGTCAGTCACCACTTCGTCGATCAGTGACACGGGCGTCGCGTCGTACGCCGGGTTCTCGACGGTGATGCCCTCGATCGGTTCGCGAACCACCTCGGCCGGCGGCCGCGTCTCGTTCTCGAAGACGAAGTCCTCCTCGATCACCTTCGACCCCGACCCGACGACGGTGACCGGGACGCCGACCACGTCGGCGGCGGCGGCGAGGGGGAAGGTGCCGACTCGGTTGTAGAGGGTGTCCTCGACGATGCAGTCCATGCCGACGATCACGCGGTCACAGCGGTCGAGGACGTAGCCGGCGGCGCTGTCGACGAGGAGGTGGGGATCGACCCGGTCGAGTTCGGCGAGGCGTCGGGCAGTCTTGCGGCCGAGATACCGGGGGCGTGCCTCGGTGACGTAGGCCGTGAGGTGTCGCCCGTCGGCCGCCGCCGTCTCGATGGCCTCCAGTACGGTCGAGGAGAAGTCGTGTGTGAGGAACGTCTCGCCGTCCTCGAACGTGTCGGCCGCGCGGTCGGCCGCCCGCCGCTTGCCCGTCTCGATGTCCTCGGTGACCCGATCGATTTCGGCCTCGGTCAGGGCCTTGGCCTGTTCGACGGTGTCGGCCGCCTCGAGGACGGCGTCGACGACCTCCCGCATCGCCTTGTGGAGCGAGGCATGCGAGGGGTTGGCCCGCCGGAGCGCTCCGGCGTTGCGTTCGAGGTCGCGTTCGTACTCCTCGACGTTCCGATACTCGCGATCGAGCAGTTCGCCCAGCGCGGCCGTGGCCTTGACCGCGACCACCGACGAACTGTGTGTCTCCATCCGGCGGATTTCCTCGATGGTCTCGTCGATCATACGGAGTGGTGTCGTGTCCGTGGCAAAGAGGTTCCGGCCTCGGGGACGGGACGTCAGTCTGCGTCCGCATCCGTCGCGTGCCGGGCGTACACGTAGGCGAGAAGCGCGGTGACGAACCAGACGAGTGCGCCGACCCGGACGGCGAAGACCGCCCGCGCGTCCCACGTCGGAAGGGGCGTGGTCGTCGACAGGGCAGCCACCAAGGGCGCGCCGACGACGATGGTCGCGACGAACGTCACCTGCATCACCCACCCGAAGTCGACGCCCTCGGGATCGGTCCGATCGACGCGCTGTGGCACGCATCTCGATAGGCGGGCGACGCGCTAATGCGTGGCGATTCCGTCGAGGAACGTGGACACTGCCGCGTTGAACGCCTCGGGCCGTTCGAGCATGGCGAGGTGGGCCGCGTCGTCGACGGTCGTCCACTCCGCGTCCGGGATACCTTCGGCGAGGGCCTCGTGGTACCACGGCGGCGTGAGCGCGTCGTGTTCGCCCACGACCGCCAGCGCGGGGACGTCGACCTCGTCCAGTCGCTCGCGCACGTCGAACGTGTGGCAGGTCCGGAAGTCGCGGTGGGTGACGGCCCGTCCCGTCTCGTGGAGTGCCTCGCTGGCGGCCGACAGGAGCCGGTCGTCGGGGTCGTGAAAGAGCCGGTCGGGACCGTTGAGGAACTCGACCGCCCGCTCGAAGTCCGAGCGGAGCCACCGGAGGAGGTCGTCGAGGACGGCCAGTCGCGCGCCCGTTCCGGCGAGGACCACGCCGCCGGGGTCGGCGTCGCGCTCGATCAGCAGGGAGAGGACGACCGCACCGCCCATCGAGTGCCCACACAGGAAGCGCGCGTCGGTCGCGCGGGCGACGGCGAGGGTGTCGTCGACGTAGGCCGACAGCGTCTCGTAGCCCGGACTGGCGTCCACGTCCTCGCTCTCGCCGTGCCCGCTCAGATCCAGAGCGATCACCGGACGGTCGGCGGCGAGGGGAGTCTGTGCGCTCCAGACGACGTGCGAACCACCGCTTCCGTGGATCAAGAGGAGTGGCTCCCCGTCGCCACCCGGGTCGAAGCGACGGTAAGCCGTCTCCCGGCCGTGGTGTGTGACTGTCTCCATACGACCGATTACCGGGGCAGACTGATAAAGCCGCCTCCCGCGGGGAGTACATGTGAACCGCAAGTGCATTCTAATTCTCTTCTCCCGACGCTGTATTGCGATTGTCCTACGAAATCTTTATATATCTAGGTAACTAACTTGGAGTTAAGAAGTATCATGGTGAATCAGCAATACGCCGGAGAATCCGAGACGTTCGTGCGGCGGTACGACTACGAGGACGAGTGGGTGATGGCGGCCGACGTCGGCGGCGACCACTTGGACGTCGACATCGTCGACGGGACGGCCATCGTGGTCGTCGACGGGGAGACCGAGGCCGAACTGGACCTCCCCGGATCGGTCGAGCGCGTCGACACGAACAACGGTGTGCTGGAGGTGCGCGGCGAATGAAGCTCACCGTCAAACCCCTGAAACAGAAGGACGCCGGGCGGGGACTGGCCGCCATCGACCGCGCGGCCGCCGCCGAAATGGGTCTCGAGGTCGGCGACTACGTCCGGATCGAGGGGCGGGAGGGCACCGCGATCGCTCGCGTCTGGCCCGGCCTCCCCGAGGATCAGGGCACGGGCGTGATCCGTATCGACGGCCAACTCCGCCAGCAGGCGGACGTGGGCATCGACGACCGCGTCGAGGTCGAGAAGGCCGAGGTGAAGGCCGCCGAGCGCGTGACGGTCGCGCTCCCCCAGCAGATCGGCATCCGAGGCGACATCGGCCACTACCTCCGCGACAAACTCACGGACAAGCCGATCACGAAGGGACAGACCCTGCGAGTCCCCTTCGGGTTCGGGTTCATGGGCGGTCGCCAGAGCAAGGCGCTCCCGATGAAGGTAGCCGACACCGACCCATCGGGGACGGTCGTCGTCACCGATTCGACGGAGATCGCCGTCAGCGAGAAGCCCGCCGAGCAGATCCGCGAGGAGACGGAGGGCGAGGCCCACGGCGACACGCCCGACGTGACCTACGAGGACATCGGCGGCCTCGACCGCGAACTCGAACAGGTTCGCGAGATGATCGAACTGCCGATGCGCCACCCGGAGCTGTTCCGACGGCTGGGGATCGACCCGCCGAAGGGCGTGCTCCTGCACGGGCCGCCGGGCACGGGTAAGACGCTGATCGCGAAGGCCGTCGCCAACGAGATCGACGCCTCCTTCCACAACATCAGCGGCCCGGAGATCATGTCGAAGTACTACGGCGAGAGCGAGGAGCAACTCCGCGAGGTGTTCGAGGAGGCCGAGGAGGAGGCCCCGGCGATCGTCTTCATCGACGAGATCGACTCCATCGCCCCCGAGCGCGGCGAGGCGGGCGGCGACGTCGAGCGGCGTGTCGTCGCACAACTCCTGAGCCTCATGGACGGCCTCGAGGACCGCGGCGAAGTCGTCGTGATCGGCGCGACCAACCGGGTCGACGCCATCGACCCCGCGCTGCGGCGTGGCGGCCGGTTCGACCGCGAGATCGAGATCGGCGTCCCGGACCGCGACGGCCGCCGCGAGATCCTGCAGGTCCACACCCGCAACATGCCCCTCGCGGACGACGTCGACGTCGAAGGGTTCGCCGACTCCACCCACGGCTACGTCGGCGCGGACTTGGAGAGCCTCGCGAAGGAGGCCGCGATGAGCGCCCTCCGGCGCATTCGCCCGCAGATCGACCTCGAAGAGGAGGAGATCGACGCCGAGATCCTCGAATCCCTCGAGGTCGACCAGAACGACTTCCAGGAGGCGATGAAGGGTATCGAACCCTCCGCGCTCCGGGAGGTGTTCGTCGAGGTGCCCGACGTCACCTGGGCCGACGTCGGCGGCCTCGAGGACACCAAAGAGCGCCTCCGCGAGACGATCCAGTGGCCGCTGGACTACCCCGAGGTGTTCGAGGCCATGGACATGGAGTCCGCGAAGGGCGTGCTCATGTACGGCCCGCCGGGGACGGGGAAGACCCTCCTGGCGAAGGCCGTCGCCAACGAAGCCGAATCCAACTTCATCTCGGTGAAAGGACCCGAGTTGCTCGACAAGTACGTCGGGGAGAGCGAGAAGGGCGTCCGCGAGATCTTCAGCAAGGCTCGCGAGAACGCCCCGACCGTGATCTTCTTCGACGAGATCGACGCCATCGCGACCGAGCGGGGACAGAACACCGGTGACTCCGGCGTCTCCGAGCGCGTCGTCTCCCAACTCCTGACCGAACTCGACGGGCTGGAGACCCTGGAGGACGTGGTCGTGATCGCCACCTCGAACCGGCCGGACCTCATCGACTCGGCGCTCCTGCGTCCGGGGCGGCTGGACCGACACGTCCACGTGCCCGTGCCCGACGAGACGGCGCGCCGGGCCATCTTCGAGGTCCACACCCGCGACAAGCCGCTGGCGGACGACGTCGACCTCGACCGCCTCGCGCGGCGGACGGAGAACTACGTCGGCGCGGATATCGAGGCGGTCTGCCGCGAAGCCTCGATGGCCGCCTCCCGGGAGTTCATCAACAGCGTCTCGCCCGACGAGATCGGCGAGTCGCTGGGGAACGTCCGGATCACGATGGACCACTTCGAGCGGGCGCTCGACGAGGTCGTCGCGAGCGTGACCGAGGAGATCCGCGAGCGCTACCGCGAGATCGAACAGCGGTTCTCCACCGAGGAAGCGACCCCGGCGAACGGCGCCGATTCGAGTCGGACCTTCCACTAGGCCGACCGCGAAACCGGACCCTCTTTTGTTTCGAATCGCGGAGAGGGTGACGTGCCCTCGCTCTCGCTCTCGACACGACGCCGGCGTGCGGGACTGTGGCTGTTGCTCGCGGGCGGGTTCCTCTTCGTCAACTTCCACCGGACGACGACGGCCGTCCTCGCGGACCCGCTCGCACGGGCGTTCGACGCGACGGGGGCGGAACTGGGGCTGTTACACGCCTCCTTCTTCTACGTCTACGCTCCCCTCCAACTTCCGGCGGGGCTGATCGTCGACCGGTACGGTCCCCGTCGAGTCGGAGCCGTCGGCCTCGGCGTGTTGACCGGTGGTGTCGTCGCCTTCGCCGTCGCGGAGACGCTCGTCGCCGGCTACCTCGCCCGGGCAGTCGTCGGGCTGGGCGGGAGCGTGCTGTACATCTCGACGCTGCGCTTCTGTGCCAACTGGTTTCGCGCCGACGAGTACGCCACCATGACCGGATACACCGTCGCCGCGGCGGGGGTCGGGGGGGTCCTCGCGACGACGCCGCTCGCACTCGCGACCCAGCGCGTGGGGTGGCGGACGGCGATGCTCGCGGCGGGGGCGGCGACCGGCGTGCTCACCGTCGCCATCGCCGTCGCCGTCCGAGACGAACCGTCCGACGCGGAGGCGGCGGTCGTCGACGTCGGCCGTGGTGAGGAGAGACGGGTCGCCTCGGCCGCCGAAACCCTCGCCAACGTCCGGCGCGTCGTCGTCGAGCCCGAGACGTGGCTGATGGGAATCGCGCTGTTCTGTGTCCTCGGGGTGAACTTCACCGTCCTCGGTCTCTGGGGCGTTCCCTTCCTCGTCGACACGTACGGCATCTCCATCGCCCGTGCCTCGACGTTCGTCCTCGTCGGGAACGTCGGGTTCGTCCTCGGCTCGCCGGCGCTTGGCGCGCTCTCGGATCGGCTCGGCCGGCGGACGGAACTGATCGTCGCCACGGCGCTCGCCTTCACCGCCGCGTACGGTGTACTCCTGTTCGTGCCACCGCTCCCGATCGTCGCGGCCGCCCTGTTCGTCGCGTTGCTGGGGAACGGCGGGGTCGCCCTCGTGTTCACCGTCGGGAAGGAGCGCCACGCACCGAGGGTCGCCGGAACTATCACGGGCGTCGTCAACGGCGTCGGCTACTTCGGGGCGGCGGTCCTCCCGGGGGTCATGGGGGCCGTCCTCGACGCGTACTGGACCGGCGAGATGATCAACGGTGCGCGCGTGTACACCGTCTTCGGCTACCGGGTCGCGTTCGGTATCGCGACGCTGGCCGGCGTCGTCGCCACCGTCGCCGCGGTGGTGCTCCACCGCCGCGAGTCGCGCTCGGGCAGTCGACCGACGGTGGACTGACTCACCGGCAGTGTCGACGCCACGCGACGAGTCCGAGGCCGGCGACGACGAACCCGCCACCGAGGAGTCGGAACGCCCCGAAGAGGTATCCGAGGTCCCACCGCGCTGCGTTGAGCCCGCCGCTCTGAGCACACATCCGAAATTCCAGTTCTCATCTATTTCTGCATACACGTAGCAGATACGGAGGTATTCCCCCGAAATAATTAATTGTATATGGAATAATATCACCATATGATCGACTTCCCTGTTTCGTCAGTGATGGCCGACGTGGCACCGGTCGGCCTCGCGGCGGACAGGATGCGCGACGACGGCGTGAGCCGCCTCCCGGTCGTCGACGACGACGGAACGTACGTCGGCCTCGTCGTTCGCGACGACCTCCTGCCGTACCTCTCGCGTCACCGACTCGAGATCGACTGGACGGGCGAAACGCTCTCGCTGGAGGGGAGTCAGGGGCCAGTATCGGCCGAGTGAGCGTCCATCTCTCGCTCGTGGGCGGCTGTACATCGTCACCGATGACCCGACGGGGTTGGCGACCGGATCGCCATCGGCGACACCCACGGCGACGTGGCGGCCATCGACTTCTTCACGACCGAAGTCCGGGAGACCGACCTGATCTTCGCGTCGGCGGCGACAGAACGGGTCGCGGACGAGCGGATCGGCGAGGAGATGGCCACCCGCGCCGGTGGACGCGGAACGCGCCCTACCGGGCGATCCTCGACCGCTTCAACGACCACCCGAGCGGGTGAAGTCCCCCGTCAGCCACAACCGATGATCGCCACTCGGGGAGCGGTCACAGTCCCGCCCCCGCCTCGAAGGCGACCACGACGACACGGTTCGCCGACAGCAGTGCCGCGTACGCGAACGCCGGGACGAGGAGGGAACCAGTACGGGCGTAGGCGTACGCGGCGACCCCCAGAGTCACGAACTGGGTCGCCGCGAACAGCCCGGCCGCGACGGACCCGAGGCCAGCGACGCCCGACCCGACGGCGAGCGCCACGAGCGCCGCCACCGGGAGGTACGCCAGCACTCGGAGCCCGCGACGGTGGGGGTCGATGCGTTCGTTCGCCAGCGCTGCACCGCCGAGGAGGACCGCGAACACGACGACGCCACCGAGCCGCCCGAGGCCGGGGATGGCGGCCAATCCGCCGGTGTCGCTCACGGTCACGAACCCGGTCACGGCCGTCGTCGGGACGACGACAGCGTCGCCATCGACGACGCGAGCGAAGCTCCCCTGGACGAGCACCTGACACACCACCACGAGCGACGGGATACCGACGAGGAGGCCGAGGCCGGCGACGGTCACCACCGGAACCAGCGGCGGGTCGGCGGCGACGGCCGTCCCCGTCAGCGAGCCGTACCGGACGCCGGTCGCCCGGGACACGAGCGCCGTGAGCGTGACGAGACCGAGCGGCGAACCCGCCGCGACACCGATCCACGGGAGGTCGCCGGCGGTCGGGGGCCTCAACCCGCAGTCGACGTGCCGAACCCTGGCGTACCCGCCGATGATGGCGACTACCCCGGCGAGAAAGAGCGCGCCGGACACGCCGCCGGCGACCGGGAGCGATCCGAACGCGACCGACGAGGCGAGACGGAGGAGCCGCTGCCACAGGTACAGCACGACCAACACGGCCGCGACCACGACGAACTCGGTGGCCGCGGGGCGGAGCGAGCCGCGCGTGTGCCGTGACACGGTCGGATCAGAGCGCCGTCGACGTGGGATCGACCGCGTCGGCCGTCGCCGGCGCGATCTGACGGTACGCGCCGACGACGAGTCCGATCCCGAAGATACCGATCACACCCGTCGCGACCGCACCGGTGACCTCGCCGACGAGGGGAGCGACGGCTCCGATGGCGCTGAAGACGAAGCCGACGATCCCGCTCGCGACGACGAGGACGAACCCGATGGCGAACAGACGGATGCGGTTGCCCGACGCGAGCGCCCAACTCCGCTTGAGCGATTCGATCACGCCCGCATCCTCGACGGCGACCACGAGGACGGCGAACACCAGGCTCACCGCGAGGAAGATCCCCGGGAAGACGAACAGGAACGTCCCGACCACGATCGCGAGGAACACGATCAGCGACACGACGAGCGCGACGACGGTCGTCCGGGCGAGTCGACGGGTGTGGTCGGCCGTCGGGAAGGCCTCGAGGTCGCGGTGGAACGCGCGCACGGTCAGGACGCCGAGGACGGTGCCACAGAGGAACAGGACCACGGTGAGGCCGCCGCTGACGGCCACGGGAAGGTCGACGGCGAGCGGATACAGGCTCCCGACAGCGTCGGCGGGAAGCCGGTCGGCCGTGAGCCGTGCGGCCAGCGACTGGGTGGTCGCCTGACTGAGGAGTTGGACGAACACGTAGGCGGCGACCAAGAGGAGACCGTTTCGAGTGGCGATACGACCGAACGCGTACCGAAACGTCTGGGAGAGGTCGAGTGTGGAGGGCACGCACAGGAATCGGCGCGTGGCCGACATGAAAGTACCGTTACCGGTCAGTCGTCCGCGACCGCGGGCTCCGATTCCGGTTCGGACACAGCGGCCTCGCGGCGACCCGACGCCGGCGTCCACTCGAGGCCGCCATCGTAGTGGAACGCGCGGTCGTCCCGTTGCGGGTCGACGACGGTCAGCGACAGCCAGCCGTCGTCCAGCAGCCCGGCCACGTCCTCGTGGTCGGCCAGCACCTCGGTCACACGGTCGGTCGGCGCGTGGACGACCGTCGAGAGGCGGAGCGGCTGGTGGTACGGCTCGCCGTCGGCGCTCATCAGCGACTGGAGCGGGAGTCCGGTCAACAGGTCGCCGCCGTTCCCCTGGTAGACGCCGACGTTCCCGACGGGGTTCTGGGTCACCTTCGAGCCGCTCCCGTAGGCCGCGTTGTCGACCGTCGCGAAGTAGTACTGGGCGTTGATCCACTGGGTGACGATCAACGGCCCGGTCAGGATCGCTTCGAGAGCGTCGCCGTCCGGATCGGTCGTCCAGTCGTAGGAGTGGAGGAACGCCCGACCGTCGAGGTCGAGACCGTCGGTCAGGCCACGGGGCCCGACGACGAACCCGGCGTTCCCGGCCAGTCCCCACTCCGGGCGTGTCTCCGCCCAGTCGACGGCGCGCCGCCGCACGTCGCGGGGGCCGGAGTCGGGGTCGGCTCCCATGTCTTCGGCGCGTTCGGTGGCCGCCCCGACGCGGGCGGTCCCGAGGTCGGCGCGGAGCCGTTCGAGGTCGGCCTCGTGGCTCTCGGGGACGTCGGTGGCGTACAGTTCCACCTCGTCGGTCGTCGTGTTGTGCTCGCCCGCGAGGAAGACGGTGTCGTCGGGGACGTCGATCCCGCGGTCCCGGAGCGCCGCCCTGACCGCGTCGTCGTTGCAGATGGCCGCGAGGACGCGGGCGTTCGGGCCGCCGGGGTTGCCCGCACAGGCCCCGCAGTCGAGGCTCGAATCGAAGGGGTTGTTCGCCGTCCGGCTGGCGTGTCCGGTGAAGACGACCAGGCGAGCGAACGTCTCCCACCCCATCAGTTCGAAGGCAGTCGCGGCGTACTCGACTTTCTCGTCGAGGGTGAGACCCGTTGGGAGGTCGCCCTCGACGCCCGGGTCGTGGTCGATCGACGGCTCGCAGAACCCGTGTTCGTCGGGGCCACGCTCGTCGGCGGACCCGAGCAGGTCGGCCACGCGCCCCGGGAGGAGAGTTCTAGCGGCCAGCGCCGCCCCGTACCCCAGGCCGGCGCTCTCGACGAAACTGAACGCGGTCGCGGCGTTTTCCGTGAGGCCGTGGACCGCCGACGTCGCCGCGTCGACCGCGGCGTGCCACCGGTCGTAGTCGTCGCGTTCGTCGGCCGACTCCACCGGCCGGTCCGCGATCCGGTGTTGCGGGTCGACGATCGGTGGACAGGCGTCGACGGCCACGTCCGATCCGTAGTCGTCGTGGCGCATCGGGACGCCGAAGAAGCCGGCGTAGCCGTGTGTCTCGTAGTCCCCCGTGGCCTCGACGTGGCGGCGGATGATCTCGGAGCGGGTGTCGATACAGAAGACCAGTTGGGCGTCCGGACGGCCGCCATCGTCGTCGGCCGAGTCGCTCGCGTCGGCGACCGACTCGACCAGTTCCGTGCGGTAGGTCGCCTCCCACGCCGAGAGCCAGAGCTCCGGGAGCGGGACGCGGTCCCCGTCGGCGTCGTCGGCCTCGCAGCCGGGCGCTTCGGCCGGCGCGACGGGCGCGTCGAACTGGGTCGCGAGCGCCAGCCGGATCGCCAGATACCCCGCCAGCGTGATCGGGTACGCCGACTGCCAGTCGTCGCCGTCGGCAGCCCGCCGCTTGATGAGGCCCGTCCAGCCCGGGAGCGCCGCCAACTGGAACTGGAAGATATCCCGCCACTGACCCACGGGGTAGTCGGCGAGGCGGTCCCGGATCGCGTCGATCGGATCGTCGGAGAGGTCGGCGAGGGCGTCGCCGTCCGGAATCTCGCCGTCGTGGGGTGCGACGGCGCGGAACGCGTCGTAGAACCCGCGTTCGCGGTTCGGCATCGACCACGTCGCCCGCCCCCGATCGAGGAAGGCCGCGAGCCACTTCGTCAGAACCGCGTCGACCCGATCGGTCTCCGGCGCCGTCTCGCGCCCGGCGGCCGTCCGCTCGGCCAAGCGGTCGAGCGACGCCTCCGGGTCGGCGTCGTAGCCGTGGTCGTCCAACCGTGAGCGAAGCGCCTCGGAGTCGATCCGTCCCGACTCCCACGCCCGGCGAAACACGTCGGCGCTCGGGTAGCCGTCGCCGCCGAGGACGCGTTCGGCGTCCGCGACGGCCTCGTGGAAGGGCCGGTCCTCGAATCCGGCGAGTGGGTTCGCCGTCACGAACGAGTGGAGCGGCCAGGCGGAGCCGACCGCGTCGGCCGCCGCGTCGATACACTCCCGGATCCCGGGGTCAGTACTCATCGTACTCCTCCGTGTTCGTCAGCAGGGTGTCGGTCGGCGGGCGACCCGCGTTCAGCAGCGCCACGTATAGGCGCCGACTTCGGGTGTAGACGCCGCGCTCGATGGCGAGGTAGGCGACGACGAACGCGACGGCGACGAGGCCGTGGATCACCGTCAGTTCCGCCGGCTGGCCGGTCGCTGGAAGGCCGGCCAGTAGCCCGTCGATGGCGCGGTAGACGATGGCGTAGGCCGCGAGAGCGGGGAGGGCGACGAGCGGAACGACACCGTATCGGATCGCCGCCGGCAACGTGGTGTGTGCGACCACCTCGCGGGTCGCGTGGAGGACGGTCAGGACGACCACCAGAGTGAGCAGGAGGCCGCTGTCCAGGGCCGTTCCCTTCCCGGTGAGGACGGCGAACAGGCCACCGCCCGCGAGCGCGGTGGCGACGACGACGGCGGTGCCGAGTGGACCGGTCGACCCGTCCGACGTGGAGGCGTCGGGGTGTTCGTTGGCGACCTGACTCCCCGAGGAGAGGAATCGATACGCCTTGTAGAACCCGTGCAGGATCAGGTGTGCGATGGCGGCGGCGAAGAAGCCGAGGCCAGCCTGCACGATCATGAAGCCCATCTGTCCGACCGTGGAGCAGCCGAGTTGGGCCTTGACGTCCGTCCGGACGGTCTTCAGGAGCTTGCCCCCGAGCGCGCTCGCCGCGCCGACGACGGCGACGGCGAGCATGACCCCCGGATCGACGGTGACGACCGGGGCGAAGCGCACCAAGAGGACCCCGCCCGCGTTGACGAAACCGGCGTGCATCAGCGCCGAGGCGGGCGTCGGGGCCGTCATCGACGAGAGCAGCCAGGTGTGAAAGGGGAGCAGCGCCGACTGGATCGACGCCGCAAGCAGGAGTGCACCGGCGGCGAACAGGACGGGAGTCGAAGCGGCGGTGCCGATGCTCTCGGCGACGCCGGAGACGGTCGTGGCGCCGGTGATCCACCCGAGCGTGGAGAGTCCGACCGCGAGCGACCCACTGCTCGCCAGGAAGTACCGGCGTGCGAGCGACGCCGCGGCCCCCGCCTGCGGCCAGCCATCGACGTGTCCGATCAGGTCGGCCATCAGGAGCCCCATCGCGAGCCAGGAGACGCCGAAGACGACGAGGCTGTCGGCCGCGACGAGCACCATCACGACCAGCGTGAACGCGAACACGCGGGCGAAGAAGTGATCGACCGTTCGACCGCCGGCCATGTAGCGCCGGGAGTAACTGTGGACGATACCGCTGAAGAAGGTCACCGTCGCCCACATCACGACCGTCAGGCCGTCCACGCGCACGACCCTGGCGAGGTCCCACGCGCCGCCGACCCGGGAC
Source organism: Haloplanus sp. CK5-1 (assembly GCF_037201915.1). Taxonomy (NCBI): domain Archaea; kingdom Methanobacteriati; phylum Methanobacteriota; class Halobacteria; order Halobacteriales; family Haloferacaceae; genus Haloplanus; species Haloplanus salilacus. Next base: position 2,786,769 of record NZ_CP147505.1, on the reverse strand, counting down.
TGGGCGACGAGCGCCACACAACTCACGACCCACAGGAGCCACACCAGTCTCGTCAGCGCCGCCGGGAGGCGCGACCCGTCGGGCTCCGGCGTCGGAAGCTCTCCAACCGTCGTCGTCCGTTCGTGTCCTGTCATCGTCGTCCGTTCACGACCGAGCACCGCGTCGTCAGATCGTCGCTCACGATCGCGCGTGCCGGTCGTCGCTACTCACCAGTACGAACGAACTGGTTATTAAATCTGTCTTTATTCCCAAATCGTTCTAATAATCCGGATTATAGAACGTTATGGTTTCGGACGGGGCGCGACGGACACGGTCGTCTCCGAGCCGGTCGCAGTCCGACACGCGGGATCACGGCGTCGTTCGGCGGCCGACGGTGAGCGGCGAGCGCGGTCCTCGGCTGCTCGGCCGCCCCGATACGGGCCGTCGTCGGACGCACGGCCGCGCTGGACGTCACTCGGATCGTTACTCAGTCGTCCGAATCGGCCCGAGGGTCGAACTCGCCGAAGGGTGTCGTCTGGTGGCTCCGGACGAGCACCTCGTCGGCCACCGTCAGCCCCATGTCGATGAGGTCCTGGGCGACGGGTGTGATGTCGTTGTCCGACTCGCCGACGGCCGTCACGAGGAGGTTCCGGTCACCGGTGACCAGTTCCTGGACCGACACGACCCCGTCGATGCCGAGGATCTCGGGGATGAGTTCGCCCCGGTCGGCGATGGAGGCGGTGCAAAAGAGGAGCATGCGGAGCGGGTAGCCCGAGGCCTGGTAGTCGACGTCGGCGCTGTACCCCTTGATGATGTCGTCGTCCTCGAGGCGCTGGATGCGCTTGCGGACGGTGCTGTCGGAGGTGCCGGTTCGCTCGGCGATGTCACCGGACGAGGTGTTTCGGGCGTCCGCCTGTAACGCGTACAGGATCGCCTTGTCCACGTCGTCGACGTCTCCGTTGCTCATACGCGTACGTCCGCGGCGGGACACTTTATTGTACGTTGTGCGGGGGTCGACCGCCACGCCGCTCACCCGTCGAGTGACCGCGTGCCCGTTCCGTCGCCGAATATCGTGGAGAGGAGGTTTCGCTGTGCAGCCCGGAGTCGTGTCGAAAATGCGGGTTGTGAGATGCCGAGCGAGTCCGCGATTTCGGTTCCGGTTCGCTTGCGCCGCTGGTCGTAAAATCCGCTGTAATACGCAGTCGCCAGGATGTCCCGCTGCCGGGCCGTCAGCGAGCAGTCCAACAATCGCAACCACGAATCGGACGAAAACGTGGTGGTCTGTTGGTGTATCGCCACATCGATATCCGGATGCCGGTCTTTGAGATGTCGGACGAGCGTTTGTTTCTCCCGCTCGTCGGGGAGCGACGCCCTGATCCTGCAGTGCGTTCCCGTGACCATGACCGAACGGACGTTCGCACCGATGGTGGCGAGGGTGGTCACGAGGCACTCGCCGATGACGACGGCTTCGTACACCGTCCGGTCGGTCTCGGAGATCACCCGGAGGTCTGTGACGGACGAGAGGGCGTCGGCGACGGTGTGGAGTTGCGCACGCTCGGCGTCGTCACACTGGAAGTGGACGAGGTACATCCCCTCCGACCGCGGAGTGATGTTTTCGATCCGGATGTCGGCCGAGAGACGATCCGCGAACTCGACGAAGAGATCGGTGACCCCCGTCAGGTCGAACGTCACGTCGACCGCGCCCCCACCGAGGAGTGCATCCCGTTGCTCGCTCGCATTGAGGGCATAGCCGACGAGTTCGCCGAGTTCGGTCAACACGGACTCGGTCCTGTCGTCGAACGCGTCGGGGCGGTCGCTGTAGACGGTCACGACCCCGTACAGGAACTCGTCGTAGATCAGTGGGACACTGATGACCGACTGGAACTCGTGGCGCAGTGCGGTATCCCGCCACTCCAGGCGGTGGGGAGCCGTCGCGATTCGGGGGACGGTGATCGTCGTTCGCTCCCTGACCGCTCGTACCGAGGGGTGCATGTTCGTCGGCTCGAAATCGAGCGAGACCGCCTCCGGATAGTGTTGTGGTGAGCCGGCCTGTGCGGACACGCGGATTTCGCTCGTCGCGTGGTCGGGTGTCCCGATCCACGCGTACGCGAATCGATCGAGGGAGATGAGCGAGTCACACACCTGCTGGGCGATGGCGTCGCGGGAGTGGGTCCGTATCAACCCCTGCATGATCGTCCGGATTTCGTCGTTGAGCTGGTTGATCCGTTCGAGGCGCTCGGCTTGACCCTGTGACTCCCGTTCCCGTTCTCGGAGTGTCCGTGTCCGTTCGACGCGGTCGAACGCCGCCTCGGCAGTCGAGGCGAGCGTCTCCGCGATTCCCTCGCTCGTGTCGTCGAACGCCCCGACCGACGTGTCACCGACGAGGAAGACCCCGTGGTCCCCGAGCGGAACGAGCAGTTCGCTCCGTATCGGCGTCCCGTCGTCGTCCACCCCGTCGGCGGTTCGAACGTCGTCGAACCGCGCCGGTTCCCGGTCCGTGAACACACGCCAAACGACGCCCTCGCCGGGCGAAACACGCGGTGCGTGCCCGAGAGCGTCGTCGAGACGCTCGGAGTACGCCTCCGCAACGAGTTCCCCGGAGTGGCTGTCGTAGCGGTACACACAACTTCCCGACGCGTCCAGCAGGTCGGTCGCGGCGTCGACGATGATCCGTGCGATTTCCGCGTCGGTTTCTGCCTGCAGGAGGGCCTGTGACGCCGTGTTGATCCCGGCGAGTGCGGTTTCGTGGCGGCGTCGTTCGGAGACATCGCGGAAGATCCCGTGGACGAGCGTGCGGCCGTCGAGCGACACGGTCGACGTATTGATCGCGACCGGGATCCGATCCCCGTCGATCGTCGTGAGAGAGACGGGCGTGCCGTCGTCGAACTCCGTGATCGTCCTCCGCTGGTCGATTCGGTCCTCGAATAGTTCCCGATATCGGTCGGCCGCCTCGTCGGGGTGGAGCGCAGTCTGGTGGAGACCGACGAGTTCGTCCCGGGGTTGCCCTCGAAGGTCCGCTGCGGCCGCGTTCGCCTCGACGATCTCGCCCGTCTCGGCGTCCGCGACGAAGATCGGATCCGGTGCAGCGTCGATGAGTGTCCGATATCGCTTGCGGGCCGCGTCGAGTTGCCGTTCCCGTCCCTTGCGGTCGGTGATGTCTCGCAGGACACCGATCGCCGCGACCGGATCCCCGCTGTCGTCACGTCGACACTCCGCACGCTCGTGGATCCACCTCGTCGATCCGTCGACGTCGATCCGGTACTCGATATCGAACGCGTCGCCGTCGAACACCGCGTTTCGCTCCCGTCGGACGGCGTCCTGCCGTGGGGCGGCGACGAGTGACGGAATATCGTCGTGTCCGAACGAGTCCTCGTCGACCGGGACGCCCAATATCTCGCTGGCTTTCTCCGACCACTCGGTTTCGTCCCGTTCGAAGTCGGCGTACCAACTCCCGAGGTCAGCGATCGCTTCCACCTCCCGAAGGTGGCTCCGTTCGGGGCAGTCGCCCCGGAGCGCGTTCACGAGGTCGGTCCCATTCATATAACCCGACATCGAAGGGTGGATTATTATAATGTGGTGGGGTTTGATGGCAGGGCGCGAGACACGTCGGGACACGAACATCATGCGGGAAAACGACACCCCCAGTACCTCCCCTTCGGCTTGTTCGGGACTGTCGATCGAATCGGTACGCACGGACGATCCGGACGAGACGTACCGCATCGAAGTCGATCCGGACACCGATCACCGCCTCTCGACTGCCATCGTGGAAGGAGTCGCCGCGATAACCCACACGGATCCGCTCGAACTCGACCCACTCGGAGAGTCGGTGGACCCCGAGTGCCTCGACCGGCTGTTCGCGTCGGCGTCGGACGCCGACCGCGAGGCGCTCTCCGTCTCCTTCTCGTATGTCGGGTGCCGGGTCGTCGTCTCCGATACGACACACATCACCGTCACGGCACCAACGTAGCGACGGATGGCACCGACACACACACCAAGACAGCGACTGTTCGCCGTCGAAAAGGGACGGAGCAGGCCCGTCGGGTGCCCGTCACACAGGGACGAAGCGGTCGCTGACCGTGACGGTCGTCCCGGGACGCGGCGCGGACGCCGGACGGGACGGTCCCGGGACGGTCGAACTCGAGGACGGTCACCGAATCTCGGATGAGACTCACAGCGAACGACCTCCGGGGACCGATTCGGGTCCTCCACGTCGACGACGACCCGGCTCTCGGGGAGATGCTCGTCGAGTTCCTCGAACGCCAGGACGACCGGCTTCGCGTCGAAACGGTGACGAGCGCATCCGAGGGAGTGGACGTCCTCCGTGAGGAGGACTTCGACTGTGTCGTCTCCGACTACGACATGCCGGGGGCGGACGGATTCAAGTTCCTCGAGACGGTCCGCGAGGAACACGACGACGTCCCGTTCATCCTGTACACGGGCAAGGGAAGCGAAGAGGTCGCCAGCGAAGCCATCGCGCGGGGGGTCACCGACTACCTCCAGAAAGGGACCGGTTCGGAACAGTACGAACTCCTCGCGAATCGCATTCTGAACGCCGTCCAGCAGTACCGCGCGACAACACGTGCGGCTGCTCTCGAACGCATCCGCCGCGTCCTCCGGGACGTGAATCAGGCGCTCGTGCGGGCGGAGACGCGCGACGAGATCGAATCGCGGGTCTGTGAGGTCCTCAGCGGGGCCGAGCCCTACCGGTTCGCGTGGATCGGCGAGCACGATCCGGACTCACGGACGGTCACGCCACGGGCTGCAGCCGGCGTCGAAGCGGGCTATCTCGATTCGATAGAGGTGACGACCGACGAGAGCTCGACTGGAGCGGGTCCCACCGGTCGTGCCGTCCGCACCCGCGAGTTGGCGGTCATGCAGACCATCCCCGAAAACGACGAGTACGAACCGTGGCGCGAGGATGCGCTGGAGCGGGGATACCAGTCGAGCGCCGCCGTTCCGCTCGTGTACGACGACACCATGTACGGGGTCTTGAACGTCTACGCCGACCGAACCCACGCGTTCGACGAGCGGGAGCGCGAGTTGCTCGTCGAACTCGGCGAGGACATCTCCCACGCGCTCGCACACGCCGAGGTGCAAGCGCGCCAGCGCCGCTACGGACGCATCATCAGGAACCTCCCCGCGGGCGTCTACCGGGCAACACCCGACGCGGGCGGGCGAGTGGTCGACGCGAACCCCGCCCTGGCCGAGACGTTCGACGCCGAGTCGGTCGACGATATGATCGGACGTGACGTCACGGCGTTCTACAAGGATCCGGCGGAGCGAACGGCGTTGAGCCGACGGCTCGAAGCCGAGGGTATCGTCCGTGACGTGGAGCTCCGACAGGAGACGCTCTCCGGGGACGACATCTGGGTCGAAGTCACCGCGATGCGAACGGAAGAGGACGGCGACGTCTACTTCGACGGAATCGTCCGTGAGGTCACGGAGCGCAAGGAGCGCGAGCGGCGACTCCGGCTCTTCAGAAACGCCGTCGAAGCGTCCGGACACTCGATCTATTTCACTGACGTGGACGGCACCATCGAGTACGTCAACCCGGCATTCGAAGCGACGACCGGGTACACCGCCGACGAGGTTATCGGCGAGAACCCGCGACTGCTCCAGTCCGGGGAACACGACGAATCGTTCTATCGGGAGTTGTGGCAGACGATCCTGTCGGGCGACGTCTGGCGGAGCGAAGTCGTCAATGCGTCCAAAGACGGGGAGCGATACGTCGTCGATCAGACGATCGCACCGGTCGCCGACGATTCCGGGGACATCGAACAGTTCGTCGCGGTCAACGTGGACATCACCGAACGGAAAGAGCGAAAACGGGCGTTAGAACGGAGTCGGGAGCGCTGGCGCGCGCTGTTCGAGCAGTCACCGGATACGATCGCGGTCCACGACGAAACCGGCGAGATCGTCGAGGTGAATCACCAGAACGTGGAGAACTTGGGATACTCCCGCGAGGACCTCCGCTCGATGAACGTGGCGGATTTCGACACCGAGCACACGCGGGACGAACTACGGGACGTGTGGGCGTCGATGGACGTCGGGGAGCGACTTGAGGTCGAGACTCGGCACAGGCGACGGGACGGGTCCACGTTCCCGGTCGAGGTGTGGGTGATGAAACTCGAACTCGGGGACGAACTGCGGTTCGTCGCACTGGGCCGGGATATCAGCGAACGCAAGGAGTACGAACGGGAACTCGAACGGCAAAACGAGCGATTGGAGAGGATCCTCGAGGTGATCGGCCACGACCTGCGGACCCCGCTGAACGTCATCGAGGGGCGTCTCGAACTGTTAGGGGGGGAGTGCAAAGGCGAAAACGAACACCGGATAGCGGCGGAACGCGCACTCGACCGCTGTGAGGCGCTGATCGAAGAACTGCTGATACTGGTACGGGAGGGAGAGGCGGTGGCCGAGTTCGAGTCGGTCGATCTGGCGGCCGCCGTCGAGGAGTGTTGGCGGACGGTCGCACCGGCCGATGCGAGTCTGGCCGTCGAGACGGACCGGACGATTCGGGCCGACCGGAACCGGCTCCGGCACCTCCTGGAGAACCTCCTGTGGAACGCCGTCGAACACGGCGGTGACGACGTGCAGGTGACCGTCGGATCGCTCGCCGACGGGTTTTACGTCGAAGACGACGGTCCCGGGATCCCGATCGACGACCGGGATCACGTCTTTGAGAGCGGGTACTCGACGACCGACGATGGGACAGGACTCGGTCTCGCGATCGTCGAACGGGTCGCCGAGGCCCACGACTGGGAGATCGATCTGACGGACGGCGACGATGGGGGCGCGCGCTTCGAGATCACGTCGGTCGCGTGTGAGGGGGAGTGATGACCCCGAACGCCATGGAACGCACCGCCGTCGGAGTAGACACACCGGGAGGACCACGATCATCGCCGACCTCGACCTTGGAGCGGCGGCGCTGCCGCTCGCGCCGCCCGACGGCGGGGACGCGACCGACCCACTGCGGATCCTCGGACTGGTTCCGGCACACGACGGGGTGACGCTGTATCTGTGTCTCGAGTCGACGGACCCCGAGACGCTCCAGGATCTCCCGGAAGGACAGGCCGTCGCGGATGTCGAGTCCGTCGCCACCGACTCCGACTACAGGGTCGTGGCGGTCACGATACCGACCTCGTCGAGTTGGTTCCTCGCCGCGCTCGACTCGCCCGAGATAGCCCTTCTGCAGGGGGGCGGGGCGGACGGCGGGTGATTCGTTCAACTGCGGTTTGCCGACCGGGAGGCCCTCGCCGCACTCGTCCGTCGGTGCACCGCCCGGGACGTCCCGGTATCGGTCGTTCGACGGTACCGGCCGGAGGACCGAACGGAATCGCCCCGGTACGGCTCACTCCGGCCCAGCGAGAGACCTTACGCGTCGCGAAGCAGGCCGGCTCGTAGAACTGCAGAGTTCAACCCAAGAACTCGCGTCGGCGGCCGAACAGATCTCGGACAGCACCGACGAAATCAACGGCGTCGCGGCCGAACAGGCCGACAACATGGAGACGGTCGCAAACGAGGCGTCCAACCTGAGCGCGACGGTCGAGGAGATCGCCTCCAGTGCGGATCAGGTCCGTGCGGAGAGCCGAAAGGCCCGCGACCTCTGCGAGGACGGCCGGGACGCCGCGTCCGATGCGATCGACGCGATGGACGCGGTCGACGAGGCGGCCAGGGAGGTGGCAGAGGACATCTCCACGCTTCGGGATCGCGTCGACGACATCGTGACCGTGATCCAGGACATCGCCGATCAGACGAACCTCCTCGCGTTGAACGCCAACATCGAGGCTGCACGCGCGGAGGACGGCGGCGACGGGTTCGCCGTCGTCGCCGACGAAATCAAATCACTCGCGGAGGAGACCCAAGAACAGACGGTCGATATCGAGGAGATGGCGAACCGGATCAAGTCGAACACCTCCGAGACCGTCGACAGCATCGCCCACGCGAACGGGCGCATCGACGACAGTCTCGACGAGATCAGCGAGGCCGTCGGCGAGGTCAACGACGGCATCGAGGAAGTCGCCGACGCGACCGACGAGCAGGCGTCGAGCACCGAGGAGATCGCTGCGATGACCGACGACGCGAACGAAAACGCCCGGATGATGGCCGACGAGATCGACGAACTCGCCGCAGCCAACCAGGAGCAGACCGCGAAGGTGACCCAGATCGCGGACCTGGTCGAAACGTCCAGTGAGGACTGGGACACCGACGCCGAGGCTGGTGACTGACGATGGGTGACGGAGCGGAGACGGAGGTTCTCACGTTCACGCTCGGTGACGAGGACTACTGTGTCGCCATCGACTACGTGGCGGAGATCGTCGACGGGGAGAACATCCGGTCACTGCCCGGGTCCGACCCACACGTCGAGGGGATCACGTCCCTCCGTGGGCAGACGACGACCGTCGTCGATCCGACCGCCGTCCTCGACGTCGACATGGACGCGCTACGAACCGACGGTGGCCAGGCACAACACCGCATCGTCGTCCTCGACTCGGAAGCCCTCGGGACGGAGTCGACGATCGGCTGGCTGGGCTCGGGCGTTCAGGAAGTGACCCACGTCGCCGACGAGAGCCTCGACACCGAGAGCATCGGTGATTCGGACCTCCTGCGGGGACTCATCAAAGACGACGATGGGTTCACCGTCTGGCTCGACCCCACGAATTCACCGCCTAGACGCGGTTGCGAGGCGGGCGGTGTCGAACCGCTCGACCCCGTCCGTGGGACGATCCCACCCACCCGTTCGCCGTTCCACCGGCAACGGATCGACGACGTCGCGAGCGGGGTCATTCCGGCCGGGTGACCGACGATCTCGGTCCCGTCGGAACCCCCGGAACCCGAGGGCCCGCGACGGAGTACCGACGCGTCCAGACACCGATCACCACGTCCTCACGCTTCGCGATCGAGCCCCGTGATTTCGAACCGCGCGCCGCCCGCGGCACTCTCCGCGATTTCGATATCCCAGGCGTGGGTTTCGACGATCCCTCTCACGATCGAGAGCCCGTAGCCCGGGCTCCCCTCGGCCGTCGAGTATCCCGAATCGAACACCGTCTGGCGTTCCGTCGGAGAGATACCCGGGCCGTCGTCCTCGACGAACAGGCCGTCATCGAGCATCCCGACCCGAATCGTCGAAGCGTCTCCGTGGTCGATAGCGTTCCAGAAGAGGTTCTCGAAGAGCCGTTGCAACTGCGATTCGTGCGCTCGGATCTCCGAGTCCGCGTCGAGTATCAGTTCAGTCGCCCCCGAGGAGACGGTGTCCCACGCCCGCTCGGCGACCCCCTGGACCGACACGAGGGTGAGTTCTAACTCCTCACCGCGCGCCAGTCGGAGCAGTTCGTCGATGAGGTTCCGCATGCGATTGTGTGCCTGTGCGACCTCTTCGAGGTGCTCGAAATCACCCGTCTCCTGTGCCAGTTGGAGGTTCCCTTCGGCCACGTTGAGGGGGTTTCGCAGGTCGTGTGACACCGTACTGGCAAACGATTCCAGAATGTGGTTGCGCCGCTCCATCTCCTGCTCGCGCTCTTTTTTCTCGCTGATCTCCCGCGAGTGGACGAAGAGACCGTTCTCGACGGGATACACTCGGAGTTCGACCCAGTATCCGAAGGGCTCGTAGTTCGTTTCGAACTCCGTCGGTTCACCGGACGACATCGCACGCTGGAAGACGTTGTGCACATGCGTCTCAGTCGCTTCGGGGAACACGTCCCAGAAGTTCTCATCGAGCACCTCGTCGGCCGGCAACTCCGTTCTGTCTGCGATCGTCTGATTCCAGTAGACGACGTTCCACTCCGAATCGAGAATGTAAAACCCGTCAGTTTGCTCGTAGAGCGCGAGCAGTCGGTCTCGAGCGATCCGGGCTCGTCGTTCGGAGCGGCGGCGGCCGACCGCGTTCCGAACGGCGTTTGCGAGTCGGTCGTACACGTCGGTGCCGCCCTTCCGGACGTAGGAGGTTACGCCCGCATCTATCGCCTCGGAAGCGACCTCCTCGCTGCCATCTCCCGTGAACAGGATGAACGGCAGATTGGGATACTCCTCACGGACGGCGCGGAGCAGTTCGATGCCGTCCAGCCCAGGCATCCGGTAATCGCTGATGACACAGTCGATCGGATCGACGGACAACTGCCCGAGGGCTTCGTGTGGATCCGTTTCGGTGCGGACGTCGAACCCGCCGGTCGTCGCCTCCAACGACTCGACGGTCAGGTCGGCCACTTGGGGTTCGTCGTCGACGTGAAGAACGAGAATTCGGTCGTCCATCGGCGCATCGGCCCGTGTGAGTGTATCATCCATCTCCGTAGCTCCCAGAACCGTCCGAGGCAAGCACATCACCGCAGACACGCGGGGAGAGTTCCACCGGTGCCTACAACCCGTCTCACTATGAGGAAACGGACGCCACCTAGGGGACAGGCTGTTCTTACGCGGACGATGCCAGTGGCTCAGTTAAGTAATTTTTTGTTTTTATTTGAGGGTGTCATAGAACTCTTCTCACACCGTGATGATTGTGCTTCCCGGATTGTCTCCGCGTTCGTAGTTGGTGATTGCGACGACGAGGCGCAGACACAACGCGAGGAACACCTGCGCTCGTGCATGGACGCGGCCTCGGGCGTGCGTTCGCCCGAGGCCGCAGCCCTTGACTGATTCGTTGGTTCGTTCGACGCCACTCCGGCGGTTGTACGTCTCGTCTAGCGTTGATTGCTTCAGCTGAACGTCGTTGCTGTGTTTTTCAATGCGGTCTTCTACCCTGTACTCGATATCTTTCGGGTCGTCGGTGTTTCGTGGATTGTACGGAGCGACTGGCACGACCCCTGCGGCCAGCAGGTGGTCGTGCCAGTCGAGCGTGTCGTAGGCACTGTCTCCAAGCATCCACATCGGTTTCCCGACGGCGAGCGCGTCACGCGTGACGCGCATCGCCGTCTCTTCTGGTGCTTGTTTGCTCTCGGTGAACTCGGCTGCAATCGGGATCTTTTGCCCGGTTGAGACGATCGTGCAGCCGTAGCCGTAGTAGTACTCGTCATCGGTTGGATCATAGCACTTCGATGCGTCTGGATCGGCGGGCATCGCTCTCACGTCGGTTGAATCGATAGAATACGTCAAGTCGAGCAGGCCCCGCAAGGCGGCCTGCTCGACGAGATGGTCGAAGACCCGGTCAACAACGTGCTCAAGATCAGTGAGGAATCGATCGACCGCGTCTCTCGACGGCGGTCGATCGAAGCTACAGCTGAGCCAGACAACGGTGTTGTTCAGTTCTCGTGCAACCGGACGGATACCGTAGATGTTCTTGTAATAGCAATGGAGAAAGCCACGCATCATCTCGGGCGGCTCAAGATCTCGTGTTCGCCCCGTCTCCGCCGGGGCGAACACGTCGAACCCTTCAAGAAACTCGAAGGAGAGGTGCTCGAACAACGCCAACGTCTCCGTTTCCACGGCATTGAAGAACGATTCTACCGAAGGATCATCTTGCAGGGTCGCTGAACTCATTCCACCTCAGCGTTCACCCTGCTCTTTGGTATGCGAACTGTTCTATGACACCCTCGTGTGAGAGGTTATTGGAGACTCCAGCCTGAATCAGTTCGTGATCGCCCTCTGCGCCACCACCTCGAAACCACCAGCCTCCGCGTCGATACGGGCGAGGAACGCGATGTCCATGCCGAACACGTCGGCCCCAAACGAGAGCATCTGGTGAACTTGTTCTATAAACGATGCCTCGGGATCCGAACTGATTCGATGGAGTCACTGCAGACTCTCCTGACTCGCCTGCAACCGAGATTCGTAGTTGCGACGTTCACGGACGCGTGAGACGACGGACGCGATCTGGTTGACGACGAGCCCTTCGTGGACCTCACCGTCGGTCATTTCGACGATACCGGTTGCTGAACTGTCGAGAACGTGGTCGGCGTGTGCCATCCCCGTCGCGATGAGAATGGATAATTCGGGGTGATCGTCCCGTAACGCGGAGAGAATTTCTACGCTGTCGATCACCGGCGGACTGTGACGGGTGACGATACAGTCGACGTGTTCCGCAGTGAGAACCGACCGTGCGTTTTCCAGAGAGGAAACCGTCAGCAGTTCGAAATCGTCCCGTTTCTCGCGGGTGAGCTGTGGTGTGAGGTCACCCCCTGCGGGTTCGATCACTAGTGCCCGAATGATCGTCTCAGATGCGTTCCCTATCGTCATCTAACACAGCGAGTTCTGCCCATTCGATAATAATCGTCACGTGATTTATGATAGCACACTGTTTTTCCACATCGGATATGGTCGTTGGTAGTGTCTAAGATGCTAGTCCCGTACGGAAGCAAACGCTCGTGGTCGATGTTCGGCGGCAGTCGGTTCGACGCGACTGAACGTAGTTGAACGTCGGTCGACGTTTCGTTTCACGGACGACACGTTCGGCGGCGTTCCGATTTCCGTGTGTCACATGCAGGAATCGGCGTCCGTGACGACGGCAAGCCGTCTGCAGCTACGGTGCACCGTCGACGGGCGAGACTGCGTCGTCGACCCGACGTGTCTCACGCGATTCCGAGAGAAACAGCGAGGTCGTCGCGGTGTCTTTCGCCGGATCGAGCCGAACGTGGCGCAGGTGGTTGGGATCGACAGCAGCATACAACCAGTATCGGTCGTCGTCGAGTCGAATCACGGTTTCGTCGATCACGGCGTGAGTCGGATCAGTACCGTCTGTACCCATCGGTGCGCGGTGCTTCGAGGACGATCGACACCCAACAGCTAGCGAATCGAGACTGTATCCGAAAGTGACAATACAGCCAACTGGAGGCGGATACCGAGCACCATCGCCGGCTCGAGTGTCGCCTCTCGCACCGGACACTCCAACTCGAGACGACCGCTATCGCCGCCGAGGTGGTCGGAACCGAGCGTGGACCCGCTCCCTCGACCGCCTCGTTCCGTCTCGCAACGCTCCCCGTCCCCCGAGCCTTCATATACCGACAGCCGATATCGAGGATGTATTCGGAATGACGACCACGGACCGACTCGATCTACTCGTGTACTCGGCGTCGGCACTCGCCCGGCTCACACACGAGCAGTTCACCGACTCGGTTCGGTTCGTAGACCCCGATCTGATCGTTGCGACCGAACCGCAACACGAACACCGATTGCGACGGATCGCACCGACGGACTGTCCGATAGCGACCGTTGGTGGCTACACGACCGACCGCGTCCAAACGCAGACGAACGGGTCGGTCGGAGTGGTGGTGATCGACGATATCGATGGCTTGTCCTCGCTCCCGGAGTCGCTCCGCGACGGATCGCTCACGGATGGCGGCGAGCTCTATCTGCTCTCGGATCTGCTGACGATCGAAATCGACCTGACACACCTCGAAACCCGCCTCGAGGGTCGGGAAGCATACATCGACGCCCTCCAACCAGCATCACTCGGCGGCTCGTACACCCACTTGACTACGAACGCCAATCCGTCGTATCGATCCGAGTGGGGCGACCTGCTGGTGCACGGTGTCATGCCGGGGGCAAACGTCCGCCAGGGCCAACAGGGAGACGCCATGGCTCACCTCAAACTCCACGCGGACGGCGTGGTGTCGACGCGCACGTTTGCGCCGGACGCGTTCGGTATTCGCGCGCTTCCACAGGTCGGTCGGTCCCGGGCCGAGACCCTTCGGGAGGCGGGATATGACTCTCGGACGGACGTCGCGTCGGCCGACATTACCGAGCTTCAGGAGCTTCCGGGGTTCGGGCGATCCACAGCGAAGAGGGTCGTCGACGGTGCAACGGCGACGGTCGAGGGCGAGGTCCGCCGGTTTAGCGACGACGGATTCCCTCACGCCGACCCCGTGTTCGTCGACATCGAGACCGACGGGCTCTCGCCGACGGTGGTCTGGATGATCGGCGTGTTGGATCGGGCGGGATCCGAATCGTACCTCTCGTTCGTGGCTCGCGACCCCGACACTCCCGGGGAAGCCGTTACTGGGTTCATGTCGTGGTTGACCGAGAACGTCACGAACCGGCCCATCGTCGCCTACAACGGATACGGCTTCGATTTCCCGGTTCTGGAGGAACACATCGAGCGCCACTGTCCGCAGTATCTCGATGCCTGGCGGGAGCTGTGGCTGTTCGATCCCTACCGTTGGGCAACCGACGAGGGTAACGCGGTACTGCCCGGCCGGACCAACAAACTCGAAGACGTGGCTTCGACGCTGGGCTGGGACTCCGACGAGACGGGCCTCAGCGGTGCGTCGGTCGCCCGACTGTTCCAGCGCTGGCAGTCCAATCCCTGTGATGCGACGGAACTCGACTGGAATCGACACCGACGCTACTGCGAGGACGACGTTCGTGCACTCGCTCACGTCTTCGACGCGATAGCCGATGCGTCGCGGACCGATACCGGAGTTGACACTCGCGAGGGGTACAGTTCGTCGACGACCAGTACCCAGGGCACACTCGGTGATTTCCGACGATGACCGACCACTCGATCGATCCGTCTGCCGGGGCACTCCTCCGACCCGCGACACTGAGCGGCACGTATCCCGAGTACGACGACCAGTTGGTACACACGCAGACACAACCCCCCCGGGAGGCCGACCACGTCGACGCCGAGACTGTCCTCCCACCCGATATTGCGACGGCACTCGAAACGGACCTCTACGCCCATCAGGCGACAGCGCTGGAGCACTTACGCGCCGGCGAGAACGTGACGGTTGCCACGTCGACGGCATCCGGCAAAACGTGGATCTACACTCTCTATTTCGCGTTGCTCAAACGGCAGCATCCCGACGCACGGGCGCTCTTCCTCTATCCAACGAAGGCACTCAGCACCGATCAGGAACAAGCGATAAACGACCTCTTCGACCGACTCGGTGTCGACGCGAAAGCGGAGAAATACGACGGGGACACCCCGGGCGACCGCCGACCGCGTGTCCGTGACCAAGCCGACGTCATCATCTCGAATTTCGCCGGCATCAACGTCTATCTGAACGACCACGTGAACTGGCGCGACGTCTACCGAAACTGCGAATTACTCGTCCTCGACGAGAGTCACACCTACACCGGTATCCACGGGATGCACGTCGCCTGGACGCTCCGGCGACTGCGACGTATCATCGACTACTACGGCGCCGATCCCCAACTCGTCTGCTCGACGGCGACGATCGGGAATCCAGCGGCCCACTCCGAGGCACTGACCGGTTCGACGTTCACCGTCGTGGACGAGGACGGGAGTCCGCGCGGTCGACGTGATATCGCGTTCTGGCAGCCACCGATCGACGGGGACGAACTGGACGGAAGGGCCCTCACAGAGGAAGAGGCCGTTCCCGCAATGCGTCGCGACACAACGGAGGAGGCGGCAGGCGTCGCCGCCCATCTCGGCCTCAATGGTGTTCAGACGCTCACTTTCGCTCGCGCTCGCCAAGAAACCGAAGTCGGCGTCAAGCAGGCGGTCAGTGCGGCACGCGCACGCCCGGACGATGGCTATCTCGACGTCGCTCCGTATCACGCGGGTCTGAGCAAGCGAAAGCGCCGCGCGACCGAGAACGAACTCAAAGGTGGGGCGCTCGACGCCGTCATCTCGACGAACGCACTCGAACTGGGGATCGATATCGGTTCGGTCGACGCGACCATCCTCTCGGGGTATCCAGGGACGCGACAGTCCTTCTGGCAACAGATCGGGCGGGCCGGTCGGGGGACTTCGGATGCTCTGTCCGTGTTCGTCCCACGTAGTGATGCGATCGATCAGTACATCCTCGATCACCCGGAGTATCTCCTGAGTGACGACGTCGAGGATGCGGTGGTCGATCTGACGAACGATGCGGTGTACGCCCGGCACCTCCTCTGTGCGGCCGCCGAGCAACCACTGACGGCCTCGGACGCCGAGTGGTTCGGTCCCCGAGAGCGACTCGAACGTGCCATCACGATGTGGCGGGATGCGGGGCAACTCGTCGGGGATTTGGATCGGGGCGCACAGTACGACGGTCCGCCTCGTCCCCAGTCGACGATCTCGATGTACGCGACGACCGACCAACAGTACGAGGTTCGGTGTACGAACGGTGAGATCGACATGGAGCCGTTGGGGAAAGAGCGGGTGTATCGCGACTACCACCCCGGTGCCCTGGCGCTTTACGACGGCCAGCAGTACGAAGTGACCGCCGTTCTGGAGGATCGTCCGCAACCGGTCGTCGAGGTTCGGTCGGTCGGGACACGCGAGTACACACAGACGATGAGCGACAAACAGGTCCACGACGTGGTGAGCGAACGGTCCGTCGACCTCGGTGGCGGCTTCTCGCTGCACGCCGGTGAGGGTACCGTGGAGGTACATCACCACTCGTACAAACGGATCGATCTCGAGACGGGGCGGATGGTCGGTGCCCCCGAGCCGACGGGCGTCGATCCGATTTCGCTGCGGACACAACTCATGTGGGTCAAACTCCCGCGGTCGATCTTGGGAACCGTGATGGATGCAGTTCCGCGGACGTCCGTCTTGGACGCTCCCGAAGGGACGGCCGTGGGTGATCGGGAGTGGACCCTCGGCGGCGGTCTGCACGGCGCTGAACACGGAACGATCAAACTGGCGCCGCTCGAACTCCGCCTCGACACCTCCGATCTGGGCGGGTTGAGCACCGTCCTGCATCCCGAGATAGACGCACCCGTGTGGTTCGTCCACGACGCCGTCGAGGGCGGGGTCGGGTTCGCCCACAGCATCTACGATCACTTCGAACGGGTCGCGACGCGGACCCGGGAACGCGTGGCCGACTGTGACTGTGGTCGGGATACTGGCTGTCCGGCCTGTCTGATGAGCTCACAGTGCGGGAACGAGAACGAACCACTCCATCGGCCGGCGACGACGGCGGTGATCGACGCGGTCTTAGAGCGGTTGTGAGTTCTCGATAGGCTACCGTAGTGAGGGGGCAACTCTTCGAGTGGAGATTGCGACGTTTCGATCCCGGGCCCGGTTTAGTTTGGGCATCGTACCCGCGACCGAAACGCCGAACCCAGTTCAAAGCGGTCTCCGGTTCGACGCGGTCGAAACAGTATGAAACCAAACAATTCGTCGTTCTGTCCTTCCGAGTATAGGTTTGGCGCGTTCCGCGTTTCACGTCGATCGGTCCAAACTCGAAGTCCTCTTCGTTGCACTGCGGGTCGGCTGTGTGGGCAACACCGACGAGAAACGCGGCGGGTACGGGATCGGTTTCCCCGGTGGTTCGGTGACACCGATCGTAGTGGTCCGAAGGGTCTCTGGTGGAGTCTCGTTCGGTTTCGGTGTCACGGCACGGCCGGAACTACCGATCGCTGGTTCGGACCACCGTTCGTCAACCGGGAGCCGATTCGGAGCCCTCTCGCGGATCCGCTGTCGATCGACTGTCCGCCCCGGTCGTGAGACGCTTTTCGAGGACGTTCGGCCCGAACTATCGAAAGTAAAGATAGTATTCGAAAGTGAAACTTCTGCCAATCGAACCCGAATATCGAATCTCCGGTTCGGGTGTCCGCTCGCGCTTCCCGAGCCGGTTTACACGCACGTGCTAGGTGCTCGCCTCTTGGAAGCCGGCGCCCGTGGCACCGAGCGTGACGGTCGCGAGCGAGCGGTCGTCCGATCCCCGCCGGCACTCTCGGCGGGATGTCCCGACGTTACTCGTCCAGTAGCACCTCGAGCGCGTCTTCGAGGGCGTGCAGGCCGGCGGTTGCGTCGGCCAACGTGACGTGTTCGTCGTAGGTGTGGGCCTGCGCGAGATCGCCCGGCCCCCACGTGATCGCTTCGACGTCCGCGTCGTTGACGAAGTTTCGCACGTCGGTCGAGGCCTTCATGCCCCACGGATCGGTCGGCACGTCGGCGTACTCGGCCGAGGCCTCCCGGAAGACGTCCGCGAGATGGCTGTCGGGCTCGATCGCGGCCGACTCGTAGGTCCGGGTCCGGCGCCACGACGTCTCGATATCGTGAGCGGCCTCGACGCCGGCGAGCAACTCGTCGATCTCCGCGTCGATCCCTTCGGCCGACTCCGAGGGTAGAAACCGCCTGTCGATCGTGATGACGGCGTCCTCGGGCACGATGTTCTCCTTGGTGCCGGCCTCGATCTGGGTCACCGTTGCGTGGGCCTGCCCGACGAGATCGTCCTCGCGTTCGCCGATCCGATCGTCGTAGGCTTCGAGCGCTGCGAGCACCGGTCGGGCGTTCGAGATGGCGTTGTCGCCTTGGTTCGGGCGACTCGCGTGGGAGGGCTCACCGGCGACCGTGATCTCGTACCACGCCAGCCCTTTCTCGCTGGTCGCGGTCCGCATCCCGGTCGGCTCCAGCACTACCCCGTAGTCGCCGTCGTAGCCGCGTTCGAGCAGCGTCTTCGTCCCGGGCTCGGCGGTCTCCTCGCCGATCGCGCCGTGGAACACGAGCCCACCCGAGAGCGCGTCGGTGTCGATGGCCTGCTCGAGATCCACGAGCGCCTTCATCGCGATGGCGACGCCGGTCTTCATATCGGCGCTCCCTCGCCCGTACAGCCGCCCGTCCTCGATTTCGGCGTCGTATGGTGGATGAGACCACTCCTCGCGGTTACCTGCGGGCACCACGTCGATGTGTCCGTTGAGGACGACGGTCGGGTCGCCCGCTCCGACGCGGGCCGCAACCTGCGGGCGGTCCTCGTACGGTTCCCGGATCAGCTCCGCGTCGATACCTCGCTCCGCAAGCCAGTTCGTAACGTATTCGGCGGCCCGTCGCTCGTTGCCGGGTGGGTTCTCGGTCTCGCGCGATACCAGTTCGCTGATGAGTTTCGCCAGTTCGTCGTCGATGCGGGAGTGTTGTTCTGTCATTCTACCGATGGTTTGGCTGCGAGGCACCGGGCGCCACGGCACGTGGTCGCAGCGCTGGTTGACGTGTCCTCGTACAGTCGGTCATTCTCAGTCCTCGGATGTGGTGATAATCTCTCGGGCTGCGTGCTGGAGGATTTCCAGTCCCGTTTCGGCCTCGTCGATGTCGAAATGTTCGTCGTACCGACCACACTGGGCGCTGTCTCCCGGCCCCCACGTGATGGCTGGCACGTCGGTGTGATTGATGAACCAGCGCGTATCGGCAGCCCACGGACGCCCCGCTGGTTCCGTCGAGACACCGGCGGTGTCGCTGGCGTGTTTTCGAAACACTTCGGCAGGGTACGAATCGACCGGTGCGTCCGTCGATTCGTAGGAACTCACGCGCTCCCACTCGATGTCGAGGTCGTGATCGGCGGCGATCTCCTCGAGGAGGGTGCCGACCTCCTCGTCCATCTCTTCGACCGTCTCGTTCGGGAAGAACCGACGCTCCATGCGCAGCGTCATCTTCTCGGGGATCATGTTACCCGTCAGCCCGCCCTCGATCTGTGTGAGGTTGGCGTATCCTGGCCCGACCAGTTCGTGGTCCTGGTCTCGCAGTTCCGCGTCGTACTCCAGCAGTCGTCCGATGAGCGCGTGTGCCTCTTCGATCGCGTTGACTCCGGAGTCCGGGCGTGCAGAGTGCCCCGGCTCGCCGTTGACCGTAATGTCGTACCAGGCGAGTCCTTTGTTCGAGGTGACCGTCTCCATCTGCGTCGGTTCTAACACCACCGCATAGTCCCCAGCGTACCCTTCCTCGATGAGCGCGAGCGTCCCCGGGTCACCAGTCTCCTGTCCGATCGGTGCGTGGACGATGATCGATCCGTCGAGTTCTCCCGACTCTATCTCCGGTTTCAGGTTCTTCGCGGTGAGCATCGCGAGGGACAGACCCAGTTTCATGTCGACGCTCCCGCGACCGTAGAGTTTCCCGTCTTCGATCTCTGCTTCGTACGGATCGTGGTTCCAGCCGGACCGATCACCCGCTGGGTAGACGTCGGTGTGTCCGTTGAGCACCAGCGTGGGTTCGCCCGAACCGACTCGCGCGACGACCTGTGGGCGGTCTCCGAACGGCTTGGTGATCATCTCCACTTCGATCCCTTCCGTCTCGAACCAGTTGGCGACGAACTCCGCGGCCGGTTTCTCGTTTCCCGGTGGGTTTTCGGATTCGATTCTGACCAGATCGGACACCAGCTCGATCAACTCGCTATTCGGGGCTCTGTGTTCGGACATGCACGCCAGTGGATACCACGGCGGGCATTAAACCTTTCTCCGGGATGACGGCACGACGCGTCCGAAAATTCCGGAATCGGGGGCGATCCAGTGGGGCGGGGGGTTCATCCCGGTACGGAAACGGAGTGGTCGGCGTACTGTGTAGGCTCGGGAGTTTCGATTTGAAATGGACAAAGTATGTTTGTTATTGTTACGAATACCCACGAAACAGCACGGTCGACTCGACTGAATGGGTATGAGAACTGTTATCGTAGCACTACGAGCCGAATTTAAATAACAATCATATGCCTGTTATACAACTGCGAACGAACTCGACGATTCTGATCGTGGTATCCGCTCTATCGGCGGTTTTGAGGCGGTGTCGCTACTCTCTGTCGACATCGTTTGCCTGCAGTTCCACTCGGATTATGTTAGCTTTGTTCATAACGTAGTTCGGAAGTTCGTCGTAGAAGCGGCCGTCGGGGACTTCGGATTTCGGAGCGGACAGGCTCACGGATCCAAGTAACTGTCCCTGTTGGTCGTGAATCGGCGCAGCAACCGCTCTGAGTCCTAATATCTCCTCTTCGTCGTTCAACGCGTACCCTTGTTCCCTGATTCGTTCGAGTTCCGCAAAGAGCGTCTCCTCGTCGGTAATCGTGTGTGGTGTCCGTCGCTGTAGGCCGTTTTCACGGATGACGCTACGTATCTGTTCCTCCGGGAGGTGGGCGAGAATCGCCTTCCCGGATGCGGACCAGTGGAGTTGCCACTCCAGTTTGGCTTGGTGCCAAATGTACAGGTCGGTGCCGACGGAATCCTCACCGAAGGACTGGTACAACGTCACTTCTCGCCCGTTGTGGTCGGTGATGAGGTGGGCGTTGTACCCCGTCTCGTGTGCCATGTTGTCGACCACTTTCTGGCCGACACGGTAGAGCGGGAGCGTGTTCCGTACGTGTTCACCGTAGATGAGAAACTGCGGAGCGAGGCTGTACTTTCGGTTCTCCTTCACGACGAATCCACACCGACAGAGCGTGTTCATGTACACCTGAAGCGAGCCCAGCGAGAGGTCGATATCTTCGGCCAAGTCCGTCAGCGTCAGTTCCCGTTCTTGGTGGATCTTCTCCAGAATCGTGCAGGCTCGCTCCACCGATTGGATGGTTCTCCGTGTGTCGTCGGTCACAACTCCATTAGAGACACCGACGTGTACTTGTACTTTGTTATAGTCGAAACTACTATTTCGGCGAGCGACTCGGGGCAGTTTCCGGTACTGTCGGTGTGTCTCAGCAGGAATCGCTTCGAAGCGGTGCCAGTGCCGGACGTGCTTTCCTGGGACGTGCCTGGCTGTAGTCCCGTTCGGACACGGCAACAAACTTATTTAACCGTCACTCGGTAGCAGTAGGGGATGGCATCGTCAACCACACCGGCGACGTTCGTTCGTCCGGCGGTCGAAGCGACGGGCAAACGGGAGTACGGCCACGACGGAATCATCGGCGATGATTGACCCGCAGGCGGTTCCGCGATTTGCCGGCGTGGCGACGTTTATGCGGCGGCCACACGTCTACGACCTCGGGGAGACGGACGCCGACGCGGCGTTTCTCGGCATCCCGTTCGACGACGCGACGTCGTATCGGCCGGGCGCGCGATTCGGCCCCCGATCCATCCGGGAGGCTTCGACGCTGCTCAAACCATACAATCCCGAAACGGACACCGATCTGAACGAGTTCACGATCGTCGACCACGACGACGTGCCGGTCGTGCCGGGGTATATCGAGGATACGTTCGAGGCGATCGAGGAACGCATCGGGACCGTTCTCGATCACGGGGTCGTCCCCGTGCTCGCCGGTGGCGACCACTCGACGACGCTACCAGTGCTCAGAGCGATCGCGGAGGAGTACGGCCCCGTCTCGCTCGTGCAGTTCGATGCGCACTCCGACCTGTGGACGGAGTATTTCGGACGCGACCACAATCACGGGACGACCTTTCACTACGCGATCGAGGAGGGGCTGATCGACCCCGAGACGTCGATACGGATCGGCGAGCGAGGGGGACTCTACGGTCCCGACGACGTCGAACGGTTCGAGGCTGCCGGAATCGAATCGTACACGACTACCGAGGCGACGACCCTCGGATTGGACGCCGTGGGTGATCGGATCGAGGAGGTCGTCGATGGGCCCGTGTTCGCTACCATCGATATCGATTCGGTCGATCCGGCGTACGCGCCCGGTACCGGAACGCCGATGCCGGGGGGATTCACCTCGCGTGAAATCCTCACGCTCACCCGCCAACTCCACGGAGTGGACCTGATCGGGTTCGATCTGGTCGAAGTGGCACCCCCGTACGACGACCAGTCGGGATCGACCGCGATTCTCGCCGCGAACGTGATGTTCGAGGCACTGTGTGCAGCCCTCGAGTCGTCGACGCCGAACACGAGTCACGACGTATGAAATCAGTACATATCGAAGCCAAGTCCGGTGCGGCGTTCGAACTAGCGGCCGGCGAATCGTTCGAAGTCGTCGATACCCACGGCGGACAGGCGGTTGACGTGACCGTCTTCCCGAAGGCAGACGACGATACGGCGGCGTTCTCCTCGAAGTACACCTACCGACGAACGGGGAAGATCCGTTTCGAGGAGGGGGACAGCCTCTACACGACCGACGGGGAACCGATCGCGACACTCGTCCACGACGACTGTGGGATAAACGACCTCCTGCTCGCTCCATGCAACGAGTGGATCGTCGACGAGTACTACGGGCAGGACGACGAGATCGGCTGTCGCGGCAATCTTCAGGAGGTCTTGGAACCGTACGGGATCGATCCCGCTCGCGTCCAGGACGTGATGAACCTCTTCACCGCGGTGACGATCACGGACCACCGCTACCTGGATTTCCGCGAACCCCCATCGGAGCCTGGTGACACTGCAGAGCTTCGTGCGGAGCGCGACGCGATAGTCGGTGTCGCACCGTGTACCGGTGATTCGATACTCAACGAGGGCGGACCGACGGGAATCGAGATCCGTGTCCCGGACGGCGTGTCGGTCCGGACCAACTTCTGATCGATCGCTACGTAATCGACGCTAGCTCCTGGTCGGCTCTGGAAACGATTTCGCTCCCGTCGTCGGTGACGACGACGATCTGCTCGGACATGAAAAACGCCTCGTCCGTCAGCACGGCCGGCTCGATACAGAGCACCATCCCGGGTTCGAGCGCCGTTTCGTCGTACCCCGTCAACTGTGGTGCCTCCGAGAGCGTGAGACCGATGCTGTGTCCGATCTTCGTCTCGGAGGTCAGCCCGAGCGTGGGACCGAGGCCGCGAGAGCGGTACTCCGCCCGACAGCGCTCTACGATGTCGGCCGGTGTCGCTCCTGGCTCGACGGCGTCGGCGAGTTCGTTCGTCACAGCGGCGGCGATCCGGTTGTGCTCCATCTGTTCGGCCGAGGGGTCGCCGACGACTGCCATTCGGTTGTAATCCGAGTGGTACCCACCGACGGTCGCCCCGATGTCCAGAAAGAGCGTGTCACCCGCATCGAGCGTCACGTCCGGGCGGGGGAGGATCTCGAACGGGTTCGTACACGCGAGCGTCCAGACCGGGCGCGCGCCGTGTTCACTGACGAGTCGATTACAGATAGCGACGACGTCGGTCTCGCTCATCCCCGGTTCGATCTCCGCGAACACGCGCTCGAAGGCGGCGTCGATCGCGGCGGTGGCACGACGGATACAGCCGAGTTCGGCGTCGGTCTTTGCCATTCGGATCGATCGCAGGAGGTCGCCTGCGTCGAGAAACTCGGCGTGTGGGAGTCGCTCTCGGATCGCCTGCAACGCCCCCAGCGGAACACCGAGTTTCAGGTCCGTGGTGGTACCCGACCCGATCTCGATGCCGACGTTCGGCTCTGCCGGGCAGACCTCGGTCAGTGTGTCGACTGTCGGCGGGACGTACGACCGGACCCCCGGCCCTCCCTCGTAGTACGTTCGAAGCTCACACGCACCATCGGTCGCCTGTCGGACGACGTCCTCGAAGACGTTGTGTACGATCAGCGTCGGAACGCCAGCCTCCGGAACGACGGCGATCGTCGGGAAGTCGATCGACCGGGAGAACTGACGGTACCACGCGAGATCCAAGCCCGCGCCGGCACCCAGATATTCGACGGTCTCCGGATTCGTGACCAGCACCGCGTCCATCTCGGTTTCCCGAAGCGCCGTCCGAACGCGCTCGTATCGAGCCTCGAACTCCGACCTGCCGAATGTCATAATTCGGATGTGTGCTGAGAGGCTAAAAAGGTTCCACCGGGACGGGCCACTCGGAGGGATGCGACACCACGCTCCCCCGCCTTCGAACGCGGGCATCGATAGTCACGCGAGGAGGCCCGCGTATCGGTCCCCGAACCGGGGTTAACTATAACATGGTAGAACGTAGCATGTGTACTGAAGTTATGAAGCAATCACAGATCCGGCGCTGGTGGCTCGTGTTCATACTGATAAGCAATGCGTCGTTCCTGGGGTACCTGTACTACTACCAATCCCCGGGCGGCCTGGTTATGGGTCTCCCGGTGACTTGGGTCGTACTGCTCGGGATCATGGTCGTCGTGTTCGCTATCAACAGTACCTTCGCGTGGTACTACCTGGAGAAGCCGAACCTCCGGGAAGTGTTCGGCGGCGCCCCTGAGCAGGGGGGTGACCGGTAGATGGTAACGACCACGTGGATGTACGCCGGCCTCGCGGTGACAGCCATCTACCTCATCGTTCTCTTGATGCTGGCCGAATACGGCAGCAGACTGACGGAACTGTCCGTCAGCGACTACTTCGTCGCGAGTGGTTCGCTGAGCAGTTTCGTCGTCTTTTTGACGATGATCGCGTCGGCGTTCTCGGCGTTCACGTTCCTCGGTGGTGGTGGTATCGCGTACAGTTCCGGTATTTCCGGAATCGTACTCGTCGGCAGCGTCGCGTTCATCGACCTCCCGGCCCTCGTTATCATCGGCGAACGCGTCTGGCGGATGAGTAAACGCGGGAACGACTACGTGACGCCCGCGGACCTGCTTTGTGAGCGATTCGCCGACAGTTCGTCGCTGCGCGTCCTGATCGCACTCATCTCGATCGGATTCACGGTGTTCTACGTGACGATTCAGTTCACCGGCATGGGGCTGGTGTTGAACGTCCTCACCGAGGGACTGATCTCCCGTGAACTCGCGGCTGTGATCATCGGTGTCGTGATGGCCGTCTACATCGCCATCGGCGGGATGCGCGGTGTCGCCTACAGCGACGCACTGCAGGCGATCCTCATTTGGGTCGGCCTCATCGTCGTCTCGGCGTACGTTCTGTGGACGACACCGACGAGCGTGTACGGGCGGGTGTCCCAGACCGTCGACTACGCGAACCAGTTGACGATGGACCCCCTGTACCTCTATACGGCCGCCGTCGGGTTTGGCCTCTCACAGTCAGTCTGGCCGTTCATTTGGCAGCGGTACTATTCGGCGAAACGCGTCTCCGGGCTCTGGGGGATGGGATTCGGTTCCTCACTCGCGGCCATCGGACTGCTCACCTTCTTCCCGATGATCATCGCGTACGCGGGACTGATCGCGTTCCCGGACCTCTCGAACCCCGACACCGTCATTCTCCAGTACATCCTGGAGATGCCGGGCCCCCTCTTCGGGCTTCTGATGGCCGCTGCGGTTGCAGCCGCGATGTCGACCGCCGACTCGATGATCCTCATGATGGGGTCGATCGGTGCTCGGGACGTCTACTCGGAACTCGTCGGCACGAACTACTCCGAGAAGACGCTCTCGCAGTACTCCAAGGTGCTCTCGGGGATCTTCGGCGTCGTCGCCCTCGGGATCTCGCTCATCGATCTGGGGCTACTCGTCGAGATCGCGGTCTCGCTCGCGGTTCCGGGGTACGCACTGCTCGTCCCCCCGGCCTTGGCCGCGTTCTTCTGGGCTCGTGCCAACTGGCAGGGCGCCGTCGGTGGCCTCGCAGCCGGTCTGGTCGTACTCATCTACTACAACGTCGCCGATGCGGCCGTCCCGTTCGGCCTGTGGGTCGGCGTTCCGGGACTCTTCGTCTGCACCGTCGTTATGATCGGCGTCTCGCTCGTGACGGAGAAACCCGACCAGGATCGTGTGCAGGAGTTCGTGTACGATCTGCAGGATCGGGAACTCGCCGATCTCGAAGGAACCTATCAAGAACGGAGTGAAGCGCCGGCCGACGACTGAGTCCAGTCGGGTCCCCGTATCATACGCGTTTGCGTCGCTGGCGGTCCCTCCGTCCGTTTCGAACGATTCGCCGGACCTCCGAACACGCTCCAGACGTTCACGATAGCGTCGAACGCGTCGCGACCACCGGGTCCGGGCGCGAATCCTCCACGCGGGAACGATCATGCAGAATATTTATGTCACGCGCTCACGGCATGTCGGCATGGGCAATCGACAGTCAGGACGAAACGAGATAGAGCGACTCGACCGGGAGTACACGCTCGGCACGTGGACGCGGCAGCGCGACTTCGATCCCACACAGATCGTCGACACCGACGGCCCGCGGATCGTGACCGCCGATGGTGACTCGATTCTGGATTTCAGCAGCCAGTACGTCTGCACGAGCCTCGGGTACGACGCCGAACGCGTCTCCGACGCCGTCGCCGAGCAGATCCGGACGGTCCCGTACGTGAATCCTGGCTGGGCGACCGAACCGCGGGCCCGCCTCTCGGAGAAACTGGCGGAGATCACGCCCGGATCGCTCAAGAAGACCTTCTACTCGACCAGCGGCACCGAGGCCAACGAGGCCGCGTTCAAGATTGCCCGGGCGTACACGGGCAAGCACAAGATCCTCTCGCGGTACCGGTCGTACCACGGCGCGACGGCCGCCTCCCTGTCGGCGTCGGGGGATCCCCGACGCGTCGCACAGGGCCCCGAGATCCAACCGGAGGTCCCCGGCATGGTCAAGGGCCCCGATCCGTACGCGTACGGCTCGAGCCTCGATCCGGACGAGAGTCTGGAGTACATCGACGAGATGCTGAAACTGGAGGGCGATACGGTCGCGGCCGTACTCGTCGAACCGCTCGTCGGTTCGAACGGCGTGTTGACACCCCCTGACGACTACCTTCCCCGACTTCAAGAGATCGCACACGACCACGGCGCGTTGCTTATCTGTGACGAGGTGATGACCGGGTTCGGCCGGACCGGCGAGTGGTTCGCGTCGGGTCTGTACGACGCCGAACCGGACATCATCACGATGGCGAAGGGTCTGACGGGATCGTACCAACCGCTGGCCGCGACGACGGTCACCGAGGAGATCGCCGAGTTCTTCGAGGACAACCTCCTCAATCAGGGCCACACGTTCGCCGGCCATCCGACCGCGTGTGCGGCCGGCGTCGCGGCCATCGAAACCTACGAGCAGGAGGGACTCGTCGAGAACGCGCGAGAGATGGGCCAGTACCTGAAATCCGAACTCGAATCGCTGGCCGAACGACACCCGAGCGTCGGGGAACGACGGGGCGTCGGACTGCACCAGGGTCTCGAACTCACCAAGAGCACGGACGAGCGCGTACCCTTCGAGCAACGCGAGGATAAGGTATCGAGCACGACGACCGTCCTCGACGAGGTCGGAGCACGCGCGCTGGACAACGGTGTGTACTTCTACACGTCGGTCAACACGATCGTGGTCACGCCGCCGCTGACGATCACCAGAGACGAGGTCGACGAGGCCGTCGATGCACTGGACGACGCGCTCGAAATCTCCGACGCGGCGATGGACGACTAGACCACGCGCCCCGTCGTGTGGGCCGCCGTCGTCGCGGGAGTGCCCATCGAACGGCTTCCTCGACGAACCGTCCGTAAGCGTCGGTTCCGTGGCGACGGTCGGGTTCAGCGACGTGGTGGACGACTATCGAGCGAGGTCCGAATCCGATCGTTCCGGTGAACCGCCCGGACGTATCGCGGTAGAGTGTGGAGGCGAGAGCAGACAGCCGGGTGTGCGATTCGAGCGGATACTCAGTAGTATAATTTCACACACCACCTAAATTCTTATATTTCGTGTGGCGCGTAGAGTCATCTGACGAGCCACGGTCGAGCACAGAACGTGGGGGACGACGATCCGATTTCGCTCGACGAAACGAAAAGTCCGAGTTGGCTGACGTCGCCGTTGACCACACGCCGTGATTCCGAATCGAACCAAGTCGGTAGTGTCCGGATACGCTCCGTCCACGCGACGGCGAATGCTTGGACCCAATTTTCAGCGGTACTCGGTTCGACGTGACCGAATATGTTTGAGAATTAGATAGTTTGTCGTCGTCCTCCTCGAAAGATACGTTCGACGGCACGCCGGTTCCCGTGTGTGAGATGCTGGAATCGGAGCCCGTGCCAGTGGAAGCCGCCTGCAACCACGGAATTGCGCCGACGAGAACGACTGCGTCGTCGACTTCGACGTGTCTCACGTACTTCCGAGAGAAACAGCGAGGTGGTTGCGGTGTTTCTCGTCGGACCGAGGCGATGTGGGCGGGCGGTCGGTAGAGGAACCGACAGCGGCGTACAACCAACTCCACTCGCCGTCGAGTCGAATCACGGTTTCGTCGATCGCCCGTGATTCGAATCGGCCGTCCGTACCCCAATGTACGGTGATTCGATGGCGACTGGCGCCCAATATATAGATACTCTTAACAATATCTAAAAGTGATAATTTTCCAAACGGAGTCGGATTCCGAGCTTCATCGCCGGTTCGGGTGTCCTCGCTCCGGACACTTTACCTCGATACAACCGCTATCGTCGCCGGACGGTCGAAACTGAGCGTGGACCACTCGATCGTTCGACCGCCTCGTTCCGTATCACAACGCTCTCGGAGAGCGGAATCGATACGTCTTCAGACTACCGGCAGTTTCGGGCATGGCCGACAGCGAGGGGTATGCTTCGAGTCCCCAATCGTAGGTATCGACGGGTTTCCGCCCGATCATCCCTTCAGTTCTACACCGACGGCGTTCGGCCGAGGATGAGTCGGCCGACGAAAGAACCGCAGAATAGTGAACCACTTGCTGTGATATGGGTGCTGAAGAATCGGCGAGGAGTTCTCGTCCCGTAGTCACGGTACTTTGTCGATCGTTTTCTCGTTCGCACCCACCGTGTTGCAGGCTGGTCGATTCCTCCGACAGTCGTCCTGTTCTTCGGTGCAGTGCCTGTTCTAAGCCGTCTTCTACCGCGGAACAGACCGGGTGAGTCGTGGCTCGACCCCGTGGCGGTTCACGATAGAGTGTAGATTCGGATCTCTTCCGAGGTGATAACCACTCGATGGCCCCAGATTCGAGCGCCGAGACGGAGCGGCCGATTTGCGGACCACTGGAGGTCATCGAAGACGTCGGCGTTGATCCAATCGACGAGCTGTGTTGGTTTCTCGGACACGTCGATACCGGCGGCGAGGAAAGAGTTGACAACTGCTTCACACATCTCCTCATCACTACTGGGCGAGTAAGCGACCAGGAGGCGCAGATCGTCCTCGTTCAGCGGGGAGACGGAGCCCATACTGGCTGTTGGGGGACGAATAATCATAGGTATCTTGATTTTCATGTTTGCTGTTGTTTCGACAACACGAGTGAATCGGGGTGCGATTGGTATGGTAACCGTTCCGTAACTGACGCCCCAACGAAAATCGGGCAGCGGACCGTCGTGCTGGAGAACCTCTCTTCACGTCGAACGGACGCGGTCGCTGGACACCAAGCGGTTTCGTGTCGGCGGCGTCCGCGATGAGGACGCCGACGACTACCATCTCTACATCACGAATCTCCCGCGTGAGGGGTTTCTCCCGGAAGATTTAGCGACGATCTATCGGTGTCGATGGGCTGTCGAGCGGTTGTTTCGGGAGCTCAAGACGCAGTACGGATTGGATGAGTTCGACACAACGAAAGAGCACGTTGTGAAGATCCTGGTGTATGCAGCGCTGTTGTCGCTGTTAGTGAGCCGTTTGTTGCTGTCGCTGGTGACAGAGTGCGCCGATGATGACGCTGTCTTCCCTCCAGGGCGTTGGGCGGCGACCTTCCGGTCGCACGCCCAACTCATTCTCAACGATCTTGGTGAATTCCTCGGCTATTCGCCACCTCCGCTGTTGGAATGGCTGATCGAAGATGCACAGAAAATCCACAGCCACCGACCGATACTACAGGAAACGCTCGCTAACGCTACACAACCGAGGGGTGAGGCTTAGCTAAAGACGCATGCCCCTACGAGTTCCAGTGGGCGTTACTCGACACCGAGTCGGTCACACCCAAGTTCGAGTAGTCGGTCGATCTTTTCCTCGGTGGTCGCGACCGTATCGGACGTCACTTGGTAGAGTTTCCGACGGTAGCGGTCCGCCTTTCTTCGTTCCTGCCGCGTGTGGTACTGTTCGACGGCGTTTCGGATCCGATTCGCGAGCAGTCCCTACTGTTCGGTGCCGCTCTGTTTTTGCACCGTGGTTCGCCCCCATCCTCCCCTCTATCGCCGGGATTCGTGTCCGCTTCGTCCCGCAGCGAATTCGGCGACATGGACCGGTAGGATCTACCGCGCATACCCAGTTAAAAGATGGCCATCACAGGGGCTTCCTCGACGTAGAGAGCCTCGCGCTCCTACAGGTGTGCCGTCCCCCGTTACGAGTTCGAAGAGGCTCTCGTTGCAGCCGTACTCAGCCGGCGGATTCGGCCCGCTCCCGAGCGAACTGGTCGAATACGACCTTCGTGCCACCGAGGACGACGGGGCCGATGAACAGACCCACGACCCCGAACACGACGATGCCGCCGAAGATTCCGACCGTGATGACTGCGACGTTGAGTGCCCCACTTCGGTTGATGATAGCCGGTCTAAGGTAGGTGTCCGACACACTGACCACGGAACCGACGATGAAGATGAGCAGGGCCGGTATGGAGCGACCTAGTCCGAACAGGTAGAGCGAAACGGGCACCCACACTCCAAACGCCCCCACCAGAGGAAGCAAGCAGAGGACGAACGTCGCGGCCGTCAAGAAGACGGGGCCGGGCATACCAACGAGCACCAATCCGGCTCCAAGCAACACGGCCTGAATCCCCGCGACTGCGACGTTACCGACGACGGACGCCCACATGAGGTCGTCGAGTTCCGCCAGCAATTCCTGCCCGACACTTTCCGATACGGGGATGACCGTTCGGAGCCACGTGATGAACTGTTCGCCATCCCGCAGGAGGGTAAACAGCACGAAGGTCGTCACGGTTAGACCGAGGAACACACCGGGAAGGCCGCTGAGAGCGGTCATCGCACCGGTGGCCAACCCCTCCAAGCCAGTGGTGATCTGCTTCTGATACGTCGCGTACAACAGATCGATATCGACCACGTACCCGATGGCGGCGACGCGGTTCTGGATGACGCTGGGACTGAACTCTCCGGCTTGTACGGCCCTGAATAGCGCCAGTCCCTGCTGGAGGGCAATCGCGGTGACGTAGGCGACGAGAACGAACAGGAGCAGTACCGAGAGCGCGGTTAGGGAGAGGGCAGCGGTCCCCGCACTCGTGTAGCGTTCGAGTCGCCGCTGGGCAGGTGTGAGTACGTAGGCGAGGATGATTGCGAGGACGATGTACGGCAGTTGCGTGAGGACGATGAGGGCGGCACAAACGCCGCTCACTACCGCTAGGATCGATAACCCAACACGGTCCGAGGGCCAGCGTGGCGTATCATCTCGTGTCGTCATCGGAATTATACTTCTTCGCCCGCCGTGGGGTCGTCGTCGGTTACTGTCGGTTCGAAGGCGTAGATGGAAACCGGTCGGTACCGACCCACGCACCGGGTGTACATAGGTCACGTGCATTTTGACGACTCGGGTGTTTTTGATGAAGCGGACAACGAGTCCCCCAAAGCGGCAAGTGTCGGACGAGCGGGTGCATCTCCACGTGTCCGCGACAGCACCGGGTCCCGAAGTTAGTGCCCCGGACCGAAATGCCCCGGTCAACGCATGATCGGACTTCCGGGTATTGCTTGAGCGAAGTACCTCATCGCTACGTATGGTGGCACGTTCCTCATCGTCCTGCTTGTCGTGGGAGTGCTCTTGTTGGGGAGTGCGGGATGGTCTACACTCATCCCCCGACGACCACGGTTACCGATAACACGAATCGACAAACGATCGAATCGACGCTCCAGACCAGTGCTGTCGTAACGGGTGGGAGTTCCCTGTACCAGCGGGGCACCCGGTTGCGAGACAAGCCCGTGTACCTGTTGCCTGCGACACCGAATCTGACGCTCACCGTCCACACGACGGTCCCGCCGGACGAGGAGGTCCACCTGACTCAACGGGCCGAACTCGTCATGCAGGCCACGAGCGGTGGCACCGTGTTCTGGCAACGCTCCAACCCTCGAAGAGCAACGGGTGACGACTGCAGATGGTTCGCTGGACACGTCGACGACGGTTGACGTGCCCGAATTGACGGATCGGACCGAACGGATTCGGAGTAAAATCGGGAGGGAGAGTTCGCTCCACGTGTTCGTTCGGGTGACGACGTCGTACGAGACGAGTCTCTATTCGGGCACCGTGGAAGGAACGTCGTCCCTCCGGCACTCGGGGCAGACGTACTCGGTGGAGCCACTCGCAGTCGGGAAGACGGAGAGTACACCGGTGACCCGAGAGGTCGTCCTCCCCACGCGAACCGCGTTCTCGTACCTAGTGCCGGGTGGGCTTGGTGTTGGCGTGTTACTCCTGGCGGTGGCTATCGGAGTCATTTCGCGTCGCGTGAGAGGACAGGAGACACTCGCGAATCAGGTCCATCGCACGCGATACTCGGAGGGGATTTCGGCTGGAACCGTCCCACCCTCCATGGGCCGTGATCACGTTTCGGAGGACTCGCTCGAGGACCTCGTCGGGATTGCAATCGATTCCAGAAAGCGGGTGTTGTTCGACGAGAGTGAGGCGGTGTACGTCGTCGACGGGTCGACGGTGTACTACTACGGCGACTGGCAGTCACACGGCGACTGAAACCGATCCTCGTCTCGATGCCACGAACCCGATCGGCGGCGTTTCACCACATTCGTCCTCCACGGGGTCCGACCGGCATCGAGAGGGGCTGACCCCGGCCCCGTATCTGGATTGCGCGGTGTCCATCTATCCAGCGGCAGTCCAACTCCCGTTTCGAGCAGCCTGTCGGGAGCCCACGGCCCCACTACGGAGCACCGACCCCGGTGATTTCGAAGCGGCACCGCCGGACGTCTCCTCCACGAGTTCGATGACTCGTTCGCAAGATACACGTCCCACGTTCAGCCCGGCTCGAGCGAACTACTCGATAACTGTCGAGATGTGCTGAATACAGCGGATCTATTCGGCAGCGAACTCGACGCCGGTGATCTCGAACCGCGTACCACCCCCGGAGGCTTCAGTCAGATGGATCCTCCAGCCGTGGGCATCGACGACCTGCTTGACGATGCTCAGCCCAAATCCGGTTCCCTTGTCGCTTGTCGAGTAGCCTGTGTCGAACACGTCGTCACGTTCGTCTTCGGGAATACCTACTCCGTCGTCCTCGATGTAAAAACCGTCGTCCAGTTCGCCGACTCGGACCGTCACATCGCCACCGCCGTGTTCGACAGCGTTGCGAATGAGATTCTCGAATATCTGGCTCAGTCGGCCTTCATCGGCTCGAACCGTCCGATCGATATCGGTGGCGATGTTCGTATTTCCAGTATCGACGTTGTTCCAACAGTTCTCCGCAAGCATCGCGAGGTCGACCGAGGTTATCTCAGTCTTACTGTCGCCCTCCCGCGCGAGCGCTAGCAAATCGGTGATCAGCGCATCCATTCGATCAAGCGCTCGTCGGATGGCATCGAGGTGGGCACTGTCGCACTCTTCGTCCACCAGCTCCAAGCGACCATCGGCGACATTGAGGGGATTCCGCAGGTCGTGCGACACGACCGACGCAAATTGCTCCAACCGTTCGTTCGTCCGTTGGAGTTGTTTGTTCGCTTCTCGGTGCTGAAGTTCGTAGCTCACCCAGCGACTCATGAGATCAACCAGCGTGACTTCCCACTCGGAGAACTGACCGGACCGGGCCTCCGTGCCGTAGAAACAGAACGTTCCGTAGACTTCGTCACTGATAAACACGGGAGCTCCGAGATAACATACGATCCCCCACTCGGTGAAGCCAGCCCGGTCGGTCTGTCCTGGGGCATCGCGTTCGATATCACCGGCCACGATGGTTTCCTCGGAACTGGCGACGAGTTCGCAGTTCGTGGCTGAGACCGGCACTACGTCCCCCGACTGATAGTGTTTAGTTCGAATCTTTACCGGTGAGATACGGCCAGATGTTCGGTTCGGTGATCGCGCTCAATCCTCGTGGAATGCATTCTTTCAGCGTCGAGAGATCTGGCATAAGGCGATACTTGAACCACTCTTGCAATTGGTCCCAGCACCCTTCGACAGCGTTCAATTCGGGAAGTTTCGACGGGAAGTACCACACTTCGAGATCATCCCCTCGCACGCACGAGACCGAACTGTCTCCGACAGTTTCGGTCTCGCGCTCACCACTCACGTGCTCCCACAGATCCCTCGCGTAGAAGTAACCCGCTCGATCCAGAAACACCACTAACTCCTCACCGAACTTGTCTTTCAGCGCTTCTAACAGCCGAATCCCGTGGTTCCGTGTGAGATTCTCTTCTGTCCAGCAGAAGAAGCTGTCACCGTCGTCGGTGACAGCGCCCAGCACCGTCACTGAATCCCACGCTGTTGCAACCTCTATTGTCGGGTTTGAGCCAATTGGGTAGAAGCCACGTCGCTGAACAGTTCCGACGTGCTTGGTGAACTGATCGACAACAACGACAGTTTTCTCGGTTAGTTCGGGCCGTTTTTTTCGACTGTCTCCTGAAACTCAGTTTTCTCTTCAGGGTCGGCTTCATGATGTTGAGGCCGTGCTGTCCGCAAGGACAGCCCGGCCTCTTTCAACAAGTCATACGCGTAGGTTTCGTGGTATTCGACGCCGTATTCCTCTTTGGCGTGATGAAGCAAGAGTTTCGCTGACCACGCTTGCTGGTCGTATCCGAGTTCGGTCGGCGGCTGTTGCAACTGCTCGAACAGTCGCTCACGATCTTTGCCCTCGATTTTTGCTGGACCTCCTGGTCGAGGAGCGTCGTAAGGTGCCTGCTCGATCGGTTCTTCCTTGAACCGATCGAGCCAGTTGCGAATCGTTTTCTCGACAACACCGTGGCGGTCAGCCAGTGTATCCAGTTGATCGCCCTTCTTGCGCCCGATCGCCGCGAGAACACGTTCTCGCGGCTTCCCTTCGTCGATCTGGTCCTTGAGATCGTAGAGTTCTTCGAGCGTGATATCGTCAAGCCGACCCATTACCAACGCCAGCGTCTCTATCGGTAAAACAGTTCCCTAGACACTATGAATGCTGTCGTCGTCCGTCGCGACGAACTCGAACACGTACTCCTCACCGCGGATCTCCGACAGCGTCCCGTACTCCGTGCCGAGTTCACTTCGACCGAGTTCCAGTAGTGACTGTACTTTGTCCTCGAACGACTGGTGTCGATCCGAAATAATGTCATACATATTCCGGAGAACCCGCTCGCGCCGTCGTTGGTCGGATATATCCTGCTGGAAGCCAACGTAATTGACGACCGACCCATCGTCGTCACGGACGGGGGCGATCGACACCCGGTTCCAGAACTCCGTGCCGTCGTTTCGGTAGTTCCGGAGTTCGACGGAGACGGGAGCTTCGTTGTCGACTGCCTCTCGCATCCTCGCAACCGGTTTGGGGTCGGTGGCCTCGCCTTGGAGGAACCGACAGTTCCGACCGAGACTCTCCGCGTCCGAGTAGCCAGTCAGCTCCCGGAACCGGTCGTTCACGTAGATGATGGGATTGTCCTCTTGGCTCGGATCGGTAATCGTGATGCCGATGGGTGCCTCATCCATCGAGCGGGTGTTGCGTGTGAGTACTTTCTCTTGTTCCTTGCGCTCCGTTATATCGCAGGTGTAAAACGTAAGTCCCCCGTCGAACTCGGGATATATGCTAACTTCCAGACCGACCTCTACTTCTTCCAAATACCCTTCGACACCGGTTGATAAGCGCGATTCCATCGCGTTCCGGATGACCGGTTCGAACTGCGTGTCTGTGAGAGTGGGAAACACGTCCCACAACTGTTGACCCAATACAGTCTCCGCCTCTTTGTCGAAAATGCGTTCGGCTCGTTCGTCGAGATGAGTGACGGTGAAATCGGCATCGACTTCGAGTATCGCATCGGTCATGCGGTCTTTGATCGTCTGCAGCCGCTGTTCGCGCTCTTTCAGCGTGGTTATTTCTCGCCTCGTCGAACCGATTTTGGTAAGCGAAGGAAATTCGACTGTAACACGTGTCCCTGTGTCGGTTGTTTCGATCGATAGCTGTCCCTCGACTCCCTCGATCAGCCACTTACTGAGCCATAAGCCGACACCCTGACTGTGCGTGAGCGGTGTTTCGGTCCTCTTTTCCAAAGACTCCATTTCCTGATTCGCGATGCCCGGCCCGTTATCCTCGATTACCACTCGTGCTCCGTCATGGTCTCGGACCCGAATACGCACCCACGGTTCCGTCGCATCATTATGCCGTGCAGCGTTGTCGATCAGTTCCTCGAACGCACGTTGAATCCCTTCTCGGGCACGAATTTCACACGTTTCGGGAACATCGAGTTCGAACGTCACGTCAGAGTGGGTCTGTCGGACTCGTCGAACCGCCTCAGTCGTGAGTTTCGAGAGATCAAACGTGGACAACTCGGTATCCCTTCCGAGTAGTGAACTGTAGGTCCGTGCCGTATCGCTCATCTCGGAGAGGGCTTCCGTTTTATCGATAATCGACTCGGTCAGTTCGATCTGCTCCGGTGACAGCGACCCGTCTATTTGCAGCAACTCTGCACTGCCTTGGATGACATTGAGATCGTTTCGCATGTTGTGGCGGAGATATCGCGTCAAAATTTTCCGGAGCAGATCGAGTTCCTCTTCTCTGTCCTCCAAGTCTTGTTCATGCTGGATCCGCTCGGTGATGTCACTGAGTACGATGACGAACCCCTCGGTTTGGTTGTTCACATCCTGAAGTGCGGTAGCCGTCGCATTGACCACTAGACGTTGAGAATCCTTGCCCTCGATGATGAAGTCACCCTCCCATCCCCCTTGGTCCGCTAACGTCTCCCAGAACTCCTCGTCGAAGACTCCTTCAGCTCCTTCGGGCAAGAGTCTCTGTGGGGACTCCCCGAGGACTTCGTCTTCAGTGTATCCGGCCATCGATTCGAGAGCCGGATTCACGTACTCGATCGTCCCGGCGGAATCGGTCATGACGATTCCATTCCCGGTCGATTCGACGGATTGCTCGAAACGGCGGAGGCGTTGCTCACGCTCCTCCAACGTCGAGACCTGCCGCATCAACTCCTGAGACTGCCGACGGCGGACGAGCAACGAGTTCAGTCGCCGGATCAATTGGGATGGGTCGATCGGTGCATCCACCACCTCGTCGTAGAGAGTGACCTCTTCGGGGGTAGACTGGTTCCCGTTTCCCTGCTTCAGATCCGTACTCTCACGTCGAATCAGAACCACCGGACAGAACGCCGGATGTTCTCGCTCGATCCGGTCGCGTAACGCAACTCTATACTCCGGAAACAGGTGATCCTCTACGAGGTACAGATCGGCGTCGGTTACGGTCTGACTCGTCTCCACTCCGAAGTGGTCGTCGAGCATTCTACTGATTGTCGACCGGTTTCCAGCATCGGCGACGAGTAATTGGACTGTCTCCGATGTTTCGCTGGGTCCGATGGGAAGTGTCCGTTTTTGCGTCATCACTCTGACTCGAGATTCCGTTGTGGTGGTCCGCCGGCCTGTGGTGCGCCGTGAAGGATCCCGCTGTATTCCGTTAGGGGTTCACCGATTTGGATACCGTCCGCGGTGATTTCGAACTCACGAAAACTGGATTCGAACTCACCAGTTCGTTTTTTGAGTACGCCGATAACTTTTCGAAGTGAACTCTGAATTTCCACGTAACTGATGAACGTGAGATTATCTGCGATTTGACTGATCTTGTGGCTCGTGGCGGATGACAGTCCCGTCACCTGGTGCGTTGCATCGGTGACGAAGACGGTCACTTCTCTGTTGATAAGGTAGCGAGTCAGGGACTGTAGGTCCCGATCAAGACCGTCTTCGTTGCCTTTGATCACCGAGGCGTAGCCGCTCACACCATCGATCATAACGGTCTCTACGTTTTCCTCTTCGACCTCTCGTCGCACCTTGTGGGAGAACTCTTCGGCGGAGAGTGTCCCCGGTTCGATTACGTTGATCAGAAGTAGTCCCTCCTCCCGCAATTCGTCGATCGGGATCCCGAGCGATCGGCATCGGTGTTCGAACGTTTCGATCCGTTCCTCGAAGAGGTAGATCACCGACTTGCCTAGCTGTCGTGCCGCTTGGACGAGATACACTGTCGCAAGCGTGGTCTTCCCGACCCCACTTGGACCGGTGATGAAGGTCACGGTTCCGCGTTCGAACCCCCCGCCAACCATCTCATCGAGTTCGGGGATACCGGATCCGACCGGGGTCGGATCGAACTCACGGTCGGACGGTTCCGGACGAATGTGAGGATACACTTCGAGTCCGCTGGAGCGGATTTCGGCTCCGTGATCGCCTTCGATCTGGCCTACACCCCGATTTTTCATTACTTCGATGCGCCGCCCATCGGCGACACGGGAGAGTGTGACGACACCATCACTCAGGGATCGGATATCTGCGGACGCGGTTTGATTCGTATCCAGTGTGGCCGTAGCGAGGATCGTGACGCCGCGCTTTTTGAGCAACCGTATGAACGAGAGGATCCGTTTGCGGTAGTGATAGTCGGACGTTTCGAGATAACGGAGTTGGGTGATCGGATCGACGACCACCCGTCCGGGGTCAATTTCTTCGATTGCCTCGTGAATCACCTCGGTGTAGCGTTCTTGGTCGATATCACTGGAATCGACGAGGTCGAAAGACGAATCTTCGGTGAAAAAGTCCGAATCGGGGCCGAGGTCGAGAAACTCCACAGCACTGATATCGATACCGAATTGGGCGGCATTGGTTTTGAGTTCCTCGGCGGATTCTTCCCCGTGAATATAGAGGACTGTTTCGTCGTTGGCAAGTCCTTCGTGGAGAAAGTGCATGGCGAGCGTCGTTTTTGCGGTCCCTGGCTCTCCGGTGACCAGATACATCCGATTCTGGATAAACCCCCCGCGTAATAATTCGTCGAGACCCTCGACTCCGGTACTTATCTGCGAAATTGGTGTGTGATTAATGGGCATAAATAGCTACCGGAGTAACGGTGCCAACACTGATATGCCTTCGCAAATTTCACTTTCATTCTATGTGAGTTCCCATCACTCACTGACTAATCTACCAACGACTCACTCGACGAATTAGGGCACCAATCGTTAGGAGCTGTCTAATTTACGGAATGATGCTCCAAAGTCGGAGACATCAAACTCTCCGATGGCTGTATCTACCTTGGCCCCAAGTTCGCCGATTCGCTGTTTGAGAGCAGTGAATTCGTCGTTTGCGTTGAGTTCGTTTTCGGATTTTTCAGCTGCAAGCACAGCGCGTTTGGCGATCAGTTGGTAATAGTTCTGGATCTGTTCGTCGTACCCACGCCGCGTGAGCAGTTGCTCGACAACGCTATGTAACTCGCCGCTATCAACGGGTTTGGTGAGACATCCGCCAAATCCCATATCCAACACGTCGAAGTCTGGATACACTGCCGTCACCATAACAACCTGACAGTCGCTCTCGCAATTTCGAATTGTTGAGAGGACTTCGTCTCCCGAAATGGTGGGCATCCGGCGATCCAAGAGCACG
Source organism: Haloplanus sp. CK5-1 (assembly GCF_037201915.1). Taxonomy (NCBI): domain Archaea; kingdom Methanobacteriati; phylum Methanobacteriota; class Halobacteria; order Halobacteriales; family Haloferacaceae; genus Haloplanus; species Haloplanus salilacus. Next base: position 2,747,020 of record NZ_CP147505.1, on the reverse strand, counting down.
ACATCGACGTCTTCATTAGACTGGTCGAGTGCCTCCTCCCCACCGTAGGCTGTCCGTACGGTATAGTCATCAGCTAGGAAGGCCGCATACACATCGACTAAGCCCTGTTCGTCGTCTACAATCAACACCGTCGGGCGTGAGTCGGTAGAATCGGTCATATAGAACAGCGGACAGTCATCGTGGTATCTTTTATAACTACCAAGCGTGAAATCTATCGTTGTCTCCCCGGCTTGGGGCTGAGCACTCCATGATTCAGTGTCAATACTGCGGCTATCAGCCGTGGCTACCCCTGATTTCCTCCGTCTACCCTGATTGTGGGCGATGGTTTACCGAGCGAGGTAACGGTAACAATGAACTCCTCACCACAGTTCGGGCACTGCTGTGTCAGATCGGCGGACTGCTCCGACTTCCACTCCCCGTCAGCTCTCACCTCCGAGCTGCACGGACACCTGAACGATATTTCCATGTATTCGGGTACGACCCATACGGTTATAGCCACCGAACATTTTGTCGGTGGTACTCTTTTTAATTAAAATGACAATCAGTTCGGCCGATTCGTACCTGACACCTGCAGTATCTGCGCTGAGCCCCAGGTATCTACGTGCACCATCCGTCCGTACCGATGGGTCCGGCTCGTTCTCTAGTGGTCGATTCGTGCTCTGTATTCAGCACTACTTCTGAAACCTATCACCGATCAACGATTTCAGCGTGGCTAATCAGCCCATTTTGTCCAGTGCGTCCTTTCGTTCCTCGGCTGAGGCTTTCATCGGGCTTCTACCTCTTTCACCGGTTTCGGAGAAAACAGGGAGTAGGAGGTATGCGCCGGCCGGGATTTGAACCCGGGCCATGAGCTTGGAAGGCTCAGGTCCTACCACTAGACCACCGGCGCGCACGACGTGCTTCAGGGTCGGTGGATAAGGCAGTTACGTTTAGTCGTCGGCCGCGGCGGTGGCCTCGCCCTCGCGGAACGCCCGTGCCTGCTCCCGGAGCGCCTCGGATATCGCCGGCACCTCGTCGGGGTCGACCGCACCCCGTTCCTCGATCTCGTCGAGGCTGCGCGGGAACGCCCGCAGGTCCATGTGGATGGCGATACCGGCCTTCGCACCCTGCCCCATCGCCACCGGGATCTGGTTGTGGCCCTGCACGAGGTCACCGACGGCGTAGACGCCGTCGACGCTCGTCCGGCCGTGGTCGTCCGCGACGACCGTGCCGTCGTCGTTGCGCTCGCAGCCGACGTCGTCGGCCAGGCCGGCGTTGTACTCCGATCCATACATCGGGAAGCCACCGCGGTACTCGCGGACGGTACCGTCGCCGGACTCCGTCCGGCTGTCGTCGGCCGGAGGCCGACTGCCCGAGTGACCGCGTCCCTCGCTGCCCGTGGGACGTGGCCCCACGCTGTCCTCGAACTCGAAACTCTCCAGCCACCCGTCCGAGCCGCGGTTCATGCCGCTGATCTCCTCGTGAATCACGTCGATCGGGTGGGCGTCGAGCATCTCGCCGGTCTCGTCGCTCCACGTCGGATCGTCGCCGCGGGTGAGCAGGTCGACCTCGTCGGTGAAGTTGAGCATGATCATCGCGACGTAGGCGGCGCTGTCACCGTGGCCCATCACGTACACCGGCTCGTCGACGAACATGTAGGCGTCGCAGTGGAGACAGTAGTGGAGCCCCCGGCCCGTCGGCGGGAGCGGCGGATCGGGACGCGAGTCGCTGAACCCCGTCGCGAGGACGACGCGGTCGGCGGCGAGCGTCGCGTCGTCGGTCTCCAGTCGGAACCGGCCGTCGTCGTCCCTGTCGAGGCCGGAGACGAACGCCCGGCGGTAGGTCGCGCCGTACGACTGGACCTGTTCGCGCGCCGTCGCGAGGAATTCGACGCCCGAGACGTCTTCGGTGACGCCGATGACGTTGTGGGTGTCCTGCATCATCGCCGCTCGCCCGCCACCGCGGTCCAACACGACGGTGTCGTGACCGAGTCGGGTGGCGTACAGCGCGGCGGTCAGACCGGCCGGCCCGCCGCCGACGACGGCGACGTCGTAGTCATAGTCGTAGTCGGTGTCGATATCGCTCATCGAGTGGACGTACTCCCGCCGGGGGGTTAAGTCCTCCACGTCTGTGCGGTCGCGTCCCCAGAGCGCCGGGGCGGATCGGCGGTTCGCGGCGCGTCAGTCGCCCGGCCCGACGACGGCGTAACAGTTGCCGCTCGCCCGGAAGGCATCGTGGACGACGAGCGAACTCGCGGACAGGTCGCGGTCGAACTCCTCGGGGTTGTAGATGTGGTAGTACCGCGGGACCGTCTCGCCGTCCGGGAGCGTCCAGTCGACGGTCGTGTCGAACCCTCGGTCGGCGTCGAACTGGTCGTGGGTAGTACTCCAGACGGAGACGAGCGCTCGTCCGCCCGGCGCGAGAACGCGCTCGAGTTCGTCGAGGCTGTCGATCCGGGTCGCCCGTGGTCGGAGGTGGTGGAGCGTCGCGACGTAGACGCCGAGGCCGAACCGGTCGGCCGAGAGGGGGAGCCGGGCGGCATCGCCCTGAACGAGCGGGAAGCCGAAGTCGTGTCCCCGGTCTACGTATCGTCGTCGCGCGGTCTCCAAGAGCCCTCTGCTGGCGTCGAGGCCGACGACGCGGTCGGCGCGGTCGGCGAGAGTCTCGGCGTGGCGACCGTTGCCACACCCCACATCGAGCGCCAGCGAAGTCGGCTCGGCGTCGGCGACGAACGACTCTATCTCCGGCCACGGATGTTCGCGCGTCGCGGCGAAGTGGTCCGCGATGCGGTCGTAGGTGGTCCGTGGATCCGGTCGGTCCATGTACCCTCGCGTGGCGCGGCGCACATATACGTGCCGCGACGGATCAGAGTGCGAGGACGAACACGACGTAGGCGAGTGTGAGCAGCCCGGCCGCGTGTTTGATCCCGTCCGACGTCCCACCCTCGGCGAGTTGGCCGGCGATGATGCCAGAACAGACCGCCTGGATCGCCGACAGGTGGAAAAAGAGGAGTTCGTACGCCCCGGTGTCGACGTCCGTCCCGGAGAACGCGCCGGCCAAGCCGCCGACGCCGGGAGCCGACGCCGACGTGCCGGTCCCTGCACCGGCCGCCTCTTGGACGGCGGGGATGAAGGCGACGGTCAGCGCCGCGATGATGCCGAGGAAGACGAGCACCGAGATGTAGATGACGAGGACGTAGGTGAGCATCTCCTGTCGCCGCTCGCGCCTGAGACGGCGTGTCTCTTGGGCCTCGTCGGCGGCGATCCGGAGGACAGGTGCGATGTCGCCGCTCGCGTCCATCGCGTTCGTGATCAGCGTCACCGCCTGTGACACCATCCGGACGCGGGTTCGGACCGCCAACCGTCTGAGGGCCGTCGACGCGTCGGTCCCCCACTGGATATCCCGCCAGGTCCGGTCCACTTCGGCTTCGAGGCCACCCAAGTCGGTGCCGGCGACCCGTTGGATGCTCTCGACGACGGTCATCCCCGCCTCGTTGACGCTCGCGAGGCGGTCGAGGAAGTCGGGGACGGCGCGTTCGAGCCGCCTGACTCGCCGCTTGTGCGTCTCGTGGAGGGCGGCGAACACGATCATCGCGAACAGCGACGCCTCGATGACCGGTTGGTCGAGTGTCTGGAGCGCGGACGGGCCGAGCGGGATGGGGACGGAGCGAGCCAAGATCCAGAGCACTCCCACGGGAACGGTGACGACGAGGCTGATCCACGGTCGTTCGAGGACGCTCCGGAGCGGGTGTTTCGTCCACGCCCGTAGCGTGCGCAGTCGGTCGTAGGCTGCGAGTCGAGCGGCGTTTCGCCGCCAGTGGTCGACCGTCTCGCCGCCGTCCGAGACGGGCGGTGTCGGCGGTCCGGTCGACGTGTCCCTCTCACCGCTTGCCGCGGCTGCGGTGGCCACGTCGGCGTCGCGGCTGACGTTCGTCATCGCCGTCTCGTGTTGAGTCAGGCTGTCGATGTAGACGACGAAAGCGGCGCTCGCCAGCGGGATGCCGACGTAGCCGATGATCCGGACGAGCGTGAGCGTGTCCTCGATGACCAGGCCGATGACGACGAGAATGGTGATCAGGAAGAGGGGACCGGCGACGAAGGCCGTCACGTACACCTCGGCGAAGGTCGCGACGAGTTCGAGATACTGCTGTTGTTGGGACTCGGCTTCCTCCTGGTAGCGCTCGTACTGCTCGCGAAGGAACGACGACAGGTTCCGCCCGCTCCCGAGGACGCTAGCGAGGTTGTCCGAGAACTCCTCTAGGCCCTCGCTCGGCGTTCGCTCGGCGGTGTGTCTGAGCGCAGTCAGGATATCCGTCGAGAAGGTATCCATCTCTCGGACTGCGACACCGATTTCGCGGGCGGCCTCGCCGTAGATGTCGTCGTTGTCGGCGAGCGTCGCGAGCACCGACGGGAACGGCATCCCGCTCCGGGAGAGCGCGTAGACGAACGCGATGGTCCGGGGCAGCGTCGCCTCGATTTCGCTCGCCCGTGCGGTCGCCAACTGGTCGAGGTACGCCCACCGCGCCCAGTAGGTCCCGACTGCCAGCACCGTACCGACGGTCGCCCCGAAGAAGAGAAACAGGACGAACAGGCCCAGGGGAGTCAGATCCTGCAAGCGAGTGAGTCCGGCGAGCACGGAGAGCGGCCCGGGGACGACGGCGAGGATCGCACCCCGGCTGATCGAGAAGAGGTCCACGAGCCACACCGCGACGTAGACACCGAGGATGCCCCCGACGACGCCGGCCAATCCGGCGAAAAACAGCGTTCGCGAGGCGAACACTCGGTGGGTCGTCCCGGCGTGTGTCGCCCGCATCCGCGAACGCTGCCGGGCCTTGCGTGAACTCCCGCCGACGTAGTCGCCGAATATCGGGACGGCCAGTCGCGAGACGAACAGGTCAGCCCGTCGACTGAACGGGGAGAGCACGACGGGGAGGAGGAGGACGACGACGAGTCCGAGTGGAAGCAGGTGCGCGATCACACGCGGTCACCGGAGTCGGTCCCGCCGTCCTCCGTCCCGTCGTCGGCGTCTATGTCGCCGATACGGTCGAGCACCCGTTCGGCGTCGGCGTAGTACTCGTTGATCAGCGCGGTGAACTGTCGGTAGTCGGTGATGCCGCGGTCCCGGAGCGCCGTGAGGAACCGCCGTCGGTCGCGGAGCTCCTCCAGCAAGCGGGTCCGGGTCCATCCCCGGTCGTCCTGAATCTCGTCGAGGAGGGAGCTGTCGTACCGCTCGAAGGTGTCGGTGTCGGCGTCCCAGGTGAAGGAGTTGGAGTAGTCGAGTTCGCCGGTCCGCTGGTCGACGCCACCGATCTCGCTGATAGCCGCCGACCGGCGGACCCGTTCGCCCTCGAGACGGGTGAGCCGCTGGACACAGAGCAGATCGAGCGACTGGATCATCGCTCGCGGGACGTTGATCGGTTCGTTCTCCAGGCGGTTGATCACCGTCTCGATACTGTCGGCGTGCATCGTCGAGAACGTCGTGTGGCCGGTGTTCATCGCCTGGAACAGCGTCACCGCCTCGTCGCCCCGCACCTCGCCGACGATGATGTACTCCGGGCGGTGGCGGAGCGCCGACCGCAACAGGTCGTACATGTCGATGTCGGCCCCCTCGTGGAGGCGTTCGCGCGTGACGCTGGAGAGCCAGTTGTCGTGGTACAGCGACAGTTCGCGGGTGTCCTCGATGGAGAGCACCTTCGACCGCGGCGGGACGAACATCGACACCGCGTTCATCGACGTGGTCTTCCCGGACGCGGTGCCGCCGGCGAAGATGAGTGACTTGTTGTTCTCGATGGCGAGCCAGAGGTACGCCATCTGCTCGATGCTGAAGGTGCCGTACTCGACGAGGTCGATGGGTGTGAACGGGTCGTCGGCGTACTGCCGGATGGTGAAGGCAGAGCCCCGAGGCGTCACTTCCTCGCCGAGGGCGAGTTCGACCCGCGAGCCGTCGGGCAGCGTCGTCCCGACTACGGGGTCGCCGACGCTGATGTGCCGGCCGGACTGCTGGGCCAGGCGGACGACGTAGTTGTCGAGTTCGTCGGGGTCTTCGAAGACGACGTTCGTCCCCACGTCGGTGTACTGGTCGTGGTAGACGAAGATGGGCAGGCCGTAGCCGTCACACGACACGTCCTCGATGTGTTGGTCGTGCATCAGCGGGTCGAGACGGCCGAAGCCACGGAAATCCCGGACGAGGTAGTAGTGGAGTTTGTGGAACGTCGCCATCCCCACGTCGACGCCGTACTCCTCCAAGAGCGACTCGAGTTCCGTCGTCAGCACCGTCCCCTCCGTCTCGGGGTCCACGTCCCGGTAGAGCAAGGGGTCGCGGATATCTTCCCGAACCCGGGCGAGCAGCGCGGATTCGAACTCGTCCAAGTCGGGTTCGACAACGTTGTACCGGTGCTCGCTCTCCTCCGTGTCGTACGTGATGACGACGAAGGCGAAGGGGGCGTTCACCCAGTAGCGGTCGCGCTCCTCGTGGGTGGATGGGAGGTCGAAACTGGCGAGTGGTCCGTCCTCACCCGGGCGAAACGGGCGGACGTCGATGGACGACCCGCGGAGCATCTCGTAGGTCCGGACGAGTCGTCGACGGAGTTCGCCCAGCGTCCCACCACCCCGCGACGCCGCGTCCCCAGACATCTGTACGTGGCGAACGGGTGCCCGCCAACTTAAACGTGCGCCCGCTAGATGAGGATGCCTACTCCACTCACACCGGCCTCGAGAGCCGGAGTGCCGGCGTCTCAGCGGCCGATCGTGCCCTGTCGCGTGATCGGGGCGTCGGGATCGATCGTGAACGCGACGACGGTGGAGTCGTCGGTTGCGGTGACGGAGACGGTACGATCGTCGGTCACGAGTGCGCTCTCGGTGTATCCGACGGACGCGTCGTCGACCTCCACCGCTCCTTCGAAGACGTACAGGTAGGTGTGCCAGCCCGGTCGGGATGGGAGCGTGACCGTATCCCCGGCATCGAGACAGCAGTCGTGGAAGTCGACGTCGTTGCGGACGGACAACGGGGCGTCGGTTCCCTTGGGACCGAACAGGTGGCGCCAGTCGTTCGCGACGGGATCGGGCACCGCTTCGTGCTGAATGCCCGGTTCGAGGTCGAGACTGTGTGGGCGGACGAATATCTGGAGCATCCGTAGGGGTGGGTCGTCCGCGAGCGTCTCCTCGGCGTGCCAGAAGCCACTGCCGGCGTTCATCACCATCAGGTGCTCGGGATCGGTGACGAGTTCGTTGCCCTGCCGGTCGTCGTGACGCATCACAGCCTCGGGAACCCACGAGACGATCTCCTCGTTGCGGTGCTGGTGCATCCGGATGAGCGTCCCCGGATGCATAAACGACTCGACGACGGTCGCGAGTGGCCCGTAGCCGTGGTCGTCGTGGTCGGGGACGGCGCGGCCAGGGAAGTTGAAGTGGATCCGGAACGAACCTTGGTCTTGCGAGACGTCCGTTCGGGGTGCTGTGTGGATACGGGAGTGCGTCCGTGCCGAGGGCGGATCGTCCATTACCTCGCCGTAGGCTCTCGGTCGCTATATGCGTTCTACGCGACGGTCCTCGGTGTGACACTCGGTGCCCCGTCGTGCAGTCGGCAGCGTTCACGCCGGCGAGAAACGGATGCCTCGGCGACAGAGATCGGCCCCGATACGGTTCTCCGGAGCGATGTACGGGCTGGTGAGACGGTTCTGGTTCGACGCCTGGCCCCCACTACACCCGCGAGGTGGGACGTGGGTGGCTTTTTTGCCGGTGTACGCATAGCTCCCGTATGGTCGTCCTCCTGGAGGTGGACTGGTGACACCCGTTGTTCGAGAGTCGGCCGATCGATCCGGAGGTGATGGACGCCGGTCTCCCCGAATCGCTCGGCGCGGACCGTCACGACGGGAGCGCGTGGCTCCCGGAGACCGACGGCCGGACGTACGTCATCCGCGACGGCGTCCCGAGCGTCTACTTCCTCTGGACACACAGGGACGCCAGCGTCGTCGGTGCCCGCCTGTGTCACCACTTCGGTCCCGGGGTGGACGTCGTCGCGTCCCGGAGCGAACGACTCTCCGACGTGGTCCAGCATGACCGCTGACACGGACGGAGAGACGGGTTCCGCAGCGAACGGACCGGTCGTGCTGTTCGACGGCGTCTGCAATCTCTGCAACGGGCTCGTGGCGTTTCTCGTTCCCCGAGATCCCGAGGGTCGACTCCAGTTCGCCCCGCTCCAGTCGGAAGCGGGCCAAGAACTCTTGGCTCGACACGGGCTTCCGACGGACGAGTTCGACTCTTTCGTCCTCGTCGAGGACGACCGAGCGTATACGAAGTCGGATGCCGCGATACGATTGGCGGAACTGCTCGGCTGGCCCTATCGGGTGGCACGTGTCGGCGGGTTCCTGCCGGCCCGTCTCCGCGATCGGCTGTACGACGTCGTCGCTGCCAACCGATACGACTGGTTCGGGCGACGAGACCGGTGTATGATTCCGGACGAGGATATCGACGATCGATTTCTCTGAGGGTGTTCTCCCCTTCGGGGGTGTGAGACGATTGCGGGGAAGGCTGCGTCGGGCAGACGGGCCGTGATCGTACCCCTCGACGCGACGGCTCGACACGCATGTGGGCTGAGCGATCGCTCGTCCCGGTCCGGGTCGGCGGTTCGAATCGGGGTGGCGCTCGAAGAACTCGACACCGTACGGATCAGAGCCACTCCCCGTCGTTCCACCGGTCGGCGTGGTCGCCTGCGCCGACCGGTATCCGGTAGGTGAGTGTGGTGCCCCGTGGCTCGTTGTCCGTTCGACGTACCGTACCACCGAGCGCGGTGACCGTCCAGTAGATCAACCACAGGCCGATGCCGGTGCTGTGTGCGAGCGTCGTTTCGACACCGGCCATGATGACGGCCCACTGGTCCTCGGGGAGTCCCGGACCGTCGTCGGTGATCTCGATGCGGATCTCCGAATCGTGTTCGGTCCGGTCGACGAGCACCGTCACGTGGGGGGAGTCTCGGTCGTTGTGAACGATCGCGTTCTCGAGTGCCTCGTCGATCGCCAACTGGAGCAAACTCCCGTTCTGAATCTCGATCCCGGGATCGACGTCCATCCTGAACTCGATATCGGCACGTGGGTGTTGCGTGCGTCGTGTTTCGACGAACCCCTCGATCGCACCGACCGAGAGCGAGTGCTGGGCGTAGCGTCGGTGAAAGAGTTCGCGGATCGTTCGCGTTTCGGTACTGAGTTTTTCCAACTCCTCGGCACGCTCGCGGATCGTCTGCACTGCCGCACGATGTTCCGATTCGTCCAACTCTCCCTCGAGGAGGTCCGCATACCCACTGATCGCCGTTACCGAGTTGCGGACGTTGTGTCGCAACACCCGGTCCATCACCGACAACACCTCTTCGATGAACTGCGCGTCCGTTACGTCCTCTTCGATGGCGACGAAATGTGTGATCTCGTCACGCTCGTCAGTTATCGGCACGATCTTCTGTTCGACCTGATACCGTTCCCCGGACTTTCGCCGGTTGACAATCTCCGCGTCCCACACGTCGCCGGCGGTGATCGTGTCCCACAACTCGCTGTAGAACGTCTCGTCCTGTTGGTCGGATTTCAGGAGCCGCGGGTTGCTCCCGATCGCTTCGTCCGCCGTATAGCCCGTCGTCCGTTCGAACGCCGGATTGACGTATACGATCGTGCCGTCGGCATCCGTGATGAAGACGGTCTGTTCGACCGCATCGGCTTGCAGTTCGAACAGCGTTCGCTCCCGTTCGTAGAGTTTCTCGTCCGAGACGTCCTCCTGAAAGCCGAGAAAGTGAGTGACCGTTCCATCGTCGGCTCGGATCGGCTCAATAGAGAGACGGTTCCAGAACATCGACCCGTCCTTCCGGTAGTTCCGTACGTCGGTGGTGAGTGGCTCGTTGGCGTCGATCGCGGCACGGATTTCGGCCACGGTCTCCTCGCTCGTCCCCTCTCCCTGTAGGAATCGGCAGTTCCGCCCCAGCGTCTCGTCACGTGAGTAGCCGGTCAACTCGACGAACCCCTCGTTGACGTATACGAGCGGTTCGTCGTCCCGGGTGGCGTCCGCAACGGAGATACCGATCGGGGTCGCATCCATCGTGTGGGCCGAGAGGCTCGGCGACAACGGGCCGTCGATCTCGAAGAAGTGAGTTTGGATGCGATCGGCACCCTCCCACGCGATGGCGGAACTCAACGCGACGACGACCGTGGGTTCGGTGATCGGGGTGGAGAGTTCGATCGTGCTCCCCACGGACGACGTCTCCCCGGCGTAGAGTCGATCGAACTGCTCGGCGAGGGAGTGCTGGTCGTGGTCCGTGACGAACTCGAAGAGCGACTCCCCGAGGAGGTCGTCCGGAGAGGGAGACTCGAACAGGGCTATAGTAGCGTTTGTAACTGTCCGCACACCTGATCGAACGCTGTCATGCGATCAGGTGTGTGATGACTTACAAAGGCTACTATAGACCGGGCTCGTTGGCATAGAGGATCCGCCCGTGTTCGTGGACGATCATCGGGGGCGTCTCGTGGGGCACCATCCGACCGCTCATGCTGGGTGTTGTAATCCGAGTTTATACATCTGTTTTTACTGGTCGAGCGGATACCATCCGCCGTGATCCCGCGTGTTCTCTCGGCCGCCGAAGCGACGTCGTGACTGGTGCTCTCCTCCGTCCGGGCGTCGAGGGGACGATTACCTCCCGTGACCTCGCTGCCGAACGTATCGGGACGCCCCGCATCCGTGACGCTCCCGGTGCTCCGTGAGGCGTCTGACTGCCTGGAGGTGGCGGTCTGGAGGGGGTACCTCCGTGGAAGCAGTTCCGCGAGCTTGTTCCGACGGCCGGGCGGACGAGTCAGGAATCCGAAAAATTCCACCGGCTCGCGACGACGCCCTGTGGTGTCTCAAGAAAGCGTTAAATTACGGGGGCGAAATAATACAGTAAAGTTGTATGACTGACCAAAGCGAGTCCGAGCGAGGGTTCGACCACACCCAGATAGAGCCGAAGTGGCAAGAAACGTGGAGCGGGGAGGACGCCTTCCGCACGACCGATGATGTCGAAGACCCAACATACGTTCTCGCGATGTTCCCGTACACGTCGGGGAACCTCCACATGGGTCACGTCCGGAACTACACTATCACGGACGCGTTCATGCGTTTCAGCCGGCTCCGGGGCGAGGACGTCCTGCACCCGATGGGGTGGGACGCGTTCGGGCTGCCGGCCGAGAACGCGGCCGAAGACAGAAACATCGACCCCAACGAGTGGACCGAGAAGTCCACCGAGTCGATGCGGAATCAGCTCGTCGAGATGGGGTTCGGCTACGACTGGGAACGGGAAGTGACGACGTGCAAACCGGAGTACTACCAGTGGAACCAGTGGCTGTTCAAACGGTTCTACGACGCCGGCTTGGTGGAGCGGCAGGCGGCCGACCTCAACTGGTGCCCGTCGTGTGAAACCGTCCTCGCAGACGAGCAGGTGGAGGGCGAGGAGAAACTCTGCTGGCGCTGTGACACACAGATAGACACCCGCCAGATGGACCAGTGGTTCTTCACGATCACGGACTACGCGGACGAACTGCTCGAGGGTCTCGACGAACTCGACGGCTGGCCGAACAACGTCCGTGAGATGCAGCGGAACTGGATCGGCAAACAGACCGGCAGTTCCGTGAGTTTCGAGATTCCGGGCCACGGCGAGGTGGATATCTTCACGACACGACTGGACACCATCTACGGAGCGACGTTCTTCACGCTGGCCCCGGGTCATCCGGTGGCGCGGGAGATCGCAGAGGACAACGAGGCGGTCGCTGCCTACATCGAGAAGGCCCAGCGCGCCGACGAGGACGAACTCGAGGTGACCTCGGGCCAGTTCACCGGTAAACACGCGATAAACCCCGCCACAGGCGAGGAGATTCCGATCTACGTGGCCGACTACGTCCTCGAAGAGGTCGGGACCGGGGCGCTCTACGCGGTCCCTGCCCACGACCACCGGGACCACGAGTTCGCGGAGGCACACGACATCCCGATCGAGCAGGTGATCGAACCGGCCCCCGACGCGGACGTCGACCCCGAGGGGATAGACGTCCAGGAGTCCGCCTTCACCGACGACGGGATCCTCGTCAACAGCGGGTCGTTCGACGGGCTCGGGTCCGAGGAAGCACGCGACAGGTTCGTCGAGGAGTTCGACGGCGACCACGTCACGGAGTACAAACTACGTGATTGGGGCATCTCGCGCCAGCGGTACTGGGGGACGCCGATTCCGATCGTCGACTGCCCGGACTGTGGATACGTCACGGTTCCGGACGAGGACCTCCCGGTCGAACTCCCCGAGTACGTCCACACCAAAGGAAACCCACTCGACGAGTCTCCGGAGTGGAAGCAGGTCGACTGTCCGGAGTGTGGCGGGCCGGCACGCCGCGAGACGGACACGATGGACACGTTCGTCGACTCGTCGTGGTACTTCATGCGGTTCGTCTGCCCCGACATGGAGGATGCGCCGTTCGATACCGAGAAGGTCAGCGACTGGTTGCCGGTCGACCAGTACGTCGGCGGGGTCGAACACGCAATCATGCACCTGCTCTACGCGCGGTTCTTCACGCGTGTACTCAACGACATCGGCCTGGTGGACGGCGTCCGAGAACCGTTCGAGAACCTCACGAATCAGGGGATGGTGCTGGGCGAGAACGGCCAGAAGATGTCGAAGAGCAAGGACAACGGCATCTCCCCACAGGAGATCATCGAGGAGTACGGCGCCGACACGGCGCGGCTGTTCATCATGGAGGCTGCCCAGCCGGAGAAGGACTTCGCTTGGAGTCCCGAAGGTGTCAGGTCGGCGTACCACTTCCTGCAGAACCTCTACACGCTGGCCGAGGAGTACGCGTCCGGCCGGACGAGTACCGGTTCAGCCACGGAGAACGCGGACTACATCCAGCGAGAGATCGCAGCGACCGTGACCGAGGCCACCACGGAGTACGAAGAGCTCCGCTTCAACCACTCGCTCCAAGCGATTCGGAGTCTGGTTTCGCTGCTCAACCGGTACCAGAGCATCACCGACCCGGACCCCGAGACGTTCGAGGACGGTATCGTCACCGCGACCAAACTGCTGTCACCGGTTGCCCCCCACGTGGCAGAGGAAATCTGGGACGAACTCGGCAACGACGACCTCATCTTAGAGGCCGACTGGCCCGAGGCCGAACGGCCAGCCAACTACGACGTCGAACAGCGCCTCCTCAAGTCGACCCGAGAGGACATCCGCGACATCGTCGAGATGGCCGACATCGACGACCCCGAGGAGATAGTGCTGACGGTCACACCGGCCTGGAAGAAGACCGTCTACGACTTCGCACAGGAGACCGACGACGACCTCATCGGCACGGTCATGCAGGACGAACAGGTTCGCAAACACGGTGACGCTGCCGCCGACTACGCGAAGGAACTGACCGGACCGGGCCGGCTCAGACCGCAACTCGACCCCGATCAGGAACGCGACGCACTCGAGCGTGCGGCCTGGCTCATCGAAGACGAGTTCGACACGACGGTGACGGTCCGGGCCGGCGAGGACGCCCCGGACGACGCCGCCTCCAAGGCGAAACCGGGTCGCCCCGCCATCGACATCGTCGACTGACTGGACACGCGCCGTCGTCGATCCGCCGGCGCGCATCGTCCGTTCTTTGTGGTGCTCCGGATCTACTCACGGCGGCCGCCGGTGTCCCCGAGACCGGCGGAGAAACGAGTGATGCGTGGGACCGGATTCGAACCGGTGAACTTCTACAAGACAGCGCCCTGAACGCTGCGCCGTTGACCTAGCTTGGCTACCCACGCGCTGGGTTGCGATCAACGGAGCAGTATAAAAATAGATGGCGATTTAGCCCGCCTCGATGACGTCTTTCTCCAGGAATATCTGACAGGCACCACACAGCGGGTCGTGGGGCGTCGTTCCGTCCTCGACGATGGAGGAGCCACAGTTCTCGCAGTTGCCCCAGGTGATTTCGGACAGCATATACCGGGTGATCTCCTCGTATGCGGGGTACAGCTGATACTCGATACCGGGCCACTTCTCACACAGATCGCCGACGATCTTCATGTAGAAGTGGGACGTGTCGGCCCCGACTTCGATCGGTGTCGTCTCCTCTTGGTCCGCGTACCGCGAGAGTGCGTTCAGGACGTAGAGGAGTGTCTCCTTCTTCGAGAGGAACGCCAACGGGTAGACGTACTCGAAGGCACCTGCAGGCCTGACGGGCAGTGACGAGGCGAGATGGCCGGACGTGAACGTGAGAACGATCTCCGAGAGGAGGTCCTCTTTATTGAGGCCGAAACATAGCGTCTCGTAGCCGTGGTCGGCGGCCTCCACCTCGAGGAGTCGTCGCTGGATCTGTGCGAAGATCATCGTCTCGGTCTTCCCGTTGATGTCGGTGTCAGCGACGACGGCGTCTTTGACCTCGTCGAACCTCGCCGTCAGGTTGAACACCGACTCGATCTCCGATTTCGGTATCGTGACGTGATCGACACCGTACTCGTCGGTGATCTCCTTGGTGTATCGATAGGTGTTCTCCTGTTCTAACCCCCAGCCTTCGAGCGTGACGGCCAGACACTCCCCCGCGTCGATCCGCTCTGCCTGCTCTTGCATCGCGGCGAACAGACTGATGCTGTCTTTGCCGCCACTGAGCGCGAACACGTACCCATCGTCGGGGAGCATGTCGTAGTAGTCGATGGTGTCGGCTACGGTCGTCTCGAAGTGTGTGACGAACTGTTCGGCGTTCAGTTCCCTGCGCTGCATCCGGATCGTGTCGACGTCGTAGTCGAAGGTCAACCGCCGGTCGACGTAGACCGGGTCGTCGGTCCGTTCCGTCTCCGTCTCGTACTCGATGAAATGCCGGATGTCGAGCGGTCGAACGACCTGCAGTTCCGTCTCGGGGGTGAGCGGCCGGTCCTCCGTGACGATCGCTCCCTCCTGCCGCGCGATCACGAACGACGGCGGAATGTTGTGGCGAGTCAGTGCCTCTCGAATACTCACCGTCCCGTCCGTCGCCGGAACCTCGATCGAGAAGGCGTTGCCTATCGGGTCTCGGATGCGAATATCCATTTGAGAACCGATCTAGAGACGGCAGTTCCCGTCGACCGGGTTCGTACGGTATCCTTCTCCCTCGAACTCGATCCGCTCTTTCGCTTCCTCGAGGTGCTCTTTCAGCCGGGACGTGCCCTTTCGAGTCTGTTGGCTCATATCTTGAACAGTACCCTGTTTTTAGTTAAATGTTTCCCACAGTGGTAGGTTTCGATCACGGATTTCTCGCTCGAACAGGGTCGCAACTCCCCGAGGCCGACCGTTCGGACGGCGTCGCCGTCGCGTGACCGTACCGGAAGAAGTGGTGATGCGAGGGCAGGGATTCGAACCCCGGAACCTCTACAGGACAGCGCCCTCAACGCTGCGCCGTTGGCCTAGCTTGGCGACCCTCGCCCACCTCCTGTGGGCAATGGAATTCACTAAAAACTTGTTGAAACTGGTTCGGCTCCGACACGACACGGTTTTGAATCAGGAGATGCTGATCGCTGGCTTCCCGGGTTGTGCCCGCTCGCGCATCGTGGGGTCGGCCTCCGAAGCGGGGACGACCGAGACCGTCGCGTCGAACTCCATCTCGATCATCCACGACGCCCGTTCGAGCGTGTCCCGTTCCCGGTCGGGCGGGAGTTCCTCCGTGAGTTCCCGACGGTTCTCGGCCAGATACTGGGCGTACTCGGTGAGTTGGTCGGCCGTATCGGGGTCATCTACTGTTTCGACGACCTTGTCGTAGACTCGCGAATCTTCGTCCAGCGCGACCTGCATCGCACGGTACTTCCACTCCGGCGAGACGACGAGACGGATCTCGCTGGGCTCCATGTCCTGGAGCGAATCGCAGATCTCCCGGATGTCCGACCGGACACTCGAGACGGTTCGTTGCCCTAGCTCGAAGTCATCGGTCCGACGCTCCGGCTCCGGCCACGAACTCGCCGCCAACAGCGTGTCGTCCAAATAGTGCCAGACCTCCTCACACATGTGTGGCATGATCGGGTAGATCATCGCCACGAGTGCACGAACCCCGCGAGTGAACACGTCCGCGTCCGGCGTCGTGTGCTCCCGGTACTGCGAGAGTACGGAGTACAACGACCGGAGTTCCCGGACGGCGTCGTAGAACTCCAGCGACTCGTAGTGGTCGGTGATCGTCTCGATAGCGTGGTCGACGGCTCTGGAGACGTACTCGTCGACCGGCCGGTCGCCGGCGTCGGTCACCTCGTTGATGTGTGTCGTCCCCAACTCGGCGATCTCCTTCCGAAGCGTGTAGCTCGCGTCCCGTCGGTGGTTCGACCAGTCGAAATCGCTCTGTGGCTTCACCCCCCCCATTATGAACAGTCGAGTGAGGCCCTCGCCGTACTCCGCCGGGGAGATAGTGTTGTCGTCGCTTTTCGACATCTTCTTGCCGTGGTTCAACACGTAGCCGTGTGGCAACAGTGTCGTGACCGGTTCGCGAACGTCCAGCAGGCCGATGTCCGACAGCGCACGGGCGAAAAACCGCATGTAGAGCAGGTGGAGTACGGAGTGTTCCTGCCCGCCGACGTACAGGTCGACGGGTAGCCACTCGTTTGCGCGGTCGATATCGAACGGCATCTCGTCCTCGTCGGGCGAAATGAACCGCAAATAGTACCACGACGAATCGACGAACGTGTCCATCGTGTCCGTCTCGCGGACGGCGTCGGCGCCACACTCCGGACAGGTCGTGTCGACGAAGTCCTCGACTTCCTCGAGCGGATTTCCCGTGGTCTGGACGTACTCGGGGAGTTCGACCGGGAGGTCCTCGTCCGGGACCGTGACGTATCCACAGTCCGGGCAGTCGACGATCGGAATCGGCGTCCCCCAGTACCGCTGGCGCGAGATGCACCAGTCCCTGAGACGATAGTCCGTGTACGACTCTGCCACCTCGAGGTCGGAGTGGAGCCGAGACTGGGCTTCGGAACTCGTGAGGCCGTCGTACTCGCCGCTGTTCACGAGCGTTCCGTCCCCGGTGAAGGGTCCGTCGTCACCGTCCTCGGACCTGTCGGGTTCCACGACGCGGCGGGACTCGATGTCGTGTGCCCGTGCGAACTCGAAGTCCCGTTCGTCGTGAGCGGGAATCCCGATCACTGCGCCGGTACCCAAGTCCTCGAGAACGTACTCGGAGACGTAGACCGGCAACTCCTCACCAGTGACCGGGTGGATGGCCGTCGCGTCGGTACGGACACCGTCGACGCCGCGGTCGGTGTCGTCGCCGGTCGAGGAGATGTACTTGGCTACCGCGGAATCGTCGGTTGCGAGTTCGAGACTGCGGTCGTGGTGTGGGGCGAGGGCGAGGTACGTCGCGCCGTGGATGCGGTCCAGCCGTTTGGTGAACACGTCGACTGAGCCACCCTCGGCCAGTTCGAAGGTGACTTTCGTCCCCTCACGCCGCCCGATCCAGTTCCGCTGGCGTTCCTTGACCTGTGACGGCCACCCCGATAACTCGTCCAGTCCGTCGAGCAGTTCGTCCGCGTAGTCGGTGATCGTGAAGAACCACTGCGTGAGTTCGCGGGTCTCCACGGTCGTTCCACACCGCCAGCAGGCACCGTCTTGGACCTCCGCGTTCGCCAGAACGGTTTCGTCACTGGGACACCAGTTGACCCGCCCGTGTTTGCGCTCCACCAGGCCCGCCTCGTAGAACCGTTTGAACAACCACTGTGTCCACCGGTAGTATCCTGGGTCGGAGGTCCGTATCTCACGCGACCAGTCGTAGCTGAAACCCAGGTTCTCCATCTGGTTTCGCATCCGGTTGACCGACTGATTCGTCCAGATCTCCGGGTCGATTCCGTTCTTCTGGGCCGCGTTCTCGGTCGGCAAGCCGAACGCGTCCCACCCCATCGGGTGCAGGACGTCCTCGCCTCGCATTCGTTTGAACCGGGCGAACGTGTCCGTGATAGTGTAGTTCCGGACGTGTCCGATGTGTAACTCGCCTGTCGTGAACGGGAACATCCCGAGGATGTACGTCGGGTCGGTCGCCGAATCGTCCAGTTCGAACAACTCTTCGTCCCGCCACGTTTCCTGCCAGTGTTTCCCTTCGTTCATTGTTGTCCGTCGGATCCTGTGATGTCGGTGAGTCCCGAGTGTCCCGCGATGTTCGCACCGTGGCTCTTACTTGCAAATGATAAAAAAGTTCGGCTGAGCCCGCTCACACCCCTCTCCTGTCGGTTCGCAACTGACGCCGAAGCCACTCCCGACTCCACCGAGACACGGTGAGGAGCCACCCGCCGTCTCGCCGACGTCCGGGGGTCGCGTTAAGTTAGAGGATGAGGCGTTCGATTTCTGAGTGTCTATGGCAGAATCCGAACGCCTCAGCAAGTGTATCGAGTGGATCGACTTGTCGTTTGTGGAGCGAAAGCGGACTCCCGAGTGGGCGATTCAAGTGGGTATCCGGTGTCATCTCGCAGGTATGTCAACAAGAGATGCAAGTCAGTTTCTCGATGAGTTGGGAGTCAAACGTAGTCACGTCGCGGTTCACAACTGGGTGCACAAGGCCGAGCTACAGCCGGTTTCGACGGTGAGTGCGGATCAACTCGCGGTCGACGAGAAAGTGATCCGCATCAACGGTGACGACTACTGGCTGTACGGTGCCGTCGATCCCCAAACAAACGAAATCCTGCAGTTCAGGCTGTTTCCAGCGACGACGAAACAGACGACGCGATGGTTTCTGACCGAACTTCATCGACGATATCGGCTAGATGGCGTCGAATTTCTCGTCGATGACGCCGATTATCTAGTGAACGTCCTCGACGAAGACGGGTACCGATTCCAGATGATTTCACACGGGAATCGGAATGCCATCGAACGTGTCTTTTGGGATATAGAACGACGAACCTCATCGTTCGCAACTAGTTTCAGCCATGTCGAACCGCAGACAGCAGAATCGTGGCTCAAAGCCCTCGCCGTCCGGCACAACTCACGCCAAAGTTAACGCGACCCGTCCGGGACCGTTGGCGAAGAGAGTCGCAGCCTCCACCGTTCTCGACGGGTCAGTCGAGTCGACCGAGACGCGAACGCTGGAGGCGACGTCCCTGACTGCGCACTCCAGTTAGTTCCGGCGTACGGTAGTGCTCGCCGACCTGAACCTCACGACCGTTCGATGGCGAGAACGCGTTCGTTGTTCGCCGCGTAGAGGAGGTTCTCCCCGGCAACGACCGTCCCGACGACGCTGTTCGTCTCGATTTCCCACTGGTGCTCGCCGGTCCGCGAGAACGCGTAGACGTGGTCGTCGTTCGATCCAGCATACACCATATCGGCAGTCACGGCGGGTTCGTACACGGTGCTGTTCTCGTCCGTGAACGACCACCGTTCGGAGCCGTCCGAGCGATCGAGTGCGAGGAGCGTCCCGTGATCCCGCCCGCTACAGCCGAGATACACCGCGTCGCCGTCGACGACCGGGCGCGTTCCACGTTTCGGCGACGGCGTGTCGACCGTCCATCGAACGGAGCCGTCCGCACGGTTCAGCGCACACAGTTTCCCTGTCCGTCCCGGTTCGGTCGACGTGGCCACGTAGACGGTGTCGTCCGCGGTCGTCGGGCTTCGCGTCTCGGTGTCGGTCCGGTACTGCCACCGTCGCTCGCCGTCGACGTCGAACGCCGTAACGATCCCGTCGACGCGGTTGGTGAAGACGACGCCGTTTGCCGTCGCTGCCGGCGTCGTGAGACGGTCCCCGCCCGTATCCGCCCGCCAGACGACGTCACCGCTGTCGGCATCGATGGCGAGCAGATCCTCGGCGTTCGCGTACACCTGCCCGTCGCCGACGCCGACACCCTGTCTGAGTGGAGATCCGACGAACCAAGCCTGCGTGCCGTCCGAGCGCCGGAGGGCACGGAGCCCGTCGCAACCGGGAACGTAGATTCGTTGGTCATCGACGGCGATGTCACTGTCGAGACAGAGCCGCTGATCGAAGTCGCTCTCGCTGTACTCGGTCGTCCACCGTGAACTCCCGTCGGTCGGCGACAGCGCGTGGAGCGTCAGTCGATCCATGACGTAGAGCGTCCCATCGTCGAGGAGTGGTCGCCCACGAATACTCCTGCGCCAGCGGATCCGATCGGAGGAGGGTCCGGACTCACCGAGACACCCGGAACCGATTCCGGCGAAGCAGATACCGAGGGACAGGAGGGCCGTTCTGCGGGAAACTGGACACCGAGATTCGGTCCGTCCGGATCCGGCGTCCGGCCGATCGGGAGGCTCTCGCGGAGGCATCATTCCCGGGCTTCGTCGGTGTCGAGTCGGTAGTTCGTCGTCCCGTCGCTCGTCACCGCGACCACGCCTTCGGCGACCAGTCCGTCCCGACGCTCGGTCAGCACTTGGCGGAGCGACTCTGGGTGGGCGTCGTTACCACGAACGCGTTCCATCTTCGCGTCCACGTTGTCGACGGAGTCCGGGAGGAACGCGACGGTCAACTCCCCCTCGTCCCCGTATCGGCCGACGGAGGCAGTTCGTGTTGCCGGAGAGCCGGCCGACTGGGCACCGTCGTCCCACTCGACATCGGAGATTGGCATGGTCGTCGATGGGTGCCGACACAGTTCAACGTATCTCACTGTTTCCCACGTAGTAACTCGGGGACGACCCCCACGGACGAAACACGCAGCGACGGGATGTCGAAACTAATATAGTAGCCTTTGTAAGTCATCACACATCTGATCGCATGACTGCGTTCGATCAGGTGTGCGGACAGTTACAAACGCTACTATAGTTTTGTACCGCTCCACAGGGAGTGCGCCCGATTCCGGTCCCGACGGCCGCGGTACCGTCGGCGCGAGTCGTGACGAGTCGGCAAAAGATTTAAACAATAGGTTCGCCACGACACTTATAATGGAACGTCCTAGCCGCCAACGTCAGCGAAGCCAGGAAACCGAACAGGACGCTGACGAATCCGTGGACTGTCCCGAATGCAACTCGGACAACGTCGTCACCGACGCGGATCAGGGCGAACTCGTCTGTGACGACTGCGGACTAGTGATCGACGAACGGCAGATCGACCGCGGACCGGAGTGGCGGGCGTTCAACCACTCGGAGCGCCAGAGCAAGTCACGCGTCGGCGCACCGATCACGGAGACGATGCACGACCGCGGGCTGACGACGACCATCGACTGGAAGGACAAGGACGCGTACGGGCGGTCGCTCTCCTCGGAGAAGCGCTCCCAGATGCACCGCCTGCGCAAGTGGCAGGAGCGCATCCGGACGAAGGACGCGGGCGAGCGGAACCTGCAGTTCGCGCTGAGCGAGATCGACCGCATGGCCTCGGCGCTGGGCGTCCCCCGGTCGGTGCGGGAGGTCGCCTCGGTGATCTACCGGCGCGCGCTCAACGAGGACCTCATCCGCGGCCGCTCGATCGAGGGCGTCGCCACCGCCGCCCTCTACGCCGCCTGTCGGCAGGAGGGCATCCCCCGGTCACTCGACGAGGTGGCGGAAGTCTCCCGCGTCCCACAGAAGGAGATCGGTCGGACCTACCGCTACATCTCCCAGGAACTCGGTCTCGAACTCAAGCCGGTCGATCCGAAGCAGTTCGTCCCGCGTTTCGCCTCGGCGCTCGAACTCAGCGAGGAGGTCCAGGCCAAAGCGACCGAGATCATCGACGTCTCCGCCGAACAGGGCCTCCTCTCCGGGAAGTCGCCGACCGGGTTCGCGGCGGCGGCCATCTACGCGGCCTCCCTGCTCTGTAACGAGAAGAAAACCCAGCGCGAGGTGGCCGACGTCGCCCAGGTGACCGAAGTCACTATCCGGAATCGGTATCAGGAACAGATCGAAGCGATGGGCTTCCGTTAGCGCCGGACGAACACGACGACCTCTCGGTTCCACAGCGACAGTCGGTACGTACTCGATTCGTAGCCCGGCAGCCGTTCGGCGAGCGTCGCCCGCCGGTCGGACGGTGCGATCACCACCGGCGGGACGGTGTCGAGCGCCGACAGTTCTCCGGGGTCGCGGACCCCCGCTGTCTCCGTGCCCGCCCGCTCTACGTACCACGACAGGGGTAGCCGGTTCCCCCACGCGTCACTCACCGGCGGTCGGCCCGTGTCGGCGTCGGCTTCCGTGACGAACGTCCGCCCGTAGAACAACACGTCGACGCCCTCGTTGCCATCGCTCGCGGCCGCCACGTCGGCGAGGACGGGGTCGAGGTCGTCCGCGGGCTGGGCGTGGTGGACGAGGGGATTCTCGGGCGTCGTCGGTCCGTAGGCCGTGTCCGCGACGGCGACGCCCAACCCGCCGACGAGGGCGAGCGCCAGCAATCCCGCGACTGCGACGCCGACGGCGTCGTCGCGGTCCAGCGCGCGGGCGGCGTAGCGGACGAGCAGTCCGACCCCCGCGGCCGCGGGAACCAGCGCCGGCGCGACGGTGTGGACGGTGAGCCACGCCGCGCTCTCCTCGGTGATGACCGGGAAGACCAGCAGCGACGCGCCAGCCCAGTAGGCGTGGAAGGCGACGACCGGCCGCGTGGGGCCACGGCTGTACCGATCTGCGGCGAAGCCGACGGCGGCGAGGGCGACGACGACGGCCGACGCCGCCAGTAGCGTCTCGGCGTGGGCGCTCAGATACGGCAGGAGTTCGTGTTCGCCGCCCTGTCGTCGGCCGACGACGCGGACGCCGTAGAACGTGCGGGCCGCGCCGACGAAGGCCGCCTCCACCGCACCCAGCGTCGGGCTGATGCCGCCGTCGGTCCGCGGCGCGTAGAAGTAGAGGTGGACCGAGAGGAAGACGGCGAGTGCACCCATCGCGGCCCTAGGCGGGCCACGAAGCCGGACGAGGACGCTTCCAATGCGCTCGCGGGCGACGCCGCCCTCGCCGACGTTCCCGGACTCCGTCCGGGAGCCAGATGAACTCTGCTCACCGACGAGCCGTCGTTGGTCGACGGTGAGGCCGGCGGCGGCGAGCCAACAGAGGATGTAGCCGACGACGAACCCCGACGCAGCGACGGCGAGGCCGAGGGCGGCCGCGCCGAGGTAGCGATAGCCCGCGGGGTCGGCGTCCTCCGGGGCGTCGAGCAGTCGGACACCACAGCCGACGACGACGAGGCCGAAGACGGCGAGAGGGACGTCGCCGCGGAGGAAGCGCGCATAGTAGAGGAGGACCGGACTGGCGGCCAGCAACGCCGCGAGCGCGACCGTCTCGGCGTCGCCGAGGCGGTAGCCCGAGTCCGAGTCCACTCCGCGGAAGAGGAGCGCGAGGAGCGGCGACAGGCCGCCGACGACGGCGACGGCGGCGCGGGCGGTGGCGTCGGTCGCGCCGACGGCCCCGAAGACGAGTCGGTCGACGACGTAGAGCAGCGGCCCGCCAGCGACCGGACGGTAGGCGAGACTGCCGGTGTCGAGCGAGCGGAGGGTCCAGTAGCCGACGCGGGCCTCGTCCCAGTGAAACGGACGCGCGCCGAGGCCGACGACCCGGCCCGCGAGGGCGACGACGGAGAGGGCGACGACGGCGACGACGACCCGGTCGATCCACGACCCGGGACCGTCGGAGGCGGCCGCTGACATACCGGTCCATCCGCCGGGGTCCCGGTCAACCTTTCGGTCCCTCACCGACCGATACAAACCGGTGGCTCACGGACGGTCGGTATGGACCTCTTCGGGACGGCAGGCATCCGCGGGAGTGCGGTCACGGACGTAACACCGGAACTCGCGATGGCGGTGGGGCGGGCGGTCGCACGCGACGGCGACGAGGTGGTGATCGGCCGCGACGGGCGGACGACCGGCGAGGGCCTGGCGTCGGCCGTCGAGGCGGGAGCCCTCTCCGGCGGCGCCGCAGTCCGGCGGGTGGGCGTCGTCCCGACGCCCGCACTGGCTTTCGCCACCCGCGGCCGGCGGGGAGTGATGCTCACCGCCTCGCACAACCCGCCCGACGACAACGGCATCAAACTCTTCGACGACGGCGTCGAGTTCGACCGCGAGGCAGAGCGGGCGGTCGAGCGCCGGGTCGCCGAGGGATCGCCGCCGGTCGACTGGGACGAGTGGGGCGACGTGCGCGACGCGCCGGTCCTCGACGCCTACCGCGAGGCGGTCGTCGACTACGCGCGGGGGTACGGCGCGCCTCTCGACGGCCTGCAGATCGTCGTCGACTGCGCGAACGGGATGGCGGCGCTGGCGACGCCGACGGTGCTGCGGGAACTCGGTGCGAGCGTCGTCACGCTCCACGGAAACGTCGACGGCCACTTCCCCGGCCGGGGGAGCAAGCCGACGCCCGAATCGCTGGCGGACCTCCGGCGGTTCGTCGCCGACGGCGACGCGGCCTTCGGAATCGGCCACGACGGCGACGCCGACCGGATCGTGATCGTCGACGGCGCCGGCGAGGTGGTCCACGAAGACACGGTACTCGCCGTCGTCGCCGAGCGGTACGTCCGCGACTGCGACGCCGCCGACCCGGTCGTGGTGACGACGCCCAACGCCTCGGCCCGGATCGACGACCGCGTCGCCGCCGCGGGTGGGCGGGTCGAGCGGGTCGGGCTCGGCTCGCTCCACGAGGGCGTCGCCCGGGTTCGGGCCGAGGGTGGCACGGTCGCGTTCGCGGCCGAACCCTGGAAACACATCCACCCCGCCTTCGGCGGGTGGATCGACGGCGTGGTCAGCGCTGCCGTGATCGCTCGCTTCGTCGCGAGCGAGGGGTTGGATACCCTGCGCGAACCCGTCATCGAGCGACCGTACCGGAAGGTCAGCGTCGCGTGTCCGGACGACCGAAAGTCGGCGGCGATGGAGCGACTGGCGACGACGCTCCCCGAGGCGTTCCCGGACGCGACCGTCGACCGGTCACACGGGATCCGACTCGAACGGCGGGACGGGTCGTGGCTGCTCGTTCGCCCCAGCGGGACCGAACCCTACGTCCGACTGTACGCCGAGAGCGAGGCCGTCGACGAGTTGGTGGCGACCGCACGCGAGCGGATCGAGCGGGCGGTCGAGGCGGCCGCGTAGCGACGGGGACGACCCAATCCCGTCGTCTCGGTGGCGACGGAACGGGAAGGAAGAGTTTTCCAGCCGCGGGAGTGACGCAGTACCAATGACCACCCACGAGTGCGACGTCGTCGTCGTCGGCGCGGGTACCGCCGGCTGTTACGCCGCGGCGTCGGCCGCCCGCGACGGCCTCGACGTCCTCGTCGTCGAACGAAAGGACGAGTCGGAGGCGGGCCACATCGCCTGCGGCGACGCCCTGAAAGGGGCCGACGCGTTCCCGGACGCCATCCCAAAATCGGAGATCAGGTCCTCGTTCACCAACACGGGCGTCGACCACGGCCGGTTCGAACTCCCAGACCACGACACCGTCCTCGACATCCCCGTGCCCGGCGAACTCGCCGTCATCGACCGCCTGGAGTTCGGGCGGCGCATGATCGACGGCGCAGCCGACGCGGGCGCCGAGTTCCACTACGACACCGTCGTTCAGGACGTCACGCAGGAGGACGGCCGCGTGACCGGGGTTCGCGGGGTCCGGAAGGGGGATCCGGTCACCTACGAGGCCCGCGTGACCGTCGACGCCGCCGGCGCGCTCTCCATCCTCCAGGACAAGGCCGACCTCGAGGACGCCACCTTCGACACCAACGTCTCGTACTCGCAGTTCTGCTCGGCCTACCGCGAGATCGTCGAAGTGCCCGAGGCAGTCGAGTGGGACGACGCCCTCGTGTTCAAGCCGACCCAGCGGGCGGCGGGCTACCTCTGGTACTTCCCGCGGACGAGTACGACGATCAACGCCGGTCTCGGCTTCCAGATGACCGAGGAGCCGATGAAACTCGTCAGGGACCTGCGCGAGGACCTCCGGAACCGGCCGGAGTTCCGGGGTGCGGAGGTGACGGACAAACTCGGTGCGGCGCTCCCGACCCGGCGACCGTACGACTCGGCGGTCGCGCCGGGGTTCGTCGCCGTCGGTGACGCCGCCGGCCACGTCAACCCGACGACGGGAGGTGGTATCGCCGGCGCGGCCTACGCCGGCACCTACGCCGCCGACGCCATCGTCGACGCCCTCGCGGACGGCGGCCCGACCGAGGCGGCGCTGTGGGAGTACAACGAACGCGTCATGGATCACTTCGGGGCGCGGTACGCCGGCCTCGACGTGTACAACGTCCTCTCGACGGCGGTCGACGTCGACGACCTGATGGGTCTCCTGGCCTCGCTGCCGGGCGAGAAACTCGCGGAGGCGCTCTACTCCGGGTCGACCTCAATGGGACTCGCCCTGAAACTCAAGAGCGCCGTCAAGAGCTTCGGCTACTGGGGAACTATCCTCGATTTCTACCGGACGAAGAAGCTCTCGGAGGAACTGATGGGTCGGTACGACTCCTACCCCACGGCCCCCGGCGACCTGGCGGCGTGGCAGGCCGAGCGTGACGACGTGATGGAGCGGGTGTACGAGACGACGGGCGCGGAGCCGAAGTACTAGGCCTCAGCCCGTCGACTCGGCGACGTCGTTGATGCCGGTCTGGACCAGATACCAGAACGCGGGAACGAACACCAGCCAGAGGAGAAAGAGGAGGATGCCGTCCTCGTCGGCCACCGCCTCGCAGTCGTTGCTCGTCCGCCACATGACGACGAAGTTGTAGACGGGGACGAACAATCCGACCGTGCGTATGGTGGGGTCGATGTCGGCGTCCGTCCCCGCGTCGAGTTGCTTGTTGACCGTATGGAACCAGTAGAGCCAGTAGAGGGACAGCGTGAGGACCGAGTAGAGGACCTGTTTCGCGAGTGACTTGGACTGGAACGCCGAGGGGTCAGTTATCTGCGTGGCATCGTCCGCCATGGTGTCATCTGCGTAATCATACCCGAAAAGTCTTACTGCGGATGCGACGCGGAGCGAGCGTGGGACGCGATCTGACACCTACGTCACGGCAGCCGGGTCGTCGCCGAGAGTGAGGGTCGTCCCGGCGAGCACGTCCACGGCGAGCCGGATCGTCTCCTCGTCGACGTCGAAGGTCGGCGTGTGGTGGCCACCGGGGTGGTCGGTGCCGACACAGACGTACGTGGCGAGGCCGCCCCGATCCTGGACCCGTTCCATCAGGTACGTGGCGTCCTCGCTTCCACCGAGCGTGTCGGTGTCGAGCGTCGAGGTGACGCTGGGTGTCGACCGGGCGACACGGCCGACGACCGCGGCGAGAGCGTCGTCGCTCTCCCCACCGGGCGCCCGGCCCTCGCGTTCGATCGCCACCTCGCAGTCGTGCATCTCGGCGGCCGACCGGACGACTCGCTCGGCGTGGTCGTCCATGTACTCCATGAGTTCGGTCGTCTCGCCCCGGACCTCGCCCTCGATGAACGCCTCCTCGGGGACGATGTTCGAGGCGGTACCGCCACCGACGCGGCCGGCGTTGACCCGCGTCGCCCCCTCGTGGTGGCGGGGGACGGCGTAGAGATTTTGGACCGCGGCCGCCATCGCCTGGACCGCGTTACGCCCCCGTTCGGGGTGACCACCGGCGTGGGCGGACGCGCCCGAAAAGTCGGCCCGGAAATGACTCACCGCGAGGAATCCGTCGATCCCGGCGACCACCTCGCCGGTGGGGTGGTCGAGGCCGACGTGGAGTGCGAGCAGGTAGTCGACGTCGTCGAGGTGCCCGCTCTCGGCCATCGGTTCGCCGCCGGCGATGGTCTCCTCGCTGGGCTGGAAGAACAGCTTGAGCGTCCCCTCGAAGTCGCTCGCGGCGACGGCGTCGAGGACGCCGACTCCGACGGTCGCGTGGGCGTCGTGGCCACAGGCGTGCATGTACCCCTCGTTCTCGGAGCGAAAGCCCGCGGCGGCGGGGTGGTGGTCGTCGCCGTCGGCCTCGGTGATCGGCAGGGCATCGATGTCGACCCTGAGGCCGACGGTCGGCCCCTCTCCCCGCCGGAGGACGGCGACGAGTCCGGTGTAGCCGCCGTCGAGTCGGTCGACGACGTCCTGGCGTGCCCCGGCCTCGACGGCGCGGTGTGCCCACTCCTCCAGGTCGGCGTCGTCGGGGACGCCACGCCGGTCGCCGGCGAGGACTTCCGGGCCGACGTGGAGCGCGTCCAGCGGGCGCGTCTCCAGTTCGTCGACGAGACGGGCGGTGGTGTAGAACTCCCGCCACGCGGGTTCGGGGTGTCGGTGCAGGTCGCGACGGAGGTCACGGAGGTCCTCGAAGTCGGGAGTCGGGGCGCTCATGCCGGGGCGGAGGCGAGCCACCCACATAAGTCGTGACGGTCGCGCCGGCCACGCGTCAGGTCATTTTATTTACCGCCCCCGCGAATCCACCCCCTGTCGGATCGGCAGGGACAG
This sequence comes from Haloplanus sp. CK5-1, assembly GCF_037201915.1. Taxonomy (NCBI): domain Archaea; kingdom Methanobacteriati; phylum Methanobacteriota; class Halobacteria; order Halobacteriales; family Haloferacaceae; genus Haloplanus; species Haloplanus salilacus. Next base: position 2,718,820 of record NZ_CP147505.1, on the reverse strand, counting down.
CGACCGAACCGGAGATGGGATCCATCGGTGACGAACCATGTCAGATAGAAACGACACGACCGATTCGGACGTAATGGAACAGATCAACGAAGGTCGCGAGGCGGAATCGGGCCGTCGAATCGAGTTCTACGGCGGGCGGTGGATGAGCGCGTTCCCAATCGCCTTCTTCATCGTCTGGGCTATCGTCCAGAGTGGGCTGTTGCGGATCGGTGATACCACGGGACTGGTCGCCGGCATGCTGATCGCACTCATCCTCGGCATGCTGTTCGCGAAGGGCGACTGGAAGTTCTACGCGAACACCATCTTCGAGGGGATGACCCGCCGGGTGGCCGCGACGGCGGTCGTCGCGTGGCTCTGGGCCGGCATGTTCGCCGAGACGATCCAAGTTGGCGGGTTCGTCGGCGGTCTCGTCTGGGCGGCCAACGCCGCAGAGATCGGAGCCGCGCTGTTTCCCGTACTCACCTTCCTCCTCTCCGGACTGTTGGCGACGGGCATCGGCACCGGCTACGGCACGACCGTCGCCATGACGACGCTGTTTTTCCCCGCGGGGATCCTGCTCGGGGCCAACCCCGTCCTGCTGTTCGGTGCGATCCTCTCGGGGGCGGTGTTCGGCGACAACCTCGCGCCGGTGAGCGACACGACCATCGTCTCGGCGGTGACCCAGAACGCCGACATCGGGGGCGTCGTCGCCTCCCGGTTCAAGTACGCCATCGTCGCTGCGGTGCTCGCGGTCGTGGCCTTCGTCGTCGCCGGCGGGGCGATGGCCGGCCTCGACGTGCCGGCGGAGGCCCGGACCATCTTCATCGAGAACAGCGAACCCGGTGGTCTCGTCCACCTCCTGTCGATGCTCGCGGTGATCGGGACGGCGGTCGCAGGCCGCCACATCGTCGAGGCCATCTCGTGGGGGATCATCGTCGCGTTCGTGATGAACCTCGTTCTCGGACTGGCCTCGGTGGCCGACATGATCGTCTTCCAAGCCCCACAGAACCTCGGCATCGCCCAGTCGCTGTCGGTGCTGCCGTTCGTCACGCTGGTCGAGCCGGCCGAGACGGGCGTCGGTGGCAGTCTCTACGCCGGCGCGCAGGGCTTCTTCCCGCTGATCGTCCTCACGCTCCTCATCGTCGCGGGCGCACAGATCATGATCCGCGGCGGCGGGTTCGCGGCCATCCAGGAGTGGTTCTTCCGCTCGGTCGCGACGGGCGTCCGCCGGACCGAACTGACGATGGTGTTCGGGACGGCCCTCGTCAACGCGATGATTACGATCAACACCGCGGCCGAAATCGCCATCTCGCCGTACATCGCTCGCCTCGGGGAGCGGTTCAACATCAACGGCTACCGGCGGGCGAACATCCTCGACGCGAACACGTCGGCGCTCGGCTACATCTTCCCGTGGTCGGGCGGCGTCCTCGTCGGCTACACGGTCATCCAGGGACTCCCCGGAGAGTACGACTGGTTCACCCAGTCGATGGTCGTCAATCCCGTCGAGGTGGTGCCGTTCGTCTTCCACGGGTGGTTCCTCGTCGGCGTGTTCGTCCTCGCGGCGCTGACCGGGTTCGGGCGGGAGTACACCTCCGACCGGGGGGCCGAGGAGGTGGCGCGCGTATGAGCCTCCTCGGCAAGTATCTGCGGGGCTGGTCGTTCCGCACCAGTCGGCCGTCGTTCGACGTCGACGACGAGATAGAGGTGTTCCTGACCGGCGTGGAGAACGGTACCGTCGTCGCCCGAGTCGGCGACACGATCATCCGGGTGCCGGACGCCGACCCGGAGTACGTCGACACGCAGTGTCGCATCCGGATCACCGAGTTCGACGACGGCGACGCCACCGGTGAAGCGACGTTCGTAGCGAAGGTGGGCGAGAGCGCGTTCTAGCCGTTTCGGTGGCCGAGCGGTTTCTTTCGATCGACTTCGATCTCGACGTGGACGCTCTCGGGAAACTCCATGTGGCCGATCCGTCGAGCCACCTCGTCGTTGCCGTGGATCTCCAGCCGCCGCGAGTAGGACGTGTACTCCCACGAGGGGTACTGATCGCCGGGCTGGAGGGTTCGATACTGCGGGACGGTGAGGTGTTCGGGCGGTGCCGAGTGAGGGCCCTTACACTCCGCGCCCTTGCGCTCGACCATCCGCTTGAGGTCGGTGACGAGCGATTCGAGTACCTCTCGATCCCCACTTTGAAAGCTGAGTTTGGTCACGAAGGCCATCGTTACTACACCGGTGCGCGCTCGAAGGTCAAAAGCGCACCCGTCCGGGCTCGTCCCCGTCCGATATTCTATTAACCCGTGACCGTATATGGCCGGTAATGACGGTCGAAGCGACCAGTGCTGGAGCCATCCTCTTTCGCGACACCCGCGGTGAACGGGAGTATCTCCTCCTGAAGAGCCGTCCCGGCGACTGGGAGTTCCCCAAGGGCGGGGTCGAGGGTGACGAGGAGCTTCAGCAGACAGCGATCAGAGAAGTCACCGAGGAGGCCGGGATCGAGGATTTCCGGCTCATCGACGGCTTCCGCGAGGAGTACGACTACGTGTTCGAGGCCGGCGGCAACACCATCCACAAGACGGTCCACCTGTTCATCGCCCGCTCGTTCGAGGCGAGTGCGGAGCTCTCGACCGAGCACCGCGACCTACAGTGGCGGGACTACGACCAAGCGATCAACACGATCACACAGGACGGCCCGCGGGAGATACTCGAGGACGCCCACGACTACTTGGACGAACTCGTCGACCCCGAGACGGAGGCGGGCGAACGGACGTACATCGGGTGACGATGCCGCCCCACGACGCCGTCGACCGGCCGTGATCGACGGCGCGCCCGGCGACGCCGAGTTCGGCTTCGAACTCGTCACCTGCCGGTGGGCCGAACGCGTGTGGCCGCCCGACCGCGAGACCGAGGCCGTCCCGGTCGTCGCCCGCCAACTCGGCACCCGGAACCGCCGCTGGGACACCGTCGTCGTTGAGGCCGACCCCGAGGGCCTCGCCGCCCGCGCGGCCTTCGGCGAGCGGACGCTCGATTCGGATCTGCTCCACGTCGTCCGCAACGCCCCCGCCGACTGGGCGTGGTACCGCGACGCGCTCCCCGACCCCGGCTACCCGTGGCGGTACGTCCGCGCCGCGGTCCACCGCGCCGACGCGCGCGGCGTCGTCGACACCCGACGGGACGGCAACCGCATCCAGATCCGGCGGGTCGCGTCCTACCCCGACTGGGTGTGTCGCCTCGTCGCCGTCGAGAACAAGCCCGACCTCTCGGCGAGTGCGGCGCGGGCGCTCGCCGACCAACTCGACCACGACGTCTCGACCGCACTCGCCGACGAGGTGTGGGTCGCCACCGCCGCCACGGGCGAGACGGCCGAACCCGCTCTCTTGGAGGACCTGCCCGTCGAGGCCGGCGTCCTCGCCCTCGAGTTCGACGGCGACGGCGTCGACTCGCGGGTCGCGTGGCACCCCGCGACGCTGGATCCCGACGCCGAGGCGTCGTCGCCGCCGGACGACCGGGCCGACAAACGACTGGAACTCGCCGAGCGGGCCTACGGGTCGGGTTGGCGGTCGTACGTCGGGACGATGCGCCCCGACTGCCGGTGGTTCGAACTCCGCGAGCGGGCTGGGGCGTTCGTCCCGTGGTGTGCCGAGAAGAAGTGCCACCAGACCGCCGTGGAGTGTGCCGGGTCCTGTCCGGGGTTCGAACCCGAACCCCCCGCGTGGCGGACCCGCGGGTGGCCGATCGAGGGTGGGCCGGGTAAGGGAATCCAACGGCTTCTGGCCCGGCGACGGCGACGGCAGCGCGGGCTAAACGGGGAGTGACGGACGGTCAGACGACCTCGACCGCGACGCCCTCGCGGTCGACCGCGAGTTTGTAGGTCGGGACGGTTCGGTAGACGGTTTCGACGACACCCTTGCGCCGGAGGTTGCCCAGCGCCTCCCGGACTGCGTCCACGCCGGGGTCGGTGTCGAACGCATCCCGGACGCTCTGGAGGACGCTCACGACGCTCTCGGAGCGGTCGTCGGGCCCGGCGACGACCTCGAACACCTGCGCTTCGAGCTCCGGGACGCGGATCACCTGCACGCCGTCATCGTCGCCTTCGACGCCCGGTTCGACGTCGACGAGGTCGGCCGCCTCCGGCGTCGCGCAGATGTAGCTGTTCTCGTTGCGGTAGTAGTAGTCGCCGAGGTGGTCCTCGAGGTACGAGTGGACCTCGCTCCCACCCTCGAGTCCCCACCGTTCCTGTAGTTCGTTGTTCTTCGTCGGCTGGAGGCGGACGATGTCCGCCAGCCGGTCGCGTTCCTCCTCCGACAGTGTCATCGCCGTGCGGTTCGGGCGACGCCCATATGCGTGTTCCGTTCGCCGACGGACCCGCAGACCCCGAACGATTAACCTCTTGGCTCCCGTCGACTCGGGCGTGTCTTGGAACACCGTCACCCTCGATGTCGACGGCGGCGTCGCCCGGCTGACCGTCGACCGACCCGACGCGCTGAACGCCATGAACACCGAAACGCTGGGAGAAATCGAGTCGGCCATCGCCGAGGCCGAGAGCGAAGCGGCGCGTGTCCTGGTTCTCACCGGGGCCGGCGACGACGCCTTCATCGCGGGCGCGGACATCGACTACATGAAAGAGTTCTCGACGCCGGAGGCACTCGCCTACGCCGAGCGGGGACAGGGAGTCGTCCGCGACCTCCGGGAGTTCCCCGGCGTCACCATCGCTGCCATCAACGGCTACGCCTTCGGCGGCGGCTGTGAGTTCGCGCTCGCCTGCGACCTCCGCGTGGCGAGCGAGCGGGCCGTCATCGGACAGACGGAGATCGACCTCGGCATCATCCCGGGGTGGGGCGGTACGCAACTCCTCCAGCGGCTCGTCTCCGACGAGACGGCGCGGCGACTGATCTTCTTCGGTGACCGACTCGACGCGTCCGACGCCTACGAGCGGGGACTGATCGGGGAGGTGGTCGCGCACGACGACCTGTACGACCACGTCGACGAGATGGCGGCCGAACTCGCGGCCAAGCCGCGCCACGCCCTCTACGCCGCCAAGGAGGCGCTCAACGCCTACCACGAGGCCGGCGGCGAGGGCGCGATGACCGTCGAGCGGCGGGCGTGGAGCGGCCTGTTCGGTACGCACGACCAGCGCGAGGGGATGGCGGCGTTCGTCGAGAAGCGCGATCCGGAGTTCGAGTAGTCGGGGCCGCCGACGCGGTGCCGCCCCGAACGGCGGCGTGTGCTCACCACTAAGTGTCCCGAGGTCGAACCCCGGGGTATGGGCGAACGCGTGAAACTGAGCCGGGTCGAGTCGACGTTCGAGCGGCTCGAATTTCCGGTCACTCGGGACGACGCCGCGGCCGAACTGGTCGACGTGACGGTGACCTTCGCCGACAGCGAGGCGAACTTGGGCGAACTGGTCTCGGAGATGGGGAGCGACGCCTTCCACGGCCCGGACGAACTGCAGTCCGAACTCGGGGACGTCTTGCCGGTCGAGGCGGTGGGGGAACCGGGGCAGTCCGACGGCGACGAGTAGTTGGTGGCGGGAGCTCGCTCGGACACAAAGTATAAATCCGTTCACCGTCCGTTTGGTACTGTGATCCGGCCTCGCGTCCCGGTCGTCGCCGACGGTTCGCCAGCGGCGCGTGGCCTCGTGACTCTCCTGAAGAAACGCGGCCGGTAGCCTCGCTCGCGGCGGGCGTAGCGACCCCGTCCCGGGCGCTCTCCGGCCGGCCCAGTTCCGACACGACTAACAGCGCAGCCACCCCATCCAAAGCAAATGACGCTATCCGAGTTCCGCGGGGTCTACCCCGCCATGACGACGCCGTTCCACGAGGACGGCAGTATCGACTTCCAGACGCTCCGGACCGACGCCCGACGTCTCGCCGACGCCGGCGTCGACGGCCTCGTCCCCGTCGGCTCCACCGGCGAGAGCGCGACCCTCTCCCACGACGAACACATCGAGGTAGTCGAAGCGGTCATCGACGCCGTCGGCGACCGCGTGCCCGTCATCGCCGGATCCGGGTCGAACAACACCCGCGAAGCGCTCTCGCTCTCCCGTCGCTCCGCGGACGCCGGGGCCGACGCCCTCCTCCTCATCTCGCCGTACTACAACAAGCCCGAACCGGCGGGAATGTACGACCACTACCGGACCATCGCCGACGAGGTGGACGTGCCCCAGATCGTCTACAACGTCCCCGGGCGAACCGGCCGGAACATCGAGGTCGACACGGCGGTCGAACTGGCCGCCCACCCCAACATCCGGGGGTACAAGGCCGCGAGTGGCGACCTCGCGCAGGTCTCCGAAGTCGTCGAGCGCACCCGAGACGAGGAGTTCGCCGTCCTCGCCGGCGACGACGGCCTCATCCTGCCGACTCTCTCGGTCGGCGGCCGGGGCACCATCAGCGTCGTCGCCAATATCGAACCCGAGCGGACCGTCGAGATGGTCCACTCGGCGCTCGACGACGACTACGAACGCGCCCGGGAGGTCCACCACGACCTCGGTCCGCTGATGCGCGCGCTGTTCTGGGAGACCAACCCCATCCCGGTCAACGAGGCGATGGCCATCCGCGGCTACGGGCCGGGCAACGTCCGCTCGCCGCTCACCCGCCTCTCGGAGGAGTACCGCGCCGACCTCGAAGCCGTCCTCGCGGACCTCGAACCGCTGGAGGTCGACGGGTGATGCGTCTCGCGGTCACCGGTGCCGGCGGCCACATGGGCCGGGAGGTGCTCGCGGCGGCGAGCGACCGCGACGGGGTCGAAGTCGCCCTCGCGGTCAACCGCTCGCCAGTCGACTCGGTCGAAGGGTACGACGTCGAGGACGAGGCCGACCTGCCCCGTCTACTGGACGAACGCGACCCGGACGTCCTGGTCGACTTCACCGTCCCCGACCCGAGCGTGCGCTACGTCGAGGCCTGCGCCGAGGCGGGCGTCGCGGCCGTCGTCGGCACCACGGGCTTCTCCGATGCGCAACTCGACCGCGTCGCGGCCGCCGCCGAGTCGACGCCCGTCCTCCGCGCGGCCAACTTCGCTCGCGGCGTGGCGGCGCTCCGGCGAGCGATCCGCGAGGCCGTCGCCGCGGTGCCGGCGTACGACGTCGAACTCACCGAGACCCACCACAACCGCAAGCGGGACGCCCCCTCGGGCACCGCGCTGACGATTCTGGACGACGTGGACGAGGTGCGCGAGGAGCCACGCTCCTCGGGGAGTCGGACGGAGTCCGACGGGAGCGACCGCGTCCACGGCCGCAAGGGCGAACAGCCCCGCGAGGACGGCGAGGTGGGGGTCCACGCCCGCCGGGCCGGCGACGTGACCGGGGAACACGAACTACTACTTGCGGGGAACCACGAGGTGCTGACGCTCACGCACCGCGCCGAGTCCCGCGGCGTCTTCGCCGAGGGTGCGCTCGACGCTGCCGAGTGGCTGACCGGCCGACCGGCCGGCGCGTACGACTTCGAGGACATGCTATGACGCTCCAATCCGACGTATCCGACCTGTGGCACCGCTACGACGACGACGCCGTCGACGCCGAGACGGCGACCGACGACGACCGTGCGACCCTCGACGCCTTCCTCGACGCCCTCGAGGCGGGCGAGGTTCGCGCCGCCGAGAAGCGCGGCGGGGAGTGGGAGGTCAACGAGTGGGTCAAGCGTGGCATCCTGCTCAACTTCGGCCTCCGGCCGACCGAGGCCCGCGGGTACGGCGGCGTCGACTACCACGACGTCCTCCCCCTGCGGGAGACGACCGACCTCGGGGAGCGCGGCACCCGAAACACGCCCGACGGCACGACGATCCGACGCGGGGCGTACCTCGGGAGCGACTGCATCATGATGAGCCCCTCCTTCGTCAACGTCGGCGCACACGTCGGCGACGGGACGCTGGTCGACTCCTGTGACACCGTCGGCTCCTGTGCTCAGATCGGCGAGGGCGTCAAACTCGGCGCGAACACGCTGATCGGCGGCGTCCTCGAACCCGTCGAGGACGCGCCGGTGATCGTCGAGGACGGCGCCTCGCTCGGAGCGGGGTGCCGGGTCACCTCCGGGTTCGTCGTCGGCGAGAACACCGTCGTCGGCGAGAACACGCTCCTCTCGCCGCGCATCCCCGTCTACGACCTCGTCGAGGAGGAAGTCGTCTACGGCCGTCTGCCGCCCGAGCGCCGGGCGTTCACCCGGATGGTGGAGTCCTCCATCGGCGACCACGACCTGTTCGCGGGCGGAGCGTACAAGCCCGCCGTCGTCGCGATGGACATCGAGGCCGAGACGCGGGATGCCACGAGGCGGGAGGAGGCGCTCCGGGAATGAGCGAGGAGGCGGTCGGCGACGCTGCGGACGCCACGGACGGGCCGACGGGTCCCGCCGTACGACGCCTCGCCGACTGGACGGCCCCCGACTTGCGGGGGCTGGCGGCCGAACACGGCACACCGCTGTACGTCACCGACCTCGACCGAGTGCGGGAGAACGCGATTCGTCTGCGTCGGGCGTTCGACGCGGGTGACGAGGACGGCGACGCGGACGTACGCTACGCCGTCAAGGCCCACACCGGTCGGGCCGTCCTCCGGACGGTCCGAGAGGCCGGCCTCGGTGCCGAGTGTGCCTCCGCCGGCGAGGTGGTTCGCGCCCTCGACGCCGGTTTCGAGGGGCGCGAGGTGCAGTACACGGCTGTCAACCCGCCGAGTGGGGACCTCGATATCGTCCTCGACCGCTGGCGTGACGGGGCCGACCTGACCGTCGTCGCCGGCGCGGCCGACACGCTCGACCGCCTCCGTTCCCGTGGCTTCGACGGCCGACTCGCGGTCCGAGTGAACCCCGGCGTCGGGGCCGGCCACCACGAGAAGGTGACGACCGGCGGCCACGCCAAGTTCGGCGTCCCGTACGACCGCGTCCCCGGGCTTCTGGCCGACGCCCGTGCCGACTTCGACGTGGTCGGCATCCACGCCCACGCCGGGAGCGGCATCTCCGGCGACGACCTGGACGCCCACCGCGAACTCGTCGCGCGGATGGGCGAACTCGCCCGCGAGGTGGGCGACCTGGAGTTCGTCGACGTCGGCGGCGGCTTCGGCGTCCCCTACCGCGAGGCCGAACCGCCCCTGGACATCGCGGCCGTCGCCGACGCCACCCGCGAGGCGCTTGGCGAGGTTGACGCCGTCCTCGCCGTCGAACCCGGCCGCTACGTCGTCGCCGACGCGGGCGTCCTCCTGACGCGAGTGAACACGGTGAAGGAGGGCGGCGGGGACGAGAGCGGGGTCGTCGCCGGTGTCGACGCCGGCATGACGACCCTGTTGCGCCCGGCGATGTACGACGCCTACCACGCCATCCGGAACCTCGCAGCCGACGGCCGGGCGGAGCTCCCGGTCACCGTCGCCGGCCCCGTCTGCGAGACGGCGGATCTGTTCTGCGAGGAGCGACCGCTCCCGACCCCCGAACGCGGCGACCTGCTCGCCCTCGGCAACGCCGGCGCGTACGGCTACGAGATGGCGAGTACGTACAACTCTCGCCCCCGTCCGGCGGAAGTCGTGCTGGAGGGCGGAACCGCACGGCTCGCCCGCGAACGCGAGTCGCTCGACGCGCTCACCGCACTGGAGGGCGACCGATGATGACCATCCGGGCGGAGAAGTTCCACGGGACGGAGAACGACTTCCTCGTCGTACCGGCGGACGCGCCGGTGACGGACCGCGCGGCGTTCGCGGCGACCCACTGCGACCGCGAGACGGGCGTGGGCGGCGAGCGGACGGGCGCCGACGGCGTCCTCTTTCTGGACCTCGATCCGACCGCCTCGCCCGTTCGGGTGACGATGACGCTCGTCCAACCCGACGGCTCGGTCGCGGCGATGTGTGGCAACGGCGCGCGCGTCGCCGCGACGTGGGCGGCCCGCGAGACCGGCGAACGGGAGGTCGTGATCGGGACGCCGGCGGGCGACCGCCACGCCGTCGTCCGGAGCGAGGGCGTCACCGTCGAGATGGGACGACCCTCGTTCGACCCCGCGGACGTCCCGCTGGCTCACGACGCCGGCGGGCCGCTGATCGACACGCCAATCGAGGGGCTGACAGTCACCGCTCTGAACACGGGCGTCCCCCACGCCGTCGCGTTCGTCGACGACGTGGACGAGGTCGACCTCGATGCGGTCGCGCCGCCGGTGCGTCACGCGACCATCTTCCCCGAGGGAGCGAACGTCACGCTCGCCTCGCGGGTCGAAATCGACGACGACGCCCGCGAGGGCGCGCCCGGCGCACCGGCGGCGTTCCGCCAGCGGACCTTCGAACGCGGCGTCGAGGGCGAGACGCTGGCCTGTGGCACCGGTGCCGTCGCGCTTGTCGCCGCCGCGAAGCGCACCGGCCGCCTGGAGACCGACGGGCCGGTTCGGGTGTCGCCGCCGGGGGGCGACCTCGTGATCGTCGTCCCGGACGACGGCCCTGCGACCCTGACCGGGCCGGTCGAACGCGAGTTCGACGTCGACGTGGAGGACGTGGCGTGACCGACGACGAGTTCGATCCCATCGCCTTCCTCGATACCGCCGTCCGGATCGAGTCACACGAGGACGTGGGCGAGATGCGCGAGTTCCTCGTCGAGACGCTCCGCGAGAACGGAATCGACCCCCTCGTCGACGACGCGGGCAACACGCTCGCCACGCGGGGGTTTGGATCGCCACACATCGTCCTGAACACCCACATCGACACCGTGTCGCCACACGTCCCGTACCGCCGCGACAACGAGGAGGGGCCGATCCACGGCCGTGGCTCCTGTGACGCCAAGGGGCCGCTCGCGGCGATCCTGTCGGCGTTTCTCGCGGTCAACCCTGGAGGGGGGCGACTGACCCTCGCCGTCACGCCCGACGAGGAGGTGTACTCGACGGGTGCGGCGGCGCTCGACCTCTCGGTCTTGCCGGGCGTCGATGGCGAGGCGCCTCGGGGGGCCGCCGACGCGTACGTGGTCGGCGAACCGACCGGGCTGGACGTCTGCACGGCCGCGAAGGGCCGGTTCGAGGGGACGATCACCCTCTCCGGGCGCAACGCCCACGCCGCCGAACCGGAGGCGGGAGCCAACGCCGTCGCCGCGGCGGAGGGCGCACTCGGCGCGGTCCGAACCTTCGACGCGGACCGCGAGCCCCACCCCGACCTCGGCCCGGCGACGCTCACCCCGACGGTCGTCGAGGGGGGCGAGGCGACGAACCAGGTGCCCGCCGACTGTGCGATCACCGTCGACCGCCGGAGCGTCCCCCCGGAGTCGGCCGAGGGATTCCGGGCCGACCTTGAGGCGGCCGTCGACGACGCCACACCCGACACGGTCGGCGTCTCCTTCGACCTGACCGAGCGCCCGACGCCCTTCTTCGAGGCGTTCGCGACCAACGCCGACGAACCGATCGTCCGGACGCTCGCGGCTGCGGCCGACCGTGTCACCGACGGCGAGGGTGGGACCGTCCGCCCCTTCGGTGCCGCGACCGAGGCCTCCTACTTCACGCCAGCGCCGACGGTCGTCTTCGGCCCCGGCGTCCTCGCCGACGAGACGGGACCCGTCGCCCACGCCGACAGGGAGTACGTCCGGATCGAGGACGTGCGGCGGGCGGCGACGGCGCTGACCGACGGACTGGCGGCGCTGTACTGATACAGTTTGTCGTGACTGTTCACCGGCGAGTCGCCGAGGCAGTCCGTCCACTCATGCGTAATGACTTACAACAATCCGTACGAAGCGCAACCCCCAAGCGCCCGGGCCCCATCGGTCCGCCCATGTACGAGGCGGTCCACGTCGACGGCGATGAGGGAGGAGAGCGCCTCGTCGCAACCACGGCCCGGATGGGCTACGAGGGGGTCGTCCTCCGGGCACGGGACGCCACACCCGATCACGCGGCGCTCCGCGAGGCGACGGGTATCGACGTCGTCGACGCCGTCGAGATCGTGGCGTCCGACCCCGAACACGCGAGCGGCGCGGTCGGCGGGCGCCGCCCCGACCACACGATCCTCTGTGTGCGTGGCGGCACCGACCGCCTCAATCGCTTCGCAGTCGAGAGCGACCGGGTCGACGTGCTCACCCGCCCGATGGCCGACGACGGCGACGTGAACCACGTCCTCGCGAACGCGGCGGCGACCCACGGCGTCCGCATCGAGTTCGACCTCGGACCAGTCCTCCGGGCGACCGGCGGGCGGCGGGTGCGGGCGCTGCGGGACCTGCGCAAACTCCGCGAACTCGTCGCCGACGCGGACGCGCCGTTCGTCGTCAGCGCGAACGCGGCGTCGCGCCTCCAAGTGCGCGCGCCGCGGGAACTCGTCGCCGTCGGCGAGGCGGTTGGGTTCGACCCCGATACGATCCGGGCGGGCCTCGGGGAGTGGGGTGATCTCGCGGCTCGAAATCGGCACCGACGGTCCGAGTCGTTCGTGGAACCCGGCGTCGAACGGGGACGGTACGACGGCGACGGGAGCGGGGGTAGCGGATGAAACACCTGCCGAAGCATCTCCGCCCGCGCTGGCGGTATCTCGCCGTCGAACTGGAGACGCCATCCGGCGTCGACGTCCCGCGGCGGGCGTTCCAGCGGGCGGTGTGGTACGCCGCTGGCAACCTGTTGGGCGACGCCGGGAGCGCGGACGCCGACCTCCGGGTGTTGCGCTACCGGTTCGACGGCGAGACGGGGCACGGTGAGGCGGTCGTCCGCGCCCGCCACGGCGAGGTGTCGTCCGGGCGGGCGGCGCTCGCTTGCGTGGACGCCGTCGACGAGGACCCGGTCGGCCTGTGGGTCCGCGGCGTGTCGGGGACCGTTCGAGGGTGTGAAGCGTTCCTGAGCGGGGAGCGATGACGGGGTCGCGACCGCCGGAGCGTCGACGCGTCCGGAAGTATCGAGCGATAGGGCCCGAGTAAGAAAGGTATTTAGGAGCCCGGGCCGGAGTAGCGACCGAGAGACGCGTCGTGTTCGGGAGTGACCGTCGGATCGGCGATCCGCGACCGGAGCAGACGTCACACCGACCGAGACCCGGAGACGGCCGCACTCGATTTCGAGTCAGAGTCAACGTGATACAATGCAGGGACAAGCCCAACAACAGGCATACGACCGCGGGATAACCATCTTCTCGCCCGATGGCCGCCTCTACCAGGTCGAATACGCACGAGAGGCCGTCAAGCGAGGAACAGCGAGCATCGGCGTCCGAACCGAGGAGGGCGTGGTACTGGCGGCGGACAAGCGCTCCCGGTCGCCGCTGATGGAGCCGACGAGCGTCGAGAAGATCCACAAGGCCGACGACCACGCCGGTATCGCGAGCGCCGGGCACGTCGCAGACGCGCGACAGCTCATCGACTTCGCTCGCCGGCAGGCACAGGTCAACCGCCTCCGGTACAGCGAGCCCATCGGAATCGAAGCGCTCACCAAGGAGGTCACCGACCACATCCAGCAGTACACGCAGGTCGGCGGTGCCCGCCCCTTCGGCGTCGCCCTCCTCGTCGGCGGCATCGAGGACGGCGAACCGCGCCTCTACGAGACCGACCCCTCGGGGACGCCCTACGAGTGGAAGGCCGTCTCCATCGGTGCGAACCGTGGTGACCTCCAGGAGTACCTCGAGGAGAACTACGGCGACAACCTGGACCTCGACGGCGGCATCGCCCTCGCGCTCCGGGCACTCGCCTCCGCGGACGAGGGGACGCTCGAACCGTCCGGCGTCGACGTGGCAAGCATCACCACCGAGTCGGGTGCGTTCCACGAACTCGACAACGACGAGATCGAGGCACACCTCGACGACTTCGACCTCCTCCCGAGCGAGGAGGACGCGGACGACGACGAGTAACGGCCTCGGTCCCGCGGACTATCCTCCCTCACCTTCTCCGTTCGGTCCGACGACCAGACCCGACTACCGTGTGTTCAGTACTCCTCGTACGCGAGGTTCATCAGCCACTGCGAGAAGGCGTCGCTCCGGGGGTCGACTTCCTCCTCGCCGATGAACGGTGAGAGCATGTCGCCGGCCATCAGCATCGCGAAATCGAGGTCCTCGACCGTCGGCATCAGGTAGTAGGTGTTGTGTCCCTGGTAGACGGTCTCCTCGCGCCGAATGAGGCCGCTCTCGACGAGCGATTCGGCGATCCGACTCCCTTTCCGCGAGGAGATGTCGAGTTCCTTCCACAGATCGCTCTGGTGGATCCCCCGCGTCTCGAGGACGAGATCAAGCGCCGCACGTTCGTCGGCCGAGAGGTCCGCCGTATCGCTCGCGCTCATCGACGCACCTCCGTACCGTCGGTCCGGAACATACCCGGACAAATCGCCGGGACGTGTTTAAACTTGACCTTCACCCGCGTCGACCGGACGGTACGGCGTCTCGCAGGGCGGTCCGTCGGCGAACAGATACTCGGGTGTCTTGCCGAGGCGGAGGAGGGACGACGACCGCGTGCCGTAGCCCTCGGCGTGGATGCAGACGCCGACGTCGTGGTCGGCGAGGACGTCCCCGGCCCGGTCGAGCCACGCCGCCGACGCCTCGCCGGGTTCGGGTGTCAGCGCCGCCCGGACCGCGCGAGCGTCGTCCGCGCGTTCGGTCGCACACTCGGCGGCGGGGCCCTCCGGTACGACGAACGCGTCGGCGACGTGCCCGCCGCCGCCGAGGGCCGCCCCGTTGTTGACGACGACGTGGACGCCCGGGCCGAGTCGCGTCCGCCGGAAGTCGCCGTCCCACTCGAACAGGAACGCGCTCTCGCCGTCGGCGACGACGAGGTTGAACCCGTCGTAGGCGTCGGCGTCGACGGCGCGTTCGACGAGTTCGGCGGCCGCCCGCGCGTCGAACTCTCGGAGGGCGTCGTCGACTAGCAACCCCCGGGATCGCTCGGCGGGGGTCCCCTCTGTCGGGCGGTTGGTGATCCCGACGAACAGTCCGGCGTCGTTGTGTCCGATCCACGTGCCGCCGGCCTCGGCGTCACGGGGGGCGACGACCGCCGGATCCGACCCGGTCCGGCACGGTGGCTCCGAGGCTCGGTCGGATCGCTCGTCGCGGTTGGCTGCGACGACGACCGGCGCGTCCGCAAACACCTGCCAGGCGAGCGTGAGCGTGCACACGGCGTCGGGTAGGTGAGCCGGCGTGTTAAATCACGCCCGCCAGTCCTCGGGCGTCGACTCGGCGTCGGCCGTCGCGACGGCCGCTCGGACCGCGGCGACGTTCTCGGGCACGTCGTGGACCCTGACGAGGTCGGCCCCCCGGTCGACGGCGAGCGCCGTCGTCGCGACGGTAGCCGGCAGGCGCTCGTCCGCACCCTGCCCGAGGTAGCCGAACATGGACTTGTGGGAGTGGCCGACCAAGACCGGACAGCCGAGCGCCCGGAACTCGCCGAGGCGGTCGAGGAGTTCGAACTCCTCGACCGGTTCCTTGCCGAAGCCGAGGCCGGGGTCGACGATCACCTTCTCTCGGTCGAGGCCGGCACGTTCGGCGAGCGCCACCCGTTCGGCGAGTTCGTCGATCACGTCCGACACCACGTCGTCGTAGGCGACGGTCTTGTCGGGGACGACCGGCGCGTCGATGCTGTGCATCACGACGACCGGCACGTCGTACTCGGCGGCGAGAAAGCGCATCTCCGGGTCGGCGAGCCCAGTCACGTCGTTGAGGACGTCGGCTCCGGCGTCGAGGGCGGCCCGCGCCACCTCGGCCTTGCGGGTGTCGATGGAGACGAGGGCGTCGAGGTCGGACAGGGCGTCGATCACCGGGCGGACGCGCTCTATCTCCTCGGCGGCCGACACCGGGTCGGCTCCGGGGCGCGTGCTCTCGCCGCCCACGTCGATCACGTCCGCACCCGCCTCGACCATCGCCTCGGCGCGATCGACCGCAGCCGTCGGATCGAAGTAGTCACCGCCGTCGTGGAAACTGTCCGGCGTCACGTTCAGGATACCCATCACCGACGGGCGTTCCTCCCACGGGTAGCCGTGGGTCGGTGTGTCGGCCCCGAGACCGACGGCCTCACGCAGGCGGTCGGCGACGCCGCCGTACTCGTCGCCGACCGCGGCGAGGAGGGATCGGAGTTCGGTCCGCGTCCCCGAGAGCACCGCCGGCCGGAGTTCGCGCCCGGTCCGGTAGTCGGCAGTCACCGCCGTCGCGCCGGCCCGCCCGGCGGCGCGGTCGATCGCTCGCGCCTCCCGGCGGTCGAGGCGGACGGTCGCGACCCGGTGGACACTGTCCTCGGCGACCGTAGCGTCCGCGTCGGAGTTCGAGCGGTCGAGGGTCGTCCGCGCGTCGTCGACGGTGTCGACCTCCCGGGGAACGGCGAGCCGGGACCACGTCCGCCGCGCCTCGCCGACGGCGAACAGCGACCCCACGACGAGGATACAGTCGTCGGGAGCGGCCGCCTCGCGGGCACGGGAAAGCGCCGCCGACACCGTGGGTGCGGCGGTCGCGTCGGCGGTCCCGCCGGCTTCGAAGGCAGTGGCGAGCACCGCGGGATCGGCCGCCCGCTCGTGGGCCGGCGCGCAGGCCCACACCGACGACGGCGACGGCAGTTCGTCGACCATCCACTGGTGGTCCTTGTCGTGCATCGACCCGAAGACGAGGTGGAGGTCGTCGTAGTCGTACTCGCCGAGCGTCTCGGCGACTGCCGCACACGCGCCGGGGTTGTGTGCGCCGTCGAGGACGACCAGCGGCTCGCGCTCCATCACCTCGAACCGCCCGGGCCAGTGGGCGCTCCTGATGCCGCGGGCGAGGTGCGCCTCGGTCACGCTCCCCTCGACGACGTCGCCCACCTGCCGGGCGAGTGCGGCCGCAACGCCGGCGTTCCGGGCCTGATACGATCCAGGCATCGGAACCCGTGTCTCGATCCCCCAGTCGTCGCCGGCGATCCCCACCGCCGCCTCGGTGTGGTTGACGAGGCCGTCGTAGCGGACGGTCACGTCCGGTGATTCGGCAGCGGTCCCGACGGCGACGGTGTCGGGCGCGTGCCGGCGGACGGCGTCGCGTGCCTCGCCCGCCGAGCCCGTCACCAACGGCGCGTCGTCGGGTGCGACCGTCACCTGTTCGGCGGCGATGTCGTCGATCGACTCGCCAAGGACCTCGGTGTGTTCGAGGCTCACCGCCGTCACCGCCGCGGCGACGGGATCGACGACGCTCGTCGCGTCGAGGCGGCCGCCCATCCCGACTTCCAGCACCGCCACGTCCACGTCCGAACGGCCGAAGTGCCAGAGAGCCATCGCGGTGAGCGTCTCGAAGGAAGTGAGGGGTTCCCCCTCGACCGCCCGATCGACGAGGAACGGGCGTACCTGGTCGACGAACTCGACGACTGCCGATTCGGGTATCTTCCGACCGTCGACCCCGATCCGCTCGCGGACGTCGTCGAAGTGTGGCGACGTGTAGAGCCCGACTCGGTACCCGGCCTCGCGCAGGATCGACTCGGTCATACGCGCCGTGCTTCCCTTGCCGTTCGAGCCGGCGACTTGGACGAACGTGACGCCCGCCTGTGGGTCGTCGAGGCGCGTCAACAGATCCCGAACCGACTCCGTCCCCGGTTCGACTGCGAACCGGCGGAGGTCGGAGAGAAAGTCCGCAGCGGCGTGATAGTCCATGACTCGATTCCGTGCGGGGAGGGTTTTAGTCTCACGGGTCGTGGTAGCGTCACCATACCCCGGGGCTGCGTGGCCCTCAGCGATCCGCGAGTCGCCGAACGTGGCTCCCGATCCGTCGTCGCCGCACGAGCAGTTCTTCCCCAGTCCAACCCAAGACGACCAGGAGCGCGCCGATAGCCGCGACGACGTCCGACTCGGACATCCAGACGGGGCGGAGCCACGGCAGCACGTGTGCCCACCGGGTCGCCACCTCGTCGGCCACTCCCTCCACGGGCGTCCCCTCGAACGTCGTGCGCAGGCCGCCCGCGACGAATGATCCCTCCGTTCCCGTGGTGAGGTTCGCGCTCCCGGTGATGGCGTAACTCCCACTCGCGTTCATGTCGCGGATCGTCGGCCCGTTGGAGTCGTCGCCGTGGACCGGGCGCTCGGCGTCGTACGGCCCCCACGTCGCGTAGTACTCCCAGACCACCTCGCCCGTCGGCGTCACCTCCATCACGCGGTGGTTGAGCGTGTCCGTGATCAGCGTGTTGCCGTTCGGGAGGCGGTCGGCGTCCCGGGGCCAGTTGAGCGACTCCGAACCCACCTCCCACGTCCGGACCCACTCCCCGTCCTCCTTGGCGTACTCCACGACGCGGTCGTTCTCGCTGTCGGCGACGAGGATGGTCGGCGTCCCGTTCTCGCTCTCGAGCCAGTCGGGGCTGTGCTGTTCGCGCAACACGTCGTAGTCGTCGTCGCTCCCGAGACGCTCGACGATCTCCTTGCTCTCCATGTCGACGACGATGGCCTGATCGAAGTTGCGCGGCGACAGCAGGAGGCGGTCGTCGCCGATCGGTTCGACGTCGTTGACGTGGGTCCAGTCGGCGCTGTACCCGCCGTCGGTGCCCGCGGGGTAGTGGTTCTTGAACTTCCACTCCCAGGTGACCTCCCCGGTCGAGCGGTCGTAGACGACGATCCGGTCCTCGCTGACGCCGGTCGACTCGTTCCACGCTCGCATGTTCGCGATGGCGATGCGGTCGTCGCCGAGGGAGGCGACGCCGTGCGTGTCCGTCATGTCGAAGCGCTCCTGCCAGACGCGTTCCTCCGTGCCGGGGTCGAACTCGAAGATAACCGTGTCGCCCGCTCGTGGCGAGGAGACGAGCAGGTTCCCGTTGGGCATGGGATCGACCTCGAAGAACCACGCGTCGCCACCGACGGTGTCGTCGTGCGTCCAGTCGAGGTCACCCTCCGGACCGACGGAGACGAGGCGTGCGGGCTTCTTGGGGTTCGTGTTCCCACGGAACGTGTACCCCTGTGCACTGATGACCGTCGAGCCGTCGGCTGGGCGCTCGATCGTCCCGGGTTCGAGGTTCGTGTCCTCCGCGGG